>CAMEON010000104.1 GCA_945929845.1 uncultured Clostridia bacterium | reverse complement strand
TTCCTTCTCCGGCTCCCACGCAGCCTTCCCCAGGATGGCAGTCAGTTTGTCCCGGACATACCCGTACCGCATGGCCACCGGCGGCGGGATGGTTCCCTCGTGGATCATACATTCCATCGTGTGGAAGCTCACCCACCGGAAATCCACCGTCTCCCCCTCCTGAAGGGTCACAGGCAGGTCATCGCCCTGCCCTCCCGGCCGGTAGAGGTAGCAGTCCATGAAGGCTGACGGCTCCCGCAGGGTGCCCAAAAGGAGCAGTTCTCCTACTGGAGCCACAAAGCCGGTCTCCTCCCGCAGTTCCCTGGCCGCCGAGGTCAGGCTGTCCTCCCCGGCAATGCCGGAGCCGCCTGTCACCTCCCAGTAGCCGCCATACATTTTCCGGGGTGCCCGCCGGGTCAGGAGCAGCTTCCCCTGGCTGTCTACTGTAAAGACCGTTACCACTGTATGGTAGGTGCCGGCAGGCATGGGGTACTGCCTCCCCCGGGGATGGGTCTTCCCCAGAGGGTTCCGGTCGCCGTCCAATAGATCCCACAGTTCCATACGCTTTCCCTCCGTTATTATATGCCTTTGCCGCACCGGGGATCAATCCCCGGTCGCCATGCCGCTTGCCTGGGTGTCGTACTTTTTCATCAGCCCGTACATCCGGTCATCCACCGTAGCGACCACGGTCATGCTGTCCGGGCCGTAGTCCACCGACTCCACCGACGCCTTCTCGCTGTACAACCGGGAGAGGGCACCGGCCTCGGCATTGGGGATCCGGAAAGTGACCCGCCGCTTCTTCCGGCGGATGATGGCCTCCAGGCACCGGGCCAGCTCATCACAGCCCTGTCCGGTCAGGGCGGAAATATACACAGCCTGTCGGTCGCCTGCCCCCTCACGGCATCGGTCAGACACCGCTTTGAACAGACCCTCCGCATCACAGGCTTCCCTGTCGCACTTGTTGAACACATACAGGGTCGGCTTGCCCCCGGCACCCAGTTCCTCCAGGAGCTGTTCCGTCACCGCCAACTGTCCGGGGCAGTCCGGGTCGGAGGCATCCATCAGAAGCAGGATGATATCGGCGTACACCGCCTCCTCCAGCGTGGAGCGGAAGGCACTGACCAGGTGGTGGGGCAGCTTGCGGATGAAGCCCACCGTATCGGTGAGCAGGACCGACTCCCCGCCGGGCAGGGTGAACTTCCTGGTGGTGGGATCCAGCGTGGCGAACAGCTTATCCTCCGCCAGGATCCCCGCCCCGGTCAGGGTGTTGAGCAGGGTGGACTTTCCCGCATTGGTGTACCCGACAATGGCCACCTTGGGAATGCCGCTCCTGTCCCGGGAGGCCCGCATGGTGCGGCGGTTCTTCTCCACCACCGCCAGCTCCTCCTTCAGTGCATCGATCCGCCGCTTCATGTGCCGACGGTCGCTTTCCAGCTTGGACTCACCGGGGCCTCGGGTACCGATACCGCCGCCCAGCCGGGACATTTCCGCACCGTGTCCGGTCAGCCGGGGTGCCGTATACTGGAGCTGAGCCAGCTCCACCTGCAATTTTCCCTCGGCACTGACGGCATGGAGGGCGAAAATATCCAGGATCAGCATGGAGCGGTCTATGACCCGCAGGTCATCTATGCCGATGTCGTCCTCCAGGTTGCGGATCTGCACCGGGGACAGGTCGCAGTCAAACACCACCAGGGACACCTGGTTGTCCCGGCACAGCGTGGCCAGCTCCTGTACCTTTCCCGACCCGATCAGGGTCCGGGGATCCGGGGTGTCCTTGGACTGCACCATCCGGGCGACCACCTGGCCTCCGGCGGTGTCCAGCAGGCGGGCCGTTTCATCCAGGCTGTCCTGAATCTCCTCCTGGCTCTGACGGTTCTCCTGGGTGGCGATGCTGACCAGTACCGCCCGGGTGCGGGTATCACGGATGCCCGCATCCTCCGTCTGATTCAATATTCTTTCCATTATGATTGCTCCTTCCCCAAGCCGACGCACACCCGTGCGTCAGCCTGATCACCCGTATCTCTCCATGAAAAGCCAAAGGGCAGGCCGCCATCTTGCGTACCTGCCCTGTACAATCTGCTCCGGCAAAGGACGCCGCCATGAGCACCGCCCTCACCCGGACAAGGGAAAGCCTTACTGCTTCACAGCAGCCAGTCTTCTCTTGAACCGATCCAGCCGTCCGCCGGCATCCACAAACTTCTGCTTGCCGGTGTAGAAAGGATGGCACTTGGAGCAAATGTCCACACGCATCTCACTGCCCTTGGTGGAGCGGGTGACTACAGTCTCCCCACAGGCACAGCGAACGGTACACTCAACATATTCGGGATGGATTCCATTCTTCATTTCTCTATACCTCACTCTGAAATTCCCCATGTTCTTTGACATCGGGTACACAAGCTTTGCTATTATATCATATCCTGCGTGAAATTGCAAGGGGTTTTTGAAAAATATTTAATTTCCTTTTGTTGTGTCGTTACAGTTCAGGTAGGGTGCGGAAGAACGCCTGGAGCCGTAAAAAAAGTCCCCCGCAGAAAAGGTAAAATAAAAAGGGCAGCGTTTT
>CAMEON010000103.1 GCA_945929845.1 uncultured Clostridia bacterium | reverse complement strand
GGGGAGGGGAAGCAGATGACATTCTCGCCCCGCCGATGGGTGATGTCCGGGCCAAAGGACATGCCGGACAGGGCTGTCAGCGTCTGGGTGCCGGACAGCCGGAGACAGACCGCCAGCTCGGCGTCGATCCCTACCCGCTCACCGTCCATACGGACACGGCAGTTGACCACCGAAATGTGCCCGTCAAAGGCAGGTACCGGCGCATCGACACCAACGCAGGGGGCATTGGTCTCGTACCGGAAGGGGAGGCTCAGCTCGGTGTTGCTGTACTCGCCCTGCCGATGGAGGAGCAGTTGACAGCGACAGGTGCCGGTAAGAATGTACCGCCCCTTGTCGCAGATCAGCTCCTCCGGTATGGCCGTAGCCACCACATCCACCACCCGTGCGGACGGCTCGATGCCGGCCTCCGACAGGGACTGGGAGTCGCTGAGGGTGAAGTTTCCGTTGAGGCAGTGTACTGCGGTCTGAGGGGTGTAGGTGGCATACCGGCACTCGCTGGCCGTCCGGGTGGAGTACAGATCCCGGGTGTAGCTCACCGCCTCGTTCCGTTGAGCCAGTGCCTCCAGAATGACCCCTGCGTCCACATGCAGGTGTCCGTCCTCCACCTGCACACTGAGGGAGGAGCAGACCCCGTGGGCACAGCAGTCGCAGTCCGGCGAGACGCCGGGCATATCCACCGCCTGGGAGAAGGGGATCTTCCGCAGAACCACGCTGGGGAGGATCGTAGCAGAGGCGGCGGTATCTTCATCGATCGGCTCACCCTCGGGTGGCTGTTCTGCCGGGCACAGAGTCAGCTTGACCGTCACCTCGCCCCGACAGTTGACCATGTCACTGCCGGCGGCGGCCTCAGTGACCATCACCTGCCCCTCGGCGCATATCACACGGGCCTCGCCGCCTATCCCGCTGCTTGTGGGGGAGAGGATCATGTCGTCCTGAAGCTCCAGAAGTTCCCCGGTGCCCTGGAACAGCCGGCCCACCTGGGCATGGCCTTCCAGCTGCTCCACCGAACCGGGCACAAGGCCGTTTTCGTCGGCGCAGGTCAGGCTCCTTTCCCCGTAGATCTTCACATGGGCCTTCAGACGGCACCGGATGTTCAGCCGCCTGGGAGCCGTGACCCGTCCGGCGGCGGCATCCGGCATCATGTCACAGACGCAGACCAGCGGCTCGGACAGGACTCCGTTCCCGTCATTGTCGGGGTCGGTGGGTACCGTCATGCGGTAGTCGGAGGACAGGGGGGCGCAGTAAAGCTGGTCATCGTTCCCCATGTACAGGACGAAGTAGTCCAGCGAGCCGCTCAGCTCCATGGCTCCTCCTCCGGCATACCGGGTGGGGGGCAGGCAGGAGGTGTTGATGCGCAGCAGGCGCTTGATCTCGGGCTGGTAGTCAGGCAGTGAAAAATCTCCGGCGACATCGGTGGTCAGGATCCTGTCGGTCAGAGGCATCTGAACGCTCCCGCTCCCGGCGGTCTGCTCTGTCGGCGACGGGGATATGATTGGATCAGTCATCATTGGTGATCTCCTTTGTGCATACAGATTTACAGTAGATGGTATGCAGGGGGACTGGCATTTATGACAGCCTGGCCTGTGGTCGATGCACCATAAAGAAAAAGGCGTATCTCGGCGATACACCTTTTTTGCTACAGTTGAGCCGGGGAACGGAGAAACGCCTGGGGGCTTCTTGAAAGAAGCCCCCAGACCCCTAAGAACTTTCAAAATGTGTATATATTCATGTTCGATGCGTTGTTTGATGGTATTTTTGCCATCATTGTTCCAGGGGGAGACAGCGCAACTGTCGCCCAAAACAGCAGAAACGCCTTCGCGGGGACCCCTTGCCCCGCTCTACAGTGGAAAAGGGAGCGTCCTACGGGGGTAGGTAAACTGTAACCCTTTTTTAGTTCGTGTGCAATATTTCTTACTCCAGATGCAGACTGTCCGCATTGAGAAAAGCGTGAGCGGACAGCATGGAGTCGGCGGGGATGATCCGGGAGGCTCCGCAACAGCGGCAGGTGACTTTGATGCCCTCCTCGGTCAGCTCCGCCTCGTAGCGGCTGTCGGTACTACTGTCCGAATGATCATGGCCATCGCCTGCGGCTTCCTGCCCGTCGGCACCTTCCTCCCGGATGCCGGACTGCCCGGACAGGGCGGGATCCGGATGGCAGGCGCAGTATATCTTCCCCTCGGCATCCAGATCGTTGATGACATACATCACGATGTCCCGCACCTGAGGATCCCCCAGATCCCGCTCGTCTCCGTGCAGGGCGGAGAAATCCGTGATGCCGTTCTCCTCTAATATATCCAGAAGCTCCAGCTCCGTGCGAGCCAGCTCCGCCTTGACACGGTTGATCTCCCCGGTGAAGCAGATGTTCACATCCGAGTACGGACAGGGGAGCACGAAAAGTGCCTCGGAGAAGAAGACCCCGGTCTTGACGGTGAAGGTATGGGGCTTGGAGCAGATCAGGCAGGGAACGGTCAGACGCACCGTGTCGTCCCGGTTGTAGATCAGCTTCAGCTCGCTTTTCCCGCAGGTACATTTCAGCTTCACCATGTCCGCCGACAGGTTGAACAGGCTGACTGCGCTCATGACGCCTGCGCCGCAGTCGGGACAACGGTACGCAACAGTGGTTTGCCTTGTATTCAATACCATACTTGAAGTTCCTTCCTCCCCCGTGGGCTGAGCCCGGATTCTGCGCTCTGCTGGATCGGGGTTTTTTAGGAAACGCTGATTGAATGAGGTGGTGCAGATTCGGTACAGATTTTTTCGTCTGC
>CAMEON010000102.1 GCA_945929845.1 uncultured Clostridia bacterium | reverse complement strand
TGAAGTTGATCCAAGCATCCTTGTAGGGCGGGGGCTTGCTCCCGCCGGAGAAGACATAGGGAACCACTGATTGATTCGGCGGCGCATCTTTTCCCGCCTGCTTCTTGCCGAAAAACTGGATGTACATCCAGTACATCTTGCATTTTTCGCAATCGCAGGCGAAAAAATCTGTACCGAATCTGTACCACCTCATTCAATCAGCGTTTCCTTAATTTATTACGCCGTAGGGGCGAACTGTGTTCGCCCTGAGTATGAGCGGGCGAACACAGTTCGCCCCTACCATTATTGGGTCAGGTTCCATATCCGCCCGAAAAGCAAAGTATGCAAAGATTCACATTTTGTTATAAAAATGTATGGTTCAAGTTCACATTTTTGATGGATAATGTAGCATGTATATTTGCGGCAAGGTGTTGTATAGCCGCCGCAATGCAAGTAAGTACAATCCAAGGAGTCTGAATGTTATGAAGTCAACCGTCATCCGTATTCTCTCCCTGTGCCTTTGCGTCTGTCTGCTGTGCGGCGTCGCCCTGGAATTGGTCGCCTGTGGCAACAGCACAGAGCAATCCGGAGAATCCAGCCCCGTGTCCATCAACGCCGAAACAGAGGAGGACGATCCCTTCGCTGATGTAAACTACGATGGGCGATCCTTCCGTATCTATACCAGTACCAATATAGCCTCCCCCGGCATGGGTAATTCCAACTACCTGATCCAGGGTGCCGAGCAGTCCGACGGCAACCTGGTCAACGACGCCGTGGTGGAGCGCAACATGATCGTGGAGGATAAGCTGGGCATCAAGCTGGAGTTCACCGAGCTGGATGTGGACTACAACAATGTATTCAACCGCATCCGTGTCCTGGTCTCCGCCGGAACCGATGAGTATGATCTGGTCATCAACGACCTGTTCCCCTTCGCCAATCTGTCCATCGAGGGCAATTTCCGGAACATACTGTCCGAGGAATGTCTGTTTGATTTTGATAAGCCCTACTGGTACAAGGATTATATGGACGATCTGCGCCTGATGGACGGGTACGAGTACCTGCTGGCCGGGGACTACTTCATTGATATCATCCGCTCCGCTCACCTGTTGCTGTTCAACAAGGATATGTACAAGGAGCACTACCAGACCGACCCCAACGAGGTCTACACCTGGGTGGAGAACTATGAGTGGACCTATGAGAAGCTGAATCAGATGGTCACGGATTTCTATGTGGATAAGAACCTGGACGGTAAGGTGAACTACGGCGACCAGTTCGGTCTGTCCATCCTGGAGTACTGGGGTTCCTCCATCGCCTTTGTGGTCAGTGCCAATCCCGGCTTCATTTCCCGTGATGAGGACGGCACCCCCTACATAACCCTGACCGAGGGCAACCGGGCCAGCGACCTGGTGGAGCGGTTCACGGAGCTGTGCCAGAACGACAGCGTCTGCGTGGGGCTGACCACCGATGCCCAGATCCTGCAGGACTTTACGGAGGGGCTGTCCCTGGTGTGTGACTACCAGCGTCTGGGGTCGCTGGAGAACCCCATTCTGCGTGATATGAAGCAGGATATGGGCGTGCTTCCCTACCCCATGCTGTATGCCGAGGACAGGCAGTACACCACCGCCGCCCACGACACCACCGAGCTGGGTGCCATCCTGACCACCAATCAGGATCTGGCCTTTACCAGCACCGTGACCGAGGTGCTGTGCCGGGAGACTGCACGGATCCTCATGCCCAAGTACTATGAGGAGGCATTGCAGATCCAGTATGTCAAGGATCCCTACGCCTCCAAGATGATCCAGATCATCCACGACAACTTCCGCAACTCCTTCGCCCTGGCCTACAACAATGTGACCGGAAGCCACATTCTGAATGTTTTCTCAGAGGCTGTACAGAACAAGCGTACCTTTGCCGTCAGTTACAAAGGGTATGCCACCTCGGTGGAGAAAACGCTGGCCAATACCATCAAGAAATTCAAGAAGCTGAACGAAATCGTCTGATCTTATTTGACCACCGCAAGGCGGCCCCGGTGTGCGCCGGGGCCGTTTTCGGTATATGTCAGCCGCAGGAATAAGAGCAAATACCATACAGAATAAAGGAGAACCGCTATGAACATGTCAGAACAATACCCCATCACCTACTGGTACGGCATCCGGAAGGAGTTTCTGTCCCGGGAACGGCTGATCGAGGCGAAGGAAGCCGGCTTCAACATCATTGAGTGCGCCTATGACACGAAAACCAACCTACAGGTGCTGGCGTGGTGTCAGGAGCTGGGTCTGCGTGCCAATGTGCAGGATGAACGGATGTACGCCTGTCTGACCGGGGACGAGGGATGGGAAGCCAAGATGGACGCCATCATCGCCGACTATGCCGACTGCCCCGCCGTCAATCGCTTCTTTGTCCGGGACGAGCCGGTGGACGACTACTTCCCCACCCTGGGTCGGGTGGTCAAGTACCTGCACGCCCATGACCCCAAGCACGGGGAGTACATCAATCTTTTGCCCCTGGTGGCCGTCCTGCCCTACGAGAAGTATCAGGCCCACATTGACGGCTACCTCCGGGAGGTGGAGCCCACCCTCCTGTCCTACGACCACTACAATCTGATCAAGCGGGAGGTGCCGGCTCTGACGACCCTGCCCGAGGCCCGGGTCTCCGACGAGAACCGGGAGCGGAACGGCTGGCAGAATGTGCTGTACGAGGCCTGGGATCGGGAGAGCTACTACGACAACATGGAAATGATCCGGGACAGCGCCGCCCGGGCGGGGATCCCCTGGATGACCATCATCCTGCTGGTGGAACACTGGATGTACCGCTGGCCCACCGAGGGGGAGGTTCGCTGGGAAGCCTTCAACGCCCTGACCTACGGCTCCACCGCACTGTCCTACTTCACCTACTGGACCCCCGGCGTGGGTCATTCCGAGCCGTGGTCCTACCACAACGGCATCATTCTGGCCGACGGTCGGCGGGGCGAGAAGTATGAGATCGTCAAGGCCATCAACGCCGAGCTACAGACCCTCTACCGTGGCCTGCTGGAGGCCCGACCCGGGGAGGCCGTTGCCCCCGGTGCGCTCCTGTCGGAGGCGGTCTTCCATGTGGGGCCGGAGGCGGACACGCTGGTGAAGCCCTTTGCCGGGTACGGCCATGTCAGCGACCTGCGTGGCGGCCGGTTCGTGGTCGGCTTCTTCGCCGGGGATCGCTTCATGGTCACATCCAAGGATCATGACCACCCCAGACCCTGACCGTCACCGCCGATGCGCCCCTGCTCCATCTGAA
>CAMEON010000101.1 GCA_945929845.1 uncultured Clostridia bacterium | reverse complement strand
GTCTCCCGGTGCGGGCGTCGTCCCGGGGATGGTGTCGCTTTCCGTGACCACAGGCGGATCGGTGACAGGCTCGGTGTCCGGCAGCGTGGTCTCAGGCTGGGTTTCAGCGGCAGACACATGAACGGTGATCGGCTGGGTGTACAGCGTGTACTTCATCAGCCGCTCATTGGCGTAAGAGGCAATGAAGGTCACATCTCCCTCACCGGTAAAGGTCATGACGCCGTTCTCCAGCGTGACCAGATCCTCCCCGGCCAGAATGGTGTACACTGCACTGCTGCTCACATCGCTGTCCGTTCTCTTGTAATTCATGGAAGTGGCAGACAGCACCAGGGTGTCTCCCACAGCCACGGCATCGCCGTCCGCCACGGAGGTGACTTGGAAGATCTTGGGCATACGGCTCAGCGAGGTGGCGGTGTTACCGGTCAGGCCGCTGTAGCCCCAGGTGAAGTAGCTGTAGTAACTGCTCCCCTCAAAGGTCCAGGGGTATATGCCAATGCCCCGGATCAGGGAAGCCCGGATGGCATTCTCCCCGTACCCGCCATAGGAGGGATTCAGGGTGGCGTTGTACTTGCCGATAAAGGCCATGACAGCCCGCATATCCATGTCGGAGTCTGTCTCATCCAGATACCCGCCGCACAGAGCACCCACCGACATCTCCGGATAGTACTTCTTCATGTTGGCCATCTGGCTCTCCACAAAGGTGATCACGGAGCACTGATCGTACATGTCATACGCCTCGATCAGCTCCTTCATGATGGGAACAATGGCCTCCTTGCTGCTCTTGATCTCAATGAACAGGCGGCAGTCCTTGTCCTTGAAGGCCTCCAGATACTCCTGTAGGGTGGGGATGCGCCAGGTGTTCTTGTCGGCATTATTCTCATACCCCCGGTTGACATACAGCTCCTTGAGCTGAGCCAGGGTGGAACTCTCCACCGTCAGGTTTCGGTCGCAAGTGCGCCCGGTGGTTGCGTCGTGCATGATGACGATCTCATTGTCTGTCGTCAGGTAAATGTCTATCTCGATGACATCCGCACCGGCGGCGTAGGCGGCCAGCGAGCCTTCCACCGTGTTCTCCGGATTGGAGGACGGCAGGCCACGGTGGCCGATGTTCAGCGGCACACGGGTCATGGTGCCCTCAGCCAGTGTCCCGGCGGCGGCCAGCAGGCCGTCCGTGTCGTCGCTGACCACGCCCAGGGCACCGGACAGGAGAGCATCAAACTGCTCCACCGTACTCGGTGTGTCCGAGGTGCGAACCCACACATTGACAATGCTGTCGTACAGGTACTGCACTGCCGACTGACGGGCAGCGGCTGCCGGAAGCAGGGCGATGGTGCCCATATGGCTCTTCAGGGACCGTCTCAGCTCCACGCACTCCTCGGTGGTCAGGCCGGTGGAATCCTTATAGGTTTCGGTGTAGTCAATGACGCCGCGGACAGAGGGCAGAGACTCCCGGGCATACAGCACCAGGTCAGGGTCATCACTCATGAAGAAGCAGTCGGAGAAGCGGATGCCCTTCAGGTATTCCACCAGGGCATCGGCGGTGGCGGTGTCTGCCAGGTCAAAGACCGGCAGGATCACATAACCCAGGGTGTCCAGAACCTGCTCCACGGTAGAGAAGGTCTTGCCGGTATGATCGGTAATTTCCAGCTTGCCGTTGACCGACAGGATGACAGCGGCGGGTTTGTCTGCGCCTGCTGCCACGGCGGCCAGCTCCTCGGCACTGTCCACAGGCCGTACCAGGGCGATGTCGCCGGATATATTGGTTCTCGGCTGGGCGACTGTCACATAGCCGGGATTGTTCACCACCGGCGCACTCACATCGTATGCGCCGTCGGCCATGGCATTGGCCCGCACCTCCTCGGCCGTCAGGGCACGGTTGTAGAAGCGGAGGGAGCGGAAGGTGGTCACATAGTTCCGGGTGGAACTGTCATGGCCGAAGAACAGATCCCCGGCTCCCATCGCCCGGGGCGCAGAGGCTTCCCCGGCCTGCACGCCGTCCACATACACGATCACCTTCCCGCCGACCTTGTAGGTGATGGTGATCAGGCTGTTGTCAAAGGCGTTCAGTCCATCCTGAACCATGGGACGCTCGCCGGGGGTGTTGCTGGCGAACTTGAATTCCAGCACATCGTTGCTCTTGCGGCGGAACAGGGAGAAGGCATCGTTGGTGCTGTTGATGAAGGTGTTGTAGTCACTGCCCTTGGATGTAAGGTCGCCCAGGTACATCTCCACTGTGAATTCCTGCCCGTTGACAAGATCCAGGATCTCCTGGCCAAAATAATTTTTCGCCGTGTCCAGATGGAGACCCTCCCGGGTGAAGTAGTTGTTGGCATTGATGGTCACCGGCACATGGTAGCCGCTGACCAGATCCTCCCAGACGGTAGCGTCCGGGTCGAAGCCCTCTGCGGTATTCCGGATGCCGCTGTACAGGGACACCAGCCCGTCGGTGACATACAGGCTCGGGACATCTATATAGCCGTCCACGGCGGCGTTGTGCGCCACCTCCACGGCGGACAGCTCCCGGTCATAGAAGCGAATGGAACGGTACAGAGCCTGGTAGGCCTTGTTGTCCACATGCCCGATGAACAGGTTGTTGGCCCCCATGGCGGAGTTGCACTCCTTGACGGCGGCCTCCTCTCCGTTGATGTACACGGTGCAGTCCCCGCCCACCCGGTAGGTGATGGTGACGAGCGCATCCTGCAGCTTGTTCAGGCCATCCGCCACCTTGGGACGGCCGGAGGCGGTGTTGGCGGCGAATTTGAACTCAATGGTGTTGTCGGAATTGCGGCGGAACAGGGCAAAGTTGTCGTTGTCGCTGTTCATGAAGGTGTTGTAATCCTGACCGATGGACACGAAGGTGCCGAAGCGGATCTCCACCGTGAACTGATCCCCGTTGACCAGCTCCTTGATGGCATCCGGGAAGTAGTT
Organism: uncultured Clostridia bacterium; assembly: GCA_945929845.1. Taxonomy (GTDB): domain Bacteria; phylum Bacillota; class Clostridia; order Oscillospirales; family CAG-272; genus CAMEON01. The sequence goes on along the minus strand of CAMEON010000101.1, from coordinate 454 downwards.
CTTCTGGGACTCCAGAAGGAAGCCCTCCTCCGTGAAGTAGTTCTTGTCGTTGACGGTGACGGGCAGATCATACCCGCTGATAAGATCCTCCCACACGGCAGAGGAGGTGTCCTCCCCGGCCCGGGTATTCTGTGTGCCATCATACCAGGCCACAAGGCCGGGCACATAGCTGTTGGGAACGGCTGTCCCGGCGGTATGATCCTCCGCAGAAACTGCCAGCGGTATGGCCATACCGCTCACGGCCGACAGAGCCACGAGCAGGCAGAGGCACAGACTGATCAATCGTTTCATTGTAAATGTATCTTCCTTTCCTGTGAAGTAAAATGTATGTTACCATTATATCTTTTTCGTGTAAAAGTGTCAATTTGCATATTTCCCAATTTCAAAAAGAAATTTTGTTGGCAGATTAAAGTTTTAACTGCACCCCCCGGAGGGGGAGCAATACAAATGTGGT
>CAMEON010000100.1 GCA_945929845.1 uncultured Clostridia bacterium | reverse complement strand
TGAAAGTTCTTGGGGGTCTGGGGGCTTCTTCCAAGAAGCCCCCAGGCGTTCTCCCCGCCCCCCACCTGAACTGTAACCCGTTGTACCAAAAGTTTTTCATATCCACTTGTTTACCGCTTGATTTTTTCTCCGGAATGTGCTATAATGCTTTGTATTTAGTGGGAAATGATATTGTGGGCTCTGCCACTGGCGGCGGCTCGCAGAAAGGACAGGGATATGGCAGCAGTTGAAGCTGGATTCGCAGGCAGGGAGGCGGAAGCGCCCCGGTGTGTCTGCGGCGGGGCGACCGCCCGAGCGGATGCAAAGGTCGTCATCGGCATTGATGTAGGCGGAAGCACCACCAAGATCGTAGGGTTCCGGCAGGAGGCGGATGGCTCCTCCACCCTCATACACCCGCTGTTCGTCCGGGCCACCGACCCCATCACCTCCATTTACGGGGCCTTTGGACGGTTCACCTCCGAGAATCAGCTGGCTCTTTCGGATATCCGCCGGGTCATGATGACAGGGGTGGGTTCCTCCTACATGTCCGGTCCCATCTACGGGCTGGACTGCCGCACGGTGCCGGAGTTCTCCGGCGTGGGGCTGGGCGGGCTGTACCTGTCCGGGCTGGAGGATGCCATCATCGTCAGCATGGGCACCGGCACCGCCCTGGTTCACGCCAAGCGGCAGGCCGGAGGCAGGACGGTGACGGACTACCTGGGCGGCACCGGCATCGGCGGCGGCACCCTGCTTGGCCTGACCAAAAAGATCCTGGGCGTGGACACGGTGGAGCACATCGAACAGCTCTGCCGGGGCGGCGATCTGTCCAAGGTGGATCTGACCATCAAGGACATTTCCCGGGACGACCAGTTCCCCGGGGTCAACGCCAACCTGACCGCCGCCAACTTCGGCAAGCTGTCCGACCTGGCCAGCAACGAGGATATTGCCCTGGGGCTTGCCAACATGGTGGCCGAGACGGTGGCTATGCTGGCTGTCTTCGCCGCCCGGGGGCATAAGTTGCAGAATGTGGTGCTGACCGGCAACCTGACCAACCTTGAGCCCATCCGCCGGGTGTTCGAAAACCTGCGGGACATCTTTGAGATCAATTTCATCATTCCGGAAAACGCCCGGTTCGGCACGGTCATCGGGGCCGCCCTGTATGAGCCGTGATGCGCATCCGGCGCACGGATACGCACAATATTTTGAATTTTACCATCAGAAAGGCATAGAAAAATATGGAATGGACAAGTCTGAACGATCTTCGTGAAAAGTATCTCTCCTTCTTCGAGTCAAAGGGACACCTGCGTCTCCCCTCCTTCCCGCTGGTGCCCTACAACGATCCCTCCCTGCTGCTCATCAACTCCGGCATGGCCCCGATGAAGAAGTATTTCACCGGGGAGGAGGAGCCACCCCGCCACCGGGTCACCACCTGCCAGAAGTGCATCCGCACACCGGATCTGGAGCGGGTGGGTCACACCGCCCGCCACGGCACCTTCTTTGAGATGCTGGGCAACTTCTCCTTCGGCGACTACTTCAAGGAGGAGGCCATCCCGTGGGCATGGGAATTTCTGACCAAGACGCTGGAAATCCCGGAGGACAAGCTGTGGCCTTCCATCTACGAGAACGACGAGGAAGCCTTCGAGCTGTGGAACAAGAAGGTAGGCGTCCCTGCCGAGCGCATCGTCCGGCTGGGCAAGGAGGACAACTTCTGGGAGCATGGCTCCGGCCCCTGCGGCCCCTGCTCCGAGATCTACTTTGACCGGGGCGAGAAGTACGGTTGCGGCTCCCCCGACTGCAAGCCGGGCTGTGACTGCGACCGGTACATGGAAATATGGAACAATGTGTTCTCCCAGTTCAACAACGACGGGCAAGGCCACTACACCGAGCTGGCCCAGAAGAATATCGACACCGGCATGGGCCTGGAGCGGCTGGCCTGCGTCATGCAGGGGGTGGACAACATGTTCGAGGTGGACACCAACCGGAAGATCCTGGACAAGGTATGCGAGATCGCCGGGAAGACCTACGGTGTCAATGAGAACAATGACATTTCCATCCGGGTCTGCACCGACCACATCAAGTCGGCCATGTTCATGATCGCAGACGGTGTGATCCCCTCCAATGAGGGGCGGGGCTATGTGCTCCGCCGGATCATCCGCCGTGCCTGCCGCCATGGGAAGCTGCTTGGCATTGACCATCCCTTCCTCTGCGACCTGTGCCTGGTGGCCATGGAGCAGAATCAGGATGCCTATCCCGAGCTGAAGGAAAAGAAGGACTACATTCTCCAGGTGCTCTCCCTGGAGGAGAAGCGGTTCGATGCCACCCTGGATGCCGGACTGTCCATTCTGTCCAACATGGCCAAGAATGTGCTGGCCAAGGGTCTCTCCTCCATTTCCGGAGACGATGTCTTCAAGCTGTACGACACCTTCGGCTTCCCGGTGGATCTGACCCGGGAGATCGTAGCCGAGCAACACCTGACCATTGACGAGGACGCTTTCAAGGCCCTCATGCAGGCCCAGCGGGAGCGTGCCCGCATGGCCCGGGCCAATGTCAGCGGGTGGAGCAACGCCTCCAAGACCCTCCTTGGCAAGATGCCCAAGACCCAGTTCACCGGGTACACCGAGACCAGATCGGAGGCTCATGTCATCGCCCTTCTGGTGGATGACATGGCTGTGGAAGAGGTGACGGAGGGCGACTTCACCATGATCCTGGACAGGACCCCCTTCTACGGCGAGGGCGGCGGCCAGGTGGGCGACATCGGAGCCATCACCGGCCATGACCTGCTGGCTCATGTGACGGACACCCAGAAGACCGAGGGCGTGTATGTACACCTCTGCACCCTGGCTCATGGCCGTGTGAAGGTGGGCGACACTGTCACCGCCGAGGTGGACGATGCCCGCCGCACCGCCATCATGCGGAACCACTCTGCCTGCCATCTGTTGCAGGCCGCCCTGCGCACCGTGCTGGGTGCCCATGTGGAGCAGGCCGGCTCCTATGTGTGCAACGAGTATATGCGGTTTGACTTCACCCATCCCTCTCCCCTGACGGCGGAGGAGCTGGGTGCCGTGGAGGGTCTGGTCAACGCCAACATCCTGGTGGGTCTTGCCGTGGACAAGCTGGAGCTGCCGCTGGAGGAGGCCAAGAAGCTGGGTGCTATGGCGCTGTTCGGTGAGAAGTACGGCAAGATCGTCCGTGTCATCCGCATGGGCGGCTTCTCCACCGAGTTCTGCGGCGGTACCCATGTGGACAACACCGCCCAGATCGGCCTGTTCAAGATCACGGGTGAGTCCTCCGTGGCCGCCGGTGTCCGCCGGATCGAGGCTGTCACCGGACTGGGCGTGCTCCGGCTGATCAAGGAGAAGGATGACCTGATCCACGACACCGCCCGGGGACTGAAGGTGCAGAATCCCCATGAGATCGCCGCCAAGGCCACCCAGCTCCAGGCTGACCTGACCGCCGCCCACAAGGAGATCGAGGTTCTGAACGGAACAATCGCCGCCGCCCGGGCGGATGATCTGGA
>CAMEON010000099.1 GCA_945929845.1 uncultured Clostridia bacterium | reverse complement strand
GAGTTTTTCGCAATCGCAGACGAAAAAATCTGTACCGAATCTGCACCACCTCATTCAATCAGCGTTTCCCTAAAGATTGGAGATAATCATGAGTACAGAACAAATTCTTGCCATCGGCGTGGCCGCCGGGCTTGTAGCCCTGGTGGGTCTGCTCGTCGGTGTGTTCCTGGGGCTTTCCGGGAAGTTCTTGTCCGTGCCCACGGATGAGAAACAGGCCGCTGTCCGTGCCTGCCTGCCCGGGAATAACTGCGGCGGTTGCGGCTACTCCGGCTGTGATGCGCTGGCCAAGGCCATCGCCGACGGGAATGCGCCCCCCTCCTCCTGCCCGGTGGGCGGCGAGGAGGTAGCGGAGCAGATCGCCGCCGTGCTGGGTGTCCGGGCGGATGCCGCCGTGCGGCGGGTCGCCTTCGTCAAATGCTCCGGCTCCTGCGACAAGACGGAGTTTATATATGAGTACTTCGGGGACGGGGACTGCCGCCGGGTCGCACTGGCCCCGGGGCGGGGGAGCAAGGCCTGCGCCTACGGCTGTACTGGCCTTGGTACCTGTGCCCGTGCCTGTGAGTTTGAAGCCATCCGGCTGGTCAACGGGCGGGCAGAGGTCATCCCGGAGCGGTGCCGTGCCTGCGGACGGTGCGTCAGCGTGTGTCCCAACCATCTCATCGAGCTGATCCCCGCCGATGCCGCCTGCGCCGTCCGTTGCTTCTCCCAGGAAAAAGGGAAGACGGTGAGGAAGATGTGCGCCGCCGGATGTATTGGCTGTGGCCTTTGCGCCAAGGTGTGCCCGGTGGGGGCTGTTACCGTCAGGAACAACATCGCCCACATTGACCAATCCCTCTGCACAGGATGCGGAGCCTGTGCCGCCAAGTGTCCGGCCCATGTCATCATCAAGCCCGGGGATGGGGGAACACAGGGCAGTGAGGCTTCCTAAGGGCTGTGCCCTGTGTATTTGTTACAGTCCACTGTTTTTATCCGCAGTACGCTCTTCTTTTCACCGTAGAGCGGGGACAGGGGCCCCCGCGAAGGCGTTTATGCGACTTGCGGCAACAGTAACGCTGGTTCCCTGGTAAAATCATAACGAAAATATTCCGGAAAGACGCTTCGAACAGTATACAATATATGTTTTGAAAGTTCTTGGGGGTCTGGGGGCTTCTTTCAAGAAGCCCCCAGGCGTCCTCCAAGTTTCCTAACTGAATGGTAATGTAAATTATATATTGGACAACGCATATTTCCCGCCGAAAGGAGCATCATGAGACCGTACAGACAAAACCGCCGCTTTCACAGGCGGGCCTGGGGGCCTGTCCTGCTCCTTTTCCCTTTGCTCCTGCTCACTTTTTCGCTTCCGTCCTGCCAAGGGGCGTCCTTGTACACCGCCACCTTCTTTGATGTGTTTGACACCTATGCGACGGTGCAGGTGGTATCAGGCAGTCAGACGGAGGCACAGGCACTGGTGACAGACATCCATGACCTGCTCCTGACCCTGGACAGCCAGTTTGACATATACAGCGACAGGGCGGGGGAAGCCAACCTGAAAACAGTCAATGACGGGGCAGGGAACGGGGTGCCGGTCGCCGTATCGGAGGACATTCTGGAGCTTCTTTCCTTGGGGCAGGCGGCGTATGCGCTGTCCGGCGGCAGGGTGAACATCTGCATGGGGGCTGTGCTGTCCCTATGGCATGATGCCCGGGAGAACGGTGGCTATGTGCCCGCCCAGGATGCCCTGGAAGCCGCCGCCGCCCATACCGCCATGGAATCGCTGGTCATAGACCGGCAGGCGGGCACGGTTCTGCTCACAGACCCGGCCGCCTCGTTGGATGTGGGGGCCATCGCAAAGGGGTATGCCGCAGGGCGGGTGGCCGGACTTTGCGAGGCAGTCATGTCCGATGGGCGTGTCAGCGGGGTGCTCCTTGACCTGGGCGGCCATGTGCTGGCACTGGGCACGGCCAGGGACGGAGACCCCTGGCAGGTGGGCATCCGTGACCCGAGACCCACTGAGGGGGGCGGGCAGGGAAGTCAGATCCTGACCACACGCTCCGTCACGGATGCCAGCGTCGTGACCAGCGGCACGGATCAGCGTTTCTATGTCTACGATGGCGTGACCTATCACCACCTGATAGACCCGGACACCCTTGCCCCCGGACGGCTGTATCGGTCGGTCACGGTGTATGTGCCCGCCGGTGTGGCCTGCACCGTGTCAGGCGGGACATTTGACAGCACCGCCCTGGCGGATGCGATCAGTACAGCACTTTTCCTGCTCTCCCCGGAGGAGGGGCAGGCACTGCTGACCATGATCCCCGGCGCTGAGGCTGTTTGGGTGATGGCGGACGGAGAAGTCATTGGCATGTAAGGAGCTGTGCAACCCGCCATGTGCGGACAGAGAGGAGAGAGGGGAGAGGGGAGTGGGCAGAATGGAAGGGAAACGCACCGGCTTCCGGGTCAGATGGGGGGATGTCCTGCTTCTCTGCGGCATCCTGCTCCTGGCTATTGGCCTATGGCTGGCTCTGTGCCTGTTCTCCTCTCCGGGGGCAGTGGCCGTGGTCACGCTGGACGGGGAGGAGGTGGCCCGTCTCCCACTGGATACCGACTGTCAGACGGATATACAATCATCCTACGGCACCCACCGGGTGGTGGTGCAGGATGGGACGGTTGCCGTCACCGAAGCACCCTGCCCGGATCTGATCTGCGTCCACCATGCGCCGGTGTCCCGTGTGGGGGAGACCATCATCTGCCTGCCCTGCAAGCTGGTGGTCACGGTGATGGATGGGAACAGTGTGCGCTTGCCCTCGGAAGGCCGGAGCCAGCAACCTGTGGGACAGGCTCCGGACAGGTGGGTCGGGCAGTGGAAAGAGAAAAGGGAGGTGAGCCTGTGAAACGCTCATCTCCCCCAGGTTCTCCCCGCCATACGGCCAGACTGGCCTGCCGGAGGGCTGCCCGCCTGGGCGTGCTTGTGGCGGCGGCATTCATCCTGTCCTACATTGAATTTCTCCTGCCGCTGCCGGTGAAACTGCCCGGAGTCAAGCTGGGGCTCTGCCATATCGTGGTGGTCTTCGCCCTGTACCGTATGAGCCGGGTGGAGTCGGTGTTGCTCTCCGGTGTCCGTGTGGTGCTGGCGGGGCTTCTTTTCGGGAATGTGGCTTCCCTGATATACAGCCTGGCCGGGGCGGTACTCAGCCTGGCGGTCATGCTCCTGCTCTCCAGGGTGCGTACCTTTTCCACCGTCGGGGTAAGCATAGCCGGAGCTGTGTCCCACAACCTGGGGCAGATTCTCTGCGCCGCCTGCCTGATGGGCACGGCAGGCCTTGTATGGTACCTGCCACTGCTCCTTGTGGCGGGGTGCGTCAGCGGTACAGTCATCGGCCTGGTAGCGGTGCTGGCCATTCGCCGGGTACCGGGGGACGGGAAACAGGAGAAGCCGAAGATTCCTTAGGGAACCGCTGATTTATTCGGCGGCACATCTTCGGCACATCTTTCCCCGTCTGCTTCTTGCCGAAAAACTCGATGTACATCCAGTACATCTTGAGTTTTT
>CAMEON010000098.1 GCA_945929845.1 uncultured Clostridia bacterium | reverse complement strand
GAAAGTTCTTGGGGGTCTGGGGGCTTCTTACAAGAAGCCCCCAGGCGTTCTCCCGAAGCAGGAACCCTCAGGCATCCTCACTTTTCCTCATAGGTAAAGGTGGCTCTTTCCATCAGCCAATCACCCATCTTGACGGCGAAGGCAGACTCCCGCAGGTAAAGCTCGCCCATGTTCTGGATGATCTCGTCGGCACTCATGTAGCCGGAGTACTGTTCCACCCAGTAATCCACCTGTGCCTGATACTCCTCATCCGTCACGGATTCCATGTCCTCCGCCTCTCCGATGGCGTGGGTGATCATATCCTTCTTGACCATCAGTTCCGACATTTTCCGTAGCTCCGCCTGCCAGTCGGCATTCTTATCCATGCCCATGTACCAGATGGCAAAGGGACCGATCTCCGGATAGACGCTGGTGAACTGCTCTCCGTAGTAGGAGCTGTAGGAGCTGTAGTAATATTCGATCTCAGACACATAGGAGTCATAGTAGAAGGTGATCTCGTCCTGGGGCAGGTTCCGGCACTCGGCGTGATCCGTCAGGTATGTCCACAGGGCGTCCATCTTTGCGTAGTTCACATTCTGTTCCTGCTCGCTCTCCAGGGATTGCTTCACATAGTTCTCAAACTCCTGGAGCAGGGCCTTGTCACTGGCGTAGAAGTCCTCCTTCGGCTCGTAGAGCAGAGTCTCCTCCACGAAGGAGCGGTTGTACTCCGGCAGGGTGTACTGCACGGAATACTCCACCACCACATAGAAGACAGCTTCCTTCCCGTTCAGCTCCTCGTTGCCAAAGTCCTCCGGGAAGGTCACGGTCAGGGCAAAGGGCGACTCCAGGGAGGTCTGCGCAGGGACCACGCCCACAAGACCCTCCTCAAACCCAGGTATGAAGGCTCCGGAGCCAAGGCCCAACCCGTAGGGGGATTCGTCCTCCATGTTGGAGCCGTAGGCAAACTCCACGCCGTCGATGGTGCCCCGGTAGTAGATGTAGGCGGTATCGCCCATCTTCAGGGGCTGATCCTTCACCTCGGCCTCCTCGTTGTCGGCGGTACGCCACTTGAAGCGCAGACTCTCTATGAAGTCCTGCACATCCTCGTCTGTGACCAGCAGGGAGGAGGGGAGCTTCAACTGCATATCGGTATACACCGAAGCATCAATGGTCACATCCTTGGACACATCCGCCTCGAAGTAGTCGTATCTCGGCACGGCGGTCACAGCCTCATTGATCCCCGTGGTAAGCTCGGTTTCCGTATTTCCCGTCGTCTCCGTTTTGTCCGAGGAAACCTCGGTCTCCGTAAGACCGGTACCGGACTCCTTACCCGGATCTTTGGTCTGATCATTACAGGCACAAAGCAGGAAAAGTCCCGCAAGCAGTGCGGCCAGAATGGTGGGCAGCAGAAATTTTTTCATGATCCTATCTCCTGTTTCTTTTCGCCCACATAAAAAAGGGGCGTTCCTTGCACATCATACACCATTTTTCCGGGAAAATCAATAGCTTTTTGTAAATTCACAGAAAAATCAGGTGGAGGTCAGGTACAGTTCAGCCGGGAAGGGGAGAATGTGTCCTATAAAAATTTACATACCATACACCAACTGTCCACCAATCCGGAGCCATTTGGTGATATGATGGAACTTGAAATGAAAGAAAAAAGCGCACCCCCGGTGCGGCACACGAAAAAACGAAAGGTATGCTATGATCCCCCTGATCCCCCTGTCCCATGCGGGCATTGCGGCCGGGCTGACCGATGCCCACGCCGGTATCTGTGTCCGGCTGTATGATTCCATTGACTCCACCAACACCGAGGCCCGCCGCCTGGTCTCCGGTGCCACGCCTGACGGCCTGCCCTACGGCGGCTCTGACGGCGTCAGGCCGTCCCCCCTGCCGATCACCCTGCTGGCCGCTCGGGCGCAGACCGCCGGACGGGGACGGCTGGGCCGTAGCTTCTACTCCCCCCCGGACAGCGGGCTGTACATGACCCTGCTGTACCCCCTGACCCAGCCCCTGTCCCAGGCGGTGGCCGTCACCGCCGGGGCCGCCGTGGCCACGCTGGAAGCCATCCGTGCCGTCACCGGCCTTGTCCCCAGCATCAAGTGGGTCAATGACCTGTACATGGACGGGAAGAAGATCTGCGGCATCCTGACCGAGGCCGTCACCCCGGCCGGGTCGGAGCAGTCCGCCTACATGCTGGTGGGCATCGGCATCAACCTGACCACCGCCGCCTTCCCGGAGGGGCTCCGTGCCCCGGCGGGCAGTCTGACCGACAACCTGTCCCCCTCGGCAGCCCTGCCGGCACTGGATGCCGGACGGCTCTGCGGGCAGATCGCCCACCGCCTCCTGACCCTGCTGGAAACAGACAGCCTGCACAGCCCCGAGACCCTGGCGGCCTACCGGGCGCACTCCATCCTGCTTGGCCAGCCGGTGCTCTGCACCCGGGGCGGTCAGACCTTCCCCGCCCTGGCCATGGACATCACCCCGGCCTTTGGCCTGACGGTGCGCCGGGCGGACGGGCGTGTGGAGGTGCTGGACAGCGGGGAGGTCAGCGTCTCCCCCGACATCGGTACATAGGATGTATGAAAGGCCGGCGCATAACCGCACCGGCCTGTATTTTTTAAGGAAACGCTGATGGAATGAGGATGTGCCGAAGATGTGCCGCCGAATCAATCAGCGGTTCCCTAATTTTTGCTTTTGTTTCATGATTTGTCCCTCACTAATCCTTCAGTTCCATGGCATTCTGGTTATCCTCTTCGTAGAGCGCTTGGTTCCATCCCTTGTAGGTTTCGTACAGCGTTTGTAGGTCATCTTCTGTCAGCACGCCGCCATCCAGTGCCTCCCGCAGTCTGAAAAACTGACTGTCGGCATAGATATACATCGGCTGCATGGAGGGATACAGGAAACGCAGGCCCCTTACTGTTTCAACGGCTATGACATCAGCATATCCAAAAAATCCGTCCACAAAGACAGCGTATGCCTGGCCAAATATGCCATAGCAACGGACGGAACCGTCCTCCGTCGTCAGTCCCTCTGACTCATCGACAAACCTGTTCAAAAAGGCTCGCTTGATTCCTGCTTCCTGTTCCTCTGTCAGAACAGGTTTTTCTTTTTTCTCCGACATATCTGTTTTCTCCGTTTGGCTGTCACCTGTTTCACTTGCCTCTCCCCGGCTGACTGCATCTGTCACAGGGTGATTGCCGGGCTGCCCAGCATGACAGGCGACCAATGCAACGACCAACAGGACAGGAATGGTGAACAGAACAGCCCATCGTACCCTTTCTCTGCTTTTTCTAAATCTCTCCTTCACATGCAAACACCTCTTCCCCTTGACACTCTGTCTGTTGATATCCTTCCACAAACAGGTACTGTGCGCCACAACATACTTCCGTTGCTCATTATACCATACTTAAAAAATTATTTGTGAACTGTCTATAACTATTTTGTGCGTTTTTTGGAAATTTTTACTTACAATTTACAACGACATCTTGTATTCCGGTCACCTCCCGTCATCGTGGCTTGGGGTGTGAAAAAGCCTGAAAAAGGCCGGCGCACAACAGCACCGGCCTGTATTTTTTAGGATACGCTGATTGAATGAGGATGTGCCAAAGATGTGCCGCCGAATCAATCAGCGGTTCCTTAAGGAAACGCTGATTTAATGAGGTGGTACAGATTCGGTACAGATTTTTTTGCCTGC
>CAMEON010000097.1 GCA_945929845.1 uncultured Clostridia bacterium | reverse complement strand
AGGGGGGCCACGAGGCGCCCAACCACCGGGCTGGTCTTGTCGCGCACGCCGCCGGTGGAGTGCTTATCCACCCGCAGACCCTGCCCCGCATCAATGTGCAGGATGTCTCCTGAATCCCGGATGGCCAGGGTCAGGGCGGTGGTCTCCTCCACGGTCATTCCCCGGAAGTAAATGGCCATACACAGGGCGGCGGCCTGATAATCCGGGATGTCCCCCGCCACATACCCGGCCACAAAGTCCCGGATCTCCCCCTCTGTCAGGGCGTACCCGTCCCTCTTTTTCTTGATCACATCATACATCCGCATAGTCGTTCCTCCTTTTCTCAGGTATGGTGGGGAAGCACATCCCGTGGCCCGAAGGCCAGGGGCAGCAGCTCTCCCAGGGTGTACACCTGTAGCTTACCCACAGCTCCCAGGATCACCGGCATCTCCGGGGTGCAGAACTCCGACAGCATCTGTCGGCAGACCCCGCAGGGAGCGCAGAATACGCCCGGCTTCCCGGCCGGCCCTCCGGTCACGGCAAGAGCCGCAAAGTCCCGTTCCCCCTCGCTGACTGCCTTGAACAAGGCCGTGCGCTCGGCGCAGTTGGTGGGGCTGAAGGAGGCACTCTCAATATTGCACCCGGTGTATACCCGGCCGGAACCACCCAGCAGGGCGGCTCCTACGGCAAAATGGGAGTAGGGCATATAGGAAAACCGTCTTGCATCCTCGGCGGCCTTCATCAGGTCGGCGGCGGGGACAGGCAGGGCAGGGCAGTCAATCATGGCACGGTTCCTCCTTCAGGATGAGGGGCAGAAGACTCTCCCCGGCGGTTCCCTCCGTACCAAGGCCAAGGTAGTCCAGCACCGTGGCGGATATGTCCGCAAAGGTGGGCCTTGTACCCAGGTTGACCCCGGGGCGGATGTGTTGCCCGTACAAAAGCAGGGGGGTATACTCCCGGGAATGATCCGTGGAGGGGGTGGAGGGGTCACAGCCATGGTCGGCAGTGATCAGCAACAGATCCTCCGGGCCAAGCCGGGGCAGAAGTGCTCCCAGCTGACGGTCAAAGGCGGTCATGGCCGCCGCATAGCCGGCCACATCGTTGCGGTGGCCGTAGGTCATGTCAAAATCCACCAGGTTGACGAAGCACAGCCCGGAAAACGCCCGCTCCGTCATGGCCAGCGTCTTCTCCATGCCGTCGTCGTTGTTCACCGTCCGGTGGCTTTCGGTCAGCCCCCGCCCGGCGAAGATGTCGTATATCTTCCCTACGGACAGCACATCCAGCCCGTGGGCGGACAGCACATCCAGCATGGTCTTTCCGGTGGGCTGGATGGAGTAGTCATGGCGGCGGGGGGTACGGACATAGGGCCACGCCCCGGCAAAGGGGCGGGCGATCACCCGACCCACGCCCACATCTCCGGTCAGCATGGCGCGGGCGATCTCGCAGTAGCGGTACAGCTCCTCCACCGGTACCACCTCCTCGTGGGCGGCGATCTGGAATACGCTGTCCGCCGAGGTGTACACGATCAGGTCTCCGGTGCGCACATGCTCCCGGCCATAGTCCCGGATGACCTGGGTGCCGGAGTAGGGCTTGTTGCACAGCACCCCCCGGCCGGTGCGGGCCTGAAACTCCTGGATGACCGGGTCGGGAAAGCCATCCGGGAAGGTAGGCAGGGGCCGGGGAGAGATCAGCCCGGCCATCTCCCAGTGTCCCACGGTGGTGTCCTTGGCCGCCGATGCCTCGGTCATGCGGGCATAGGCCCCCCGGGGGGTGCCCACGCCGCCGCCCACGCCGTCAATGTGGAACAGCCCTAAGGAAGTCAGGTGGGGGCAGTCAAATTCCGGTCGGTGACGGATGGCCCCCAGCGTGTTGGAGCCCTGATCCTGCCACAGGGCGGCGTCCGGCATCTCGCCGATGCCCATGCTGTCCAGAACGATGAGAAAGACCCGTTTGTTTGCCTGACGCACCGTGCTCACCTCCTGCACCTTCACGCCAGGGACAGGGCGACTTCCATCATCTGGGTGAAGGAGGTCTGCCGCTCCTCGGCGGTGGTGTTCTCCTCCGGGTGGACGAAGGAGTCGCTGACAGTGCAGATGCACAGGGCCTTCTTCCCGGCCCGGGCCGCATTGCAGTACAGGGCCGCCGACTCCATCTCCACGCCCAGAACGCCCATCTTGGCCCACTCCATCCCGGAGTTGGCGTCGTCGTAGAAGGTGTCCGAGGAGAAGATGTTGCCTACCATGTACCGCAGACCCATGGACTCGCAGGTCTCCACCGCCCGGCGCAAAAGGCCGAAGTCGGCGATGGGGCAGAAGGTGCCGGGCAGGCGGTACTGCATGGCGTAATTGCCGTTGGTGCAGGCACCCATGGCAAGCAGCAGATCCCGGGCGTGCAGGTCGGGATGGAAGGAGCCGCAGGAGCCCACCCGGATGATCTGCTCCACACCGTAGAAGTTGAAAAGCTCGTAGGAGTAAATGCCGACGGCGGGCTGACCCATGCCGGAGGCCATGACAGACACCCGGCGGCCGTGCCACCGGCCGGTGTAGCCGTGGACACCCCGGACATCGTTGACCAGCACCGGGTCTTCCAGGTAGTGCTTGGCAATGAATTCAGAGCGCAAAGGGTCGCCGGGCATCAGCACCGTTTCTGCAAAGTCCCCGGCCTTTGCGGTGATATGGGGGGTTGGAATGGGCATAGTGGTATCCTCTCAATTCTTCTGATTTTTTTGGAACAACCGAGCCTCACAGGCCGGATTTGACGATCTTCACCACCCGGCTGGTACCCAGACGGTCGGCACCCAGATCCAGAAAGTCCTGGGCATCCTCCAGACTGGAGATGCCTCCGGCGGCCTTGACACGGACGCCGGGACCCACATGGGCCTTCATGAGGGCCACATCCTCCCGGGTGGCTCCGGCCTTGGAAAATCCGGTGGAGGTCTTGATGAAATCCGCCCCGGCTTCTGTGACCAGGCGGCACATCCGGATCTTTTCCTCCTCGGTGAGCAGGCAGGTCTCAATGATGACCTTGAGCACCTTGTCCCCGCAGACCTGCTTCAGCTCCCTGATCTCGCCCAGCACATAGGCATCATGACCTGCCTTCAGCTCGCCGATGTTGATGACCATGTCGATTTCATCCGCCCCTTCCCGCAGGGCCTCTTCTGTCTCAAACCGCTTGACTGCTGTGGTGTTGTACCCGTTGGGGAAGCCCACCACGGTGCAGATCTTCAGCCGCTCCCCCACATACGCCTTGGCTCGGGCCACATAGGCGGGGGGAATGCACACCGAGGCGGTGTGGTATGTCATGCCGTCGTCGCAGACGGCCTGTATCTCCTCCCAGGTGGCTGTCTGGGACAGGAGGGTATGGTCACAGCAGGACAGAATGTGTTGGATGTTCATGGGCGATCTCCTTACTTTTCGATTGGCGGTAACGATCCGCCTTCATATTGGTATTATATCATATCCAAAGTGGGATTGCAAGGGGAAGATGAAGGACTTTTCTTGCCAGACGATATTTTTGGTTCCCCCCACCGTGCGCTCCCTTTTCCACCGTCGAGCGGGGTCAGGGGTCAGAGCAAAGCTCAGCGAAGGCGTTTCTGCTGTTTTGGGCGACAGCAACGCTGGATACCCTGTGGGAATTATAACAAAAATATCACGAAACAACGCACCGAACATGATTGTAAACATGTTTTGAAAGTTCTTGAAGGGTGGAGCCGTAAAAAAGTCAAAAAATGAGCGGATGCGTGGGGTCGAGGGGTCGCAG
>CAMEON010000096.1 GCA_945929845.1 uncultured Clostridia bacterium | reverse complement strand
TCCGCATCACCCGGATCGACCGCTTCTTCCTGTACAAGCTGAAAAAGCTGGCGGACTATGAGGCCCGCATAGCCGACGGCCTGACGGAGGAGACCTACCGGGAGGGCAAGCAGCTTGGCTACACGGACAAGGCTCTGCGGCGGCTGTCCGGCACCGACGCTCTGCCCGGAGCTGCCCCCTTCTCCTATAAGATGGTGGACACCTGCGCCGCCGAGTTTGATGCCGAGACCCCCTACTTCTACTCCACGGCAGACGGGGCCTGCGAGTCCAGGAGCTTTACCCGCTCCGGCAAGCCGGTGGTCATGGTGCTTGGCTCCGGCCCCATCCGCATCGGCCAGGGCATTGAGTTCGACTACTCCTCCGTCCACTGCGTCTGGGCACTGAAGCGGCTGGGCTACGATGTGGTCATTGTCAACAACAACCCGGAGACCGTCTCCACCGACTATGACACCGCAGACCGGCTGTACTTTGAGCCGCTCTGTGAGGAGGACATCATGAACATCATCCGGGTGGAGAAGCCGGTGGGTGTGGTGGTGGCTTTCGGCGGTCAGACAGCCATCAAGCTCACCGGCTACCTGGACAGAGAGGGCATCCCCATCCTGGGCACCTCCGCCGAGGGCATTGACATTGCGGAGGACAGGGAGCGGTTTGACAAGCTGCTGGAGGGTCTTCAGATCCATCGGCCCAGCGGTATGGGCGTGCTCACCGAGGAGGAGGCAGTCCGTGCTTCGGAAAGCCTGGGCTATCCCGTCCTGCTCCGTCCCTCCTATGTCATCGGCGGGCAGAACATGCGCATCGTCCACGATGAGCGGGAGGTGCGCCTGTACATGCGCCGGATCCTGGCTCAGGGCATCCACAATCCGGTGCTGGTGGACAAGTACATGATGGGCTCCGAGCTGGAGGTGGATGTGATCTCCGACGGCAAGGATGTGCTGATCCCCGGCATCATGGAGCACATCGAGCGCACCGGCGTGCACAGCGGCGACTCCATCGCCGTCTACCCGCCCTACAGCGTGGACGACAAGATGATCCACACCATCGCCGAGCAGTCCCGGAAGCTGGCACTGGCCTTGGGTACCCGGGGGCTGGTGAACATCCAGTACCTCATCTGGCGGGGGGAGCTGTATGTCATTGAGGTCAACCCCCGGGCCTCCCGCACCGTGCCCTACATCAGCAAGGTCACGGGGGTGCCCATGGTGGACATCGCCTCCCGCATCATGGTGGGGGAGAGCCTGGCCTCCGCCGGCTACGGCACCGGGCTGTACCGCACCCCGCCCTACTATGCGGTCAAGGTGCCGGTGTTCTCCTTTGAAAAGCTGACGGATGCCAACTCCTACCTGGGGCCGGAAATGAAATCCACCGGAGAGGTGCTGGGTCTGGGCAAGACATTGAACGAGGCTCTGTTCAAGGGTATGGTGGCCTCCGGCAAGCACTTCAAGTACCCCCGGGCCGACCGGAGCATCGGTGTGCTGATCAATGTAGACAGCCATGACCAGCTGGAGATCGTCACCCTGGCCAAGAAGCTGGACGACCTGCACTTCGGTCTGTACGCCACCGGCGAGACGGCGGCTTCCATCCGCAGTCTGGGCATTGATGTGAATGAGATCACCTTCCAGGATGCCTTCCCCCTGATGGAAAGCGGCGTCATCAGCTACATCGTGTACACCGGTGCCCTGATGGATGCCACCGTGGAGCAGTATATCGCCCTGAACCGGCGGGCGCTCCAGCTCTCCATCCCCTGCTTCACCTCCCTGGACACCGCCCATGCGGCGGCAGACATCATCGCCAGCCGGTTCAACGAGAGCAACACGGAGCTGGTGGACATCAACCATATGCGCAAGGAGCGGCAGGCCGTCACCTTCTCCAAGATGCAGGCCACCGGCGACGACTACATCTTCATTGACAACCGGGATGGGCAGATCACCTGCCCCGAGTCCATCTGCATCAGTATGTGCGATCGGCACTACGGTGTGGGTGCGTATGGGTTGGTTCTGATCGAGTCCTCCGACTGCGCCGATGCGAAGATGCGTATTTTCAACCGGGACGGCTCGGACGGCTACATCGCCGGCAACTGCATCCGCTCCGTCGGCAAGTACCTGTACGACAACGGCATTGTCCAGGGCACAAAAGTCAGCATCGAGACCTCCAGCGGCATCAAGACCCTGCGGCTGTACACCCGCAACAACCTTGTGACTCTGGCGGATGTCCATATGGGGAAGGCCAGCCTGTCCCCCGCCTCCCTCCCCGCCCGGACAGACGCTGACCGCCTGGTCAACGCCCCCCTGACCGTGGGCGGGACCGAGTACCGTGTCACCTGCGTGTCGGTGGGCAATCCCCACTGCGTGGTGTTCTGTGACCGGGTGGACGGCATCGACATCCAGACGGTAGGCCCCCAGTTTGAGCACCACCCCCTGTTCCCGGAGCGTGTCAATACCGAATTTGTCCGGGTAGTCAACCGGAATATGCTGAAAATGCGGGTGTGGGAGCGCGGCAACGGGGAGACCCTGGCCTGCGGCACCGGTGCCTGCGCCGCCGTGGTGGCCGCCGTGGAAAACGGCTACTGCGACAAGGGCACCGATGTGGTGGTCAAGCTCCGGGGCGGAGACCTGACCGTCAACTACAGCGATGAGGGCATCACCCTGACCGGCGACACCAAGCTGGTCTACAACGGAACCATGTATATCTGACCGTTACAGAACGGGAGTACGCCTGGGCCCTTCTTGAAAGAAGGGTCCAGACCCCCAGGAACTTTCAAAGCATGTATATATTCATGTTCGGTGCGTTATCCTGTAATGAAATTGTTATCTTTTCTCCGGAGAGTCGGCGCAAGGGTACCATTTGAACACATCTTGCATAACAGTCGCCAAGCTGGCACATACCATGTACAGACATTCATACGATAATGAAAATCATAAGTTGAAAAGGAGGATACACACATGGCAGAAATCATACTGACTGGAAAGAATTTTGAAGAGGAGGTCATGCACGCCGACAGGACAGTGCTGGTGGACTTCTTCGCCACCTGGTGCGGCCCCTGCCGCATGATCGCCCCCATCGTGGAGAAGATCGCAGAGGAATACGCCGACACGGTCAAGGTGGGCAAGGTAGATGTGGACGAGTCCCCGGAGCTGGCCGCCGCCTTCGGCGTATCCAGCATCCCCACGCTGGTGGTCTTCCGGGACGGGCAGGTGGTCAACAAGACCGTAGGCTACTGCTCCAAGGAGGAAATTCTCTCCCTTCTCGACATCGATGCCTGACCCCCGCCGCACACGGAGCATCTGCCAGCGCAGGGCTTCGTGTGCGGTATTTTTGTGCCATGCCCCTGCGTCTGGCTACACGGTAAGTTCCATGCGGGGGATATGGAGTCCGCCCCCTCGAAAAAAGGAAATGAGTGGATAGCGACCCGACAGAAAATTTCATTCGAATGGACACGCACATAAGACCTGATGTGTCTAAAGCGGGCGAACACAGTTCGCCCCTACTACACAGTAACGATTAAAATTTTACATTCAATGATCCAAGCATCCTTGTAGGGCGGGGGCTTGCTCCCGCCGGAGAAGACCCCGATAAAAACCTCCCTTGTGTAAAGGGCGTTACATCAGCGAAGCGTGACGGAGGGATTGTTCTTTCGGCGGGAGCAAGCCCCCGCCCTACGACAGATCATTTTGCCTTATCCTGATATCGGCTATCAGGAAATAAAGTTTAAGGAACCGCTGATTGATTCGGCGGCACATCTTCGGCACATCTTTTCCCGC
>CAMEON010000095.1 GCA_945929845.1 uncultured Clostridia bacterium | reverse complement strand
CCTTTTTGCTTGCCTTATTTTACCTTTTCTGCGGGGGACTTTTTTTACGGCTCCACCCTTCAAGAACTTTCAAAACATGTATTGTGTACTGTTCGGAGCATTATTCTGTCATATTTTTGTTATCGCTTTTCCGGGGATCCAGCGTTACTGTCGCCCAAAATAGCAAAAACGCCTTCGCGGGGACCCCTTTCCCCGCTCTACGGCGGAAAAGGGAACGCACTGTGGGGGAGTAGGTGAACTGTAACAATTTAGCTATTTTTACCACAAAATTTACCTCCTTTCCCCCCTTGACAAATGGAGTCGGATATGGTATGATATACGGAGATGAGGTTGGTGAGGTACTGTGTGGGCTGTCGGCAGGCAGTCGGGCATGGGACTTTTTTGCGAAAGGAGGCCGCACATGCAGTTCGGAGCAAAGGAGAGTATTCACGAGGCATACGAAAAGGTCAGAGACCTGGCCGCCCATGGGGGTCGTGTTCCTTCTTCCCTTCTGGCCCATCCTGAAAAGTATACCGTTTTCCCCGGTTTCGTTGATGTGCATGTACATCTTCGTGAGCCGGGTTTTTCTTATAAGGAGACCATCGCCAGCGGAACGGCGGCGGCCGCCCACGGCGGGTTCACCGAGGTGTGCAGTATGCCCAATCTGAATCCGGTGCCGGATTCTGTGGCGCACCTGGAGGCGCAACGAGCCATCATCCGGCGGGATGCCATCGTCGGGGTACACCCCTATGCCGCCATCACGGAAGGCCAGCGGGGGGAACGGCTGTCCGACATGGAGGCTATGGCTCCGCTGTGCGTCGCCTTTTCGGACGACGGTCGGGGGGTGCAGGATCCTGCCCTCATGGAGGCGGCCATGGGGCAGGCGGCGGCACTGGGTAAGCTGATCGTGGCTCACTGCGAGGACAACAGCCTTTTGCGGGGCGGGTACATTCACGACGGAACCTATGCCCGTGCCCATGGACACGCCGGCATCTGTTCCGAGAGCGAGTGGGGTCCCATCCGCCGGGATCTGGAGCTGGTGCGGAGAACCGGGTGCGGCTACCATGTCTGCCATGTGTCTGCCAAAGAAAGTGTCGCCCTCATCCGCCGTGCCAAGGCGGAGGGGCTGAATGTCACCTGCGAGACCGCCCCCCACTACCTGGTACTGGACGATGCCATGCTCCATGAGGACGGGCGGTTCAAGATGAATCCCCCCCTGCGGGACAGGGAGGATCGGGAGGCATTGATAGAGGGCCTTCTGGACGGCACCATTGACATGATCGCCACCGACCATGCCCCCCACAGTGCCGAGGAGAAGTCCCGGGGACTCTCCGGCAGTCTCATGGGGGTGGTGGGGCTGGAGACCGCCTTCCCCGTCCTGTACACCCACTTGGTCAAACCCGGCATCCTCAGCCTGAACCATCTGGTTCAGCTGATGAGCATACAACCCCGCACCCGGTTCGGCATCCCGGAGGACGACAGCTTCAGCGTCTGGGATCTGAACACCGCATACACCATTGACCCCGGACAGTTCCTGTCCCGGGGCCGTGCCACGCCTTTTGACGGTATGTCCGTGTATGGCAGATGCATACTCACCGTCCGGCAGAGCAGGATCGTGTGGAGCGATCCCCTGGCCTGACGAACACAAACTGTAATGAGGAGAAAAAAACATGGCAAAGAGAACAGATCTGAAGAAGATACTCATCATCGGCTCCGGCCCCATCGTCATCGGACAGGCCGCCGAGTTTGACTACGCCGGCACCCAGGCGTGCCTGGCGTTGAAGGAGGAGGGGTACGAGGTGGTGCTGGTCAATTCCAACCCCGCCACTATCATGACCGACACCTCCATCGCCGACAAGGTGTACATGGAGCCGCTGACGCTGGAGTATGTGGCCAAGATCCTGCGCTACGAGCGGCCGGATGCCATTGTCCCCGGCATCGGTGGGCAGACCGGCCTGAACCTGGCCATGCAGTTGGAAAAGAAGGGCGTGCTGGCAGAGTGCGGCGTGGAGCTTCTGGGCACCAACAGCGAGAGCATCGAGAAGGCCGAGGACAGAGAGCTGTTCAAGGAGCTGTGCCAGTCCATCGGCGAGCCGGTGATCCCCTCCGAGATCACCTACTCCCTGGAGGAGGCTCGGGCCGCCGCCCTGCGCATCGGCTACCCGGTGGTACTCCGTCCCGCCTTCACGCTGGGGGGCACCGGCGGCGGCTTTGCCTACAACGAGGAGGAACTTGTGGAGATCGGCACCAATGCCTTCAAGCTCTCCCCGGTGCATCAGGTGCTGGTGGAGAAGAGCGTGCGGGGCTACAAGGAGATCGAGTTTGAGGTCATGCGGGACTCCACCGACCGGGCCATCACCATCTGCGGCATGGAGAATGTGGATCCGGTGGGCGTGCACACCGGGGACTCGGTGGTGGTTGCCCCCATCATGTCCCTGAATGACCACGACCTGAAAATGCTCAACGACAGTGCCCTGAAGATCATCCGTGCCCTGAAGATCGAGGGTGGCTGTAATGTGCAGTTCGCTCTGAACCCCACCTCCGATGAGTATTTCCTCATCGAGGTCAACCCCCGGGTGTCCCGTTCCTCCGCCCTGGCCTCCAAGGCCAGCGGCTACCCCATCGCCCGGGTAACAGCCAAGATCGCTGTGGGCATGACCCTGGACGAGATCGCCATCGCCAACACCACCGCCGATTTCGAACCCAGCCTGGACTATGTGGTGGCCAAGTTCCCCCGCTTCCCCTTCGACAAGTTCACCTCCGCCACCAACAAGCTGGGCACCCAGATGAAGGCCACCGGCGAGGTCATGGGCATCGGCTCCACCCTGTGCGAATGTATGCTGAAGTCGGTGCGTTCCCTGGAGATCGGGGTCTGCCACCTGTACATGGAGAAATTCCGGAAGATGAGCCGGGAGGAGATCACGGACTACCTCCGGGACTTCCGGGACGACACCCTGTATGCCGTGGCTGAACTGCTCCGCCGGGGCATCAGCGTCCGGGAGATCCACGAGGTGACAGCCATCACCGAGCTGTTCCTCCGGGCCATCGCCGACATTGTGGCCATGGAACAGACCCTGGCCGCTCATGTAGGCGACCTTGAGACCCTGCGGGCCGCCAAGGCCATGGGCTTCTCGGACAAGTATATCGCCGGCGTATGGCACATGCCGGAGACGGAGCTGTTCAATCTGCGCCGGGATCACGGGATCATGCCCCACTTCCGCATGGTGGACACCTGTCACACCGGGGCGTACATTCCCTACTTCTACTCCTCCTATGCCGGCAGGACGGAATCCCGCCTCTCCGACAGGCGGAAGATCGTGGTGCTGGGTGCCGGGCCGATCCGCATCGGGCAGGGTGTGGAGTTTGATTACTCCACCGTCCACGCCGTGCAGACCATCCGCAAGTCCGGGTACGAGGCCATCATCATCAACAACAATCCGGAAACTGTTTCCACCGACTACACCACCGCCGACAAGCTGTACTTTGAGCCGCTGACGGCGGAGGATGTGATGAACATTCTGGAATTTGAAAAGCCGGAGGGGGTCATCGCCTCCCTGGGCGGCCAGACCGCCATCAACCTGGCCGAGCCCCTGGCCGAGCGGGGCGTGACCATCATCGGCACAGACTGCGCCGCCATCGAGCGGGCGGAAAACCGGGACGCTTTCGAGAAGATCCTGCTGGAGCTGCACATTCCCCAGCCGGATGGGTGCGCCGTGACCAACATTGAAGACGGCGTGGCGGCGGCGGCCCGCATCGGCTACCCGGTGCTGGTTCGTCCCAGCTTCGTGCTGGGCGGCCGGGCCATGCAGATCGTGGCTGACGAGGCCTCCCTCCGCCACTACCTCAAGACAGCGGTGGAGATCGATGAGGACAAACCGGTGCTGGTCGACAAGTATATCGAGGGCAAGGAAGTGGAGGCGGACGCCATCTGCGACGGCCGGAATGTGTTCGTGCCCGGCATCATGGAGCTGGTGGAGCGCACCGGCATCCACAGCGGCGACTCCATCAGCGTCTACCCGCCCTTCAGCATCTCC
>CAMEON010000094.1 GCA_945929845.1 uncultured Clostridia bacterium | reverse complement strand
CTTAGCTGACCGATACTAATTGACCGAGGGCTTGAACCTCCGGGTCTTTTGACCCTAAGGTTCATTCGTGAGATTTGAGTTTCTTTCTATGATAACCTTTCTTCTTTTGGTTGCAGTGAGTGAAGAACAGAACGACCGTATGTGTGGAATAACATACGGTCGTTTTATTTGTACGCCGGCGCGCACATATCTACGGGGCGAAAACCCGAATTATGAGTATTATGTTCTGATGCGTTTTCGGATGATTATGTTGAAAGCAACTGGTTCAAATCAACCGTTTATGGGTTCACAAGAGAGCAACGCAAAGAAGTTGAAGTGCTGTTAAGGAAACGCTGATTGAATGAGGTGGTACAGATTCGGTACAGATTTTTTTGCCTGCGATTGCGAAAAACGCAAGATGTACTGGATGTACATCGAGTTTTTCGGCAAGAAGCAGGCGGGAAAAGATGTGCCGAAGATGTGCCGCCGAATCAATCAGCGGTTCCTTAAACGAATGATACTCTGCCCCGCCTCGTGCGGGGCATCTTTACGCTCAGAGGAGATCGCTCCCCCTGCCGGATTTTTACACATTCCTTTTCCGAGATTTCTTCATGTGCTCAAGGAGCCGATGCGCCCCCGGGCAGATGGCAGTCTGGACAGTCTGGAAGATGAACTCTGCCGCATAGGCGGCCAGCGGCACCATCAGGACGAAGTAAACAATGGCATACTGGGACTTGGCCTCAAAGAGGGCGTGGTACAGGAAGCCACCAATGATGATCACAGGAAGGAGCACCGTGCGTGCATCCTTCTTTTTTATCAGCACCAGTGCGGCGCAGACTGTCAGTACAAAGATGAACTGCTGGTACAGGTTCATGAATCCCTTCACCGTAGTCTCCCCTGCGCCGCAGGCCCAGGTGGCGAGCTTGCCCATGTCCCCGTACCGTCCCCTGACCTGATTGGTCCACAGGCTCTGATAGGAGGGCTCATTCCACTGGCTGATGATCTTGTGGGCAAAGAAATCATTGGCATACGCTTTGTCCTCGGAGAACAGCTTGAGCCTCTCGGCAATCACTTCCCTGGATGCTTCGGCGGCCAGCGTGGGATCCATGTCATGGTTGTGGAAATTGGTGACGGTGTATACGCCGTTATACCACCCCGGGGCAATGGTGGATTCATTCAGCCCCATGGCTAACCAGGAGACCATGGGGATACCGTCTCCGAACTGGAAATCCGCACGCCGCTCATAATGAGATACCACGGCGGTGCCACAGCACCATATGGAGAGGACGCAAAGAAGAACGCAGAGCACATGGGCCAGCTTCCGCTTCTCCACGAACCGGATGACAGCCAGGATGATGATGGCTACGGCAAAGATCAGGCAGTTCTTCTTCAGGCATACCGCTATGCCCATGAAAAGGGCGCACAGGGTCGCATGGAATATGTCAGACCCGGTGGATCGGTGTTGGATCTCAAGGAACTGCCACACCGCCAGGCAGGAGAACATCAGACCGGGGATATTCCCGTATGTGAAGGTGCAGAACAGGAGGGGCGGGAAGCAGAAGACCAGGAGCAGGGCGCACAGCTTCACGGTCTGATCCCCGCATATCCGCTTGGCGGACATGAGCAGGGCAAAGTAGGAGACGGTCAGGCAGACCACATTGACTACCTCTACCGCCAGGTAATTCTCCCCGGTGTGGAAAAGACGGATGATGATCTCGCTGAACAGCACATAGCCCAACTGAAAGGGGAACCGTTTGAAGTAATTGGCGGTGATGTCAGAGTAGTCCCCGATGGATGCCTTGTAGGCGGCCCGGGAAACGATCAGGGAATCGTGGGTGGGGGCGGACAGGGAGGAGAAGGTCCAGATCAGCCCCAGACCCAGCACCAGAGCCAGGCACACCGCCATAGGGATCCAGACATTGACTTTTTCAACCAGGCGGCGGTACAGGAAGACGGCCAGGGCAAAGACCAGGAGCATGAGCACATTGAAGAAAAAGTTGTCCATGTGGTACTCCACATTCTCCAGCATGGAATTGTTCATATTCATGTCGGTGGTCTCCGTCAGTGCGATCAGCGACAGGTACAGCATGATGGCAAACAGGATCAGCAAGGCGGCCACGGAGCAGAAGGACGAAAACCTCCGGCCAAACACATCCCAGCGCCTGTGCCCCGGCGATGCGGGTGCCGCCTGTTCCTCAGATACAGATCTCATATTCATTCCTTTACCTATTGAATTTTTGCATCTCTATTTTACCCCACACGGGTACAATTGTCAATAGTTTTGTTGCAAATAGGAAGGAATACGCTCCGCACAGCATACAAACCTGTTTTGCAAGTTCTCGAAGGATGTCTCCCAACCGTTCTGCAACAACTTACCAGCGTATTTTCTGTCCGGCGGCGCATACTAAGAGGGACAACGCAAGAGTGCCAACTGCCAACTGCCAACTGCCAACCGCACGGGGCGGGTGCTGTTCTGAACGAAAGGATAGGGAAGGGAAGATCATGAAGCTGACCGATGTGTATGCCGAGAATGTCCGGAAGATGGACGACATGCTCCATGTGGGCGATAATTTTGATGTGATCCGGAAGGATCTGCAGATCGGCCCGGACAGGATGACGCTGTACTACATTGACGGTTTCGTCAAGGATGCCGTGATGGAGAAGCTGATGATATTCTTCCTGGGACTGGACAAGCTGATACCCGACCGGGAGGAGGGCATGCCGGAGGATCCGGTACAGCGGTTCGTGGACAAGGCTCTGCCCTATGTGGAGACGGACATCACCACCGATGTGAACAGTATGATCCGCATGGTGCTGGCCGGGGCCACCCTGATTCTGGGGGAGGGCTTCGGTGCCCGTGGCGTGGTGGTGGATGCCCGCACCTACCCTGCCCGGGAGACCGGGGAGCCGGAGGGCGACAAGGTCATGCGGGGTGCCCGGGACGGCTTTGTGGAGACGCTGGTATTCAACACCGCCCTCATCCGGCGGCGCATCCGGGACATTCACCTGACCATGTGCTACCAGTCGGTGGGCAGAAGCTCTGCCACCGATGTGGTCATCTGCTATATGTCCGACCGGGCGGACATGACCTATGTGGAGAAGCTGAAGAAGCGGCTGACCGAGATAGACACAGATGCCCTGTCCATGGGTCATGAGTCTCTGGCGGAGTCCCTGATCAAGTCCCGGTGGTACAACCCCTTCCCCAAAATACGCTACACCGAGCGTCCGGATGCGGCGGCAGCCCAGCTGCTGGAGGGCAGTGTGCTGATCCTGTGCGACAACTCCCCGGAGGCCATGATCCTGCCCACCTCCATCTTTGACTTCATGCAGGAGACCAACGATTTCTACTTCCCGCCGCTGACCGGCACCTATATCCGCGTCCTCCGCCAGATCATCTTCTGGATGACCCTGTTCCTGACCCCCATCTGGTACCTGCTCCTGAAGAATTCCCAGGTGATCCCCGGCTGGCTGGATTTCATCCTGCCCACCGAGACCGGACGGATCCCCATCATCGCCCAGCTTTTCCTGGTGGAATTCATCATCGACGGCCTGCGTATGGCCTCCCTGAATACGCCGAATATGCTGTCCAACTCCCTGTCGGTGGTGGGCGGTCTGATCCTTGGGGACTTTGCGGTGGACATCGGTTGGCTGATTCCGGAGGTCATCCTGTATATGGCCTTTGTGGCCATCGCCAACTTCACCCAGCGCAGCTATGAGCTGGGGTACGCCTTCAAGTTCCTCCGCATGGGTCTTCTGCTCCTGACTGCCCTGTTCAATGTGTGGGGCTTCGCTGTGGGCTGTGTCCTGATCCTGGTTCTCATTGCCACCAATGCCACCGTCAACGGTACCCGCAGCTACCTGTACCCCCTCATCCCCTTCAACGGACGGGCCCTGCGCTCCCTGTTCTTCCGGGTGCGCAAGGACAGGGGGGTGCAGAAGGGCGGCAAGACCACCGGAGGGAACGCCTGAGCGGATACAGTTGTGGGGGCTACCACCGTATACGGATGTGGTCGTCTGTTGGAGATACCGCCGGGGCTTGCGGGCGACCACAGGTCGCCCCTACTACACTGTAACGATAAAATTTTGTATTGACTTTTGAAGTTGATCCAAGCATCCTTGTAGGGCGGGGGCTTGCTCCCGCCGGAGAAG
>CAMEON010000093.1 GCA_945929845.1 uncultured Clostridia bacterium | reverse complement strand
AGGCGGGAAAAGATGTGCCGAAGATGTGCCGCCGAATAAATCAGCGGTTCCCTAATCCATGATGAGTGGTTTGTATTTCGCTGATCCTGCTTTCCCAAGGCCTGTGAGCCTCTCCATATCTGCCTTCAAGTATAGCACATTTCCCACAAAAAATCAAGGGGGCCATTGATTTGAAAGTCTTAAAAGAAGATGGGGGTTACAGTTCAGGTGGGGGACGGGAAAACGCCTGGGGGCTTCTTGATAAGAACAGCAATTGCACTGTACGCAGTGCAATTGCATGAAGTTTGCCATACGGCAAACTTCTGAACCCAGACCCCCAAGAACTTTCAAAACAGGTATTGTGTTTGATTCGGAGCGTTATTCTGTCATATTTTTGTAATCGTTTTCCCCGGGGATCCAGCGTAACTGCCGCCCAAAACAGCATAAACGCCTTCGCTGAGCTTTGCTCTGACCCCTCGCCCCGCTCTATGGAGGAAAAGAGAGCGTACTGCGGGGGGCAGGTGAACCAATGTCATTAAGTTAACCTTCCAGTTCCAACCATATCAACAGAGAATAAATCACCTCTCCGTATAGAACTGGGAGAAACCAACAGCAACAAGGAGAAATCAAGAAAAAAAAGCATGGCAAAAAAGACGGTAGGACATGCCGCCAAAACACCAATATATGGTAGATATATTACAAATTAAGAGGGACGATAATTGGAACGATGCGGTTTTCGGAAATGCGCTGTTTGCAAACGAGGATAGCTACGGTTTTCACGAATCGGAATTAAAAGCGATTTCAGCAAAGAAGTCGTAACCGCCCAATCTTCCCATGTCCCCCCAACAAAGAAAGCCGCCCGAAGGCGGCTGGAAGCGGTGGTTGTTGAGTTGTCATTTCATTTTTGTTCGTCGGTGTGCCAAGGAAGGATGAGGGTCTTCGAGGTAAAAAGCCGGATGAAATAGCCCTCCACAGTAAGCCCGTTGGCACAGGCGGTGGCGGCAAGGGAGTAGAGGATCGCACTGGATTCGGCGCCCTTCTCGGAGTCGCTGAACAGCCAGTTCTTGCGCCCGACCACGAACGGTCGGATGGCGTTCTCTGCCCGGTTGTTGTCCGGGGTAATGGCAGGATCATGCAGGAAAGCATACAGATACTTCTTTTCGTTCCGGGTATACTGACACGCCCTGGCAAGTCCGGTGCCTCCGGCGGGCACAAATGAATCAAGCCATGCATAAAAAGCGTCAAGAACGGGCTTGGTTTGCTCCTGCCGTTGCGTATACCTCTCCTCCGGAGTCAGGGCAGGACGCACCTGCTTGCCGGTACAGCGGGACAGCCTGCGCATACTTCTGGTAGATGATGTGTGCCAACAGCTCCGGGGAGCAATAACTGCGGGGGATGACCGGAGAAGGGACAGCTGCTTTTCCGAATACGGGAGCCGCTACATCCGGCAGGCTCGCGTCGAGGGATTCATCCTTCCCGCACGAGGGGCACTTCACGACCTCCACATAATGCTTACG
This sequence comes from uncultured Clostridia bacterium, assembly GCA_945929845.1. Taxonomy (GTDB): domain Bacteria; phylum Bacillota; class Clostridia; order Oscillospirales; family CAG-272; genus CAMEON01. The sequence goes on along the minus strand of CAMEON010000093.1, from coordinate 2,729 downwards.
GACAAACATCCGGGCAGGGGAATAGACCACCTCATCCCGCACGAATTCCTTGCCCACATGCTCCATCTCTCTTCCGCATGCCGGGCAGGTCTTGTCCTCCGCAGGGTGAACAACCTCCTCGACAGGCAGGTTCTCAAGGAAAAACAGGGTGTAAACAGTCAAAATCAAACAAAAACGGGGCAAATCGGTGCCAAACAAGTACCGAAAATCAGTACAATGCCCCTGGTTTTCCGGGCTTGATCGCTCCCGGTTGCTCCAGCTCCAGCCCCTCCAGCAACCAGCGAACCTCCTGTTCTGTCAGCATCCTTGCCTCTGTTTCGGTTCTCGGCCAGCGAAACACGCCGTTGTCCAGCCTCTTGTACAAGAGCAGGAATCCGTCTCCTTCCCAGAGCAGTCCCTTGATCCGATCCCGTCTTCGTCCGCAGAACAGAAACAGGCTCCGGCTGTACGGGTCAAGGGACAGCGTACCCTGTACCCGAGTTGCCAGTCCGTCGATCCCCTGGCGAAGATCCGAATACCCGGTAACCAGATACACCGTCACGCTCTGCAACAGTTCCCTCATCATGCCTTCAGCTCCCGCAACATAGCGCAGACAAGTTCAGCCGGACATTCACCGGACACCTTGATCCGCAACCCGCCGCATTCGATCTCAACGCCGGATGAAGATCCGACCAAGGGTGTGTCCGCTCTCCGGATCGGTACGACGGCAGTTACAGGTGCAGGGGTAGGAACAGGGCAAGACAGGACGGATCGATCCTTGCACTCCTGCTCGCCCACCTGCTCGCACACGGCTTCCCTCAGTTTCTGTAACCGATGGTAGTAGGCGGACTGGGACAGCTCTCGCTCCTTGCACCATGTCTTCACGCTCAGCCCTGACGACTGCCGTTCCTCCATCTTGCGCCGCCATGCGTCCAGCTTGACCTGCTCTTTGATCGTGGTGATCACTTTTTCACTGCTCATTTCATACCTCCTGTGTACTGCTATGGAGTGCATCGGAGTGCGTTTCACTTCCTGTTGCTCCCGAGTAGTTCGTTGGAGTATATTATACTGCGGTGGGTTGGGAAGGGCAAGACGCGGGAAGATTGGGCGGTTACGAATAAAGGGAAGCCTTTTAGGTGGAGCTGTAGGAGATGGGGGATTCCCGCAATCGCAGTTCGATTGCAAAAAATAAGAATTGGCACGAAAAACCGCTTCCTGTATAGGTTTTTAAAGCACAAATAACACCCCAATCGAACTGTGACGGTTCAAATTTGGGGTGTTATTCAGGCGGCCATTATTTATGCAAACTATTCTCTCTGTATGGCAAATTGTACGGCAACTCAATCACCATGTAGTTAATTACCTTTTTCCAATGAGAAACGAGGGAGCTCCTCATCGGATATCTTGTGTACAAGCCGGCAACGATGTTATATTCATCCGCTTCGAGGAAGTTTTCACCGTATATCCATTCACGGGTAATGTTGGTCTGATAGTAGTTGTTCTCGTTTTTCCACACCCAAACCGGCGTCGGCCACAAGTAAACCTGCGCATCGATGGCTGCGTAACAGTTCTTATTGACGCCCGCCTGGCCATGATGTGCCATCTGAACGATATCACTCTTCAGCTTGTCGCCATAGGTTTTGACGAGGCGGTTTCCGGCGATGGGGCCGGCATCGCCAAGGAACAGGATGCTCTGACCTTCCACCCAGCATCTGAAGATGATGCTCGTATCGTTGACATTGGAAAAGCCGTCAGCTATATTCCATGTCTGCAGCACTTCAATTCGAACGCCGTCTATATTGATTTCCAGTCCGTTTTTGATGGCCTGCTCATTGATGACTGCGCCGTTGACAGAATCATAGAAGTCCTTCCCCTCTTTGACTTCAGCTCCGATAACCTCCGCGTAGGCGTTCATGTTCTCACGCAGATCGGTAGCAAAGAAATCGTCGTTTTCCCCGGCATATTCCTTTGTCGCAAAAGGCGGGAAATCAAAATAGAAGTTGTTGATTTTATAGTTGGACTCAGGGGTATAGGTTTTGAGCATTTTGGAGAGCTCGTAGATATGGTCCGAATGAGCATGGGTCAAGAACCAGGCTTCCACCTCAAAGTATTCATCCGCGCCGAGGCCCAATATGGCTCTCAAGGCGGCAGGTAAATACGGCGGGTTATTTCTGCCGGTGCCATCAATACCACCGTCAATCACAATCAATTTGTCATTGGGGGTCTTAATGACATAGCACATAGTCAAGCTGGAATTATCCGGTGCCAATTGATACAACATGGTTCCGTGGGTCTCCTTTTCCGTTTCTGTTTCCGTTTCCGTCTCCGTCTCTGTTTCCGTTTCCGTCTCTGTTTCCGTTTCCGCTTCTGTTTCTTGTGCGGATTCAGCCGCAGTTTCAGACACAGCCTCGGTCTCATTTGCAGGATCGCTGTCTCCCGTGGTTTCGGATTGAACGTCGGTCGGAGCCTCTGTGTTGGCTTCGCCGTTATTTGATGAGTTATTGCAAGCTATGAGCATGACAAGGCCCACCATAAGGATTGCAAGAAAGTAACCGATTTTGAATGCACTTCTTTTCTTTTTCATCATGTTCATAAGGCCTCCTGTTTCTGTGAAATAGGCTCCGCACAACCGAATTATATCATATGTTTCACGCTTTGTCAATACATTCGGCCAAAATCGAGAGGAGAACTTTACAAGGGCAGATTAAAGTTTTAACTGCACCCCCCGGAGGGGGAGCAATACAAATGTG
>CAMEON010000092.1 GCA_945929845.1 uncultured Clostridia bacterium | reverse complement strand
TTTACCCGACTGTCCGATGCCTGCATGACCAATACCCAGTCCAAACCCGGACGGAAGGAGGAGCCGCCTGTCGGTAAAGATCCCGGCAAAAGCCGCGTGCAGGAATCCCGTCCCAGGGCACTGGGCGGCAACGCCACAGACCGGGCTCTGATGGATGCTGTCCTGGGAAACGGCTCTCCCCGATCCCCATCCCCGGTGGTGTTCACCACCCCCTTTGACAGCAGTCGCAAGACCTCGGCGGCACTGGTGCGCCGGGAAGACGGGCAGGTGCTGTATGTCAAGGGTGCGCCGGAGCGTCTGCTACCCCATGTCAGCGGCGCATACCGGGAGGATGGGCAGACAATCCCTCTGGACAAGTCGGCCTTTACCCGGAAGCTGGACGACCTGACCCGGCAGGGGGGACGGGTGCTTCTGCTCTGTGAGCGTGTCCTGCCCCGGAGCGGCCAGCGGGGTGCCCTGCCCCCCAGCCGGGAAAGTCTCATGCAGGGGCAGTATGGGGAGCTGACCCTTGTGTGCGCCGTCCTGCTGGCGGACAGGATCCGCAAGGAGGCCCCAGAGGTGGTGCGCAAGCTCCGGCGGGCTGGGATCCATGTCATCATGATGACGGGAGACAACAGGGAAACCGCCCGTTCCATCGCTGAGAGGTGCGACATTCTGGGCGGCGGTGTGAATATGGTGCTGGAAAGCGAGGAGCTGGCCCACATGACGGACAACCGCATCCGGGAGCTTCTTCCCCGGATCGGGGTCATCGCCCGTGCCCTGCCCACCGACAAGTCCCGGCTGGTGCGGCTGTCTCAGGAAAAGGACATGGTGGTGGGCATGACCGGGGACGGCATCAACGACGCCCCGGCCCTGAAGCGGGCGGACATTGGCTTTGCCATGGGAGCGGGCACCCAGGTGGCCAAGGATGCGGGGGACATCATCATTCTGGACAACAACCTGTCCTCCATCGCCCGGGCGGTGCTGTACGGGCGCACCATCTTCAAGAGCATCCGCAAGTTCATCACCCTGCAACTGACTATGAACCTGTGCGCCGTGGGCGTGTCCATGATCTGCCCCTTCATCGGCATTGATGCGCCGGTAACGGTAGTGCAGATGCTGTGGATCAACCTGATCATGGACACGCTGGGCGGGCTGGCCTTCGCCGGGGAGGCACCGCTGGAGTCCTACATGAAGGAAAAGCCCAAGCGGCGGGACGAACCCATTCTGAACAGGTACATGGGTCATGAGATCGCCACCCTGGGGTGCTTCACCATCTGCCTGTGCCTGCTCTTTCTCAAGGCACCCTTCGTGGTGTCCCACTTCCGCACGGCACCGGACAACATATACCTGCTGACCGCCTTCTTCGCCCTGTTCATCTTTGCCTCTGTGTTCAACTGCTTCAACGCCCGCACCGACCGGTTGAACATCTTTGCGGGGCTTGGCAAGAACCGTGCCTTTATCGGGATCATGACGGCGGTGCTGGCCATCCAGATCCTGTTCGTATACCTGGGCGGCACCGTGCTCCGCACATCCCCGCTCACTCTGTCCGAGCTGGCCTTCACCTCCCTGCTGGCCTTAACTGTCTTCCCCGTGGAGCTGATACGGAAGGTGCTCTGGCGGCTCCGGGGACATGAGGGTGGATACTGACACAGGCAGAAAAGCGTTGGCCTGCCGCACCGAGGTGCGGCAGGCCCTTTGTATGTCAGGATAATGATTCCCAGGAGAGGCAGGGGTAATTGCCGGGACGGATGACCCAGGTATCCGACGGCCAGTTCAGCGTCTCCAAGAGGAAGGTCTGACTCTGAAGGTCTGCCATCGCCTTGGCCTCACCGGACTTATTGGTGGGCTGTACGGTGGAGGAGCCCTGCTTGATGGTCACGGTGTTGAGGTAGTAGCACTTGTTCAGGATTTGTCCGCCCTCCGTGCCGCCGCAGAAGTAGCCGGTGGCGGAAGCCGCACCGCCTGTCAGGGTGATCTTACCGGTACTGAAGCACTTGCTGATGGCACCGCTGCTGTAGTTGGTGCCCACGAAGCCGGCGACTTTCCCTGTGCATGCTGTTTCAATGTTACCTGTGCAATAACAGTTGTTGATGGTACTTTGATTCTCGCCTACAAAGCCACCTACCTTGGTTTCAGATACAGCCAAAGAAGAGGGTGGAGTAGTAAGTGTTTTAATGTTCACATTGGCATACGAATTTTTCGTGACAGATCCTTGGAGACAAGCATACACAAAACCTCCATAGACATAACTGGTAAAACTGTTATTTCCTTCTGTTATGCTACCCTTGGCCGAACAACCATTTATTGTACCTGTTTCTTTGTTAACCGAGCAAAAACCACCGATATGGGCATACTTCCAAACACTACCGGATGCAGAAACAGTAATATCAGCCCGGGCAGAAGAATCAGAAACCGACCCAGAATTGTACCCAACTGCCCCACCTATCTCAAGGCTTGAATCTGCACTATCATAATTGCCATAACGATTGGATTGTGCTAAATACTGTGCTGTCACAGATGCTGTACAAGATGCCATAGTTTTCGAATTAGACCCCACAACCCCGCCTATTATTAGGCAGTTCTTTGCAACAGTGTTATAAGAATAAGAAGTATCACTGTTATACATATCATTTATTCCCGCCATTTGCCCCTGTACAGAACATTGAGAAACCACAGCGTTATTGGTACCGCAGATGCCACCACCCATGGAAGTAATGGTACCTGATGCGGCTGACCTGACCAGATTGTAAGACAGGGCACAATCCACCACATGGCAACCCGTAATGCTTCCGCTGTTGGTGCCTGCGATGGCACCGGCGGAGTAAGCCACCGCCTGCTCTACGCTGAAGGTAAAGTCCTGGAGCGTCAGGTTTCTCACCGTCCCGCTGTTCGTGGTGAAGAAGCCCACATTGGCACCGGTGCCCGTCATGGTAAAGTTGTGTATTTTATATCCCTGTCCGTCCAGCACACCGGAGAAGGCACAGCTCCCTGTCCAAGGGTTGCCATCCATGTCGATGTCATTGGTCAGGCAGTACTTGGCGTAGGGGTTGCTCTTGATCTTCAGAAGATCCTCCGGCGTGCTCAGCGGGATCATCTCGGAGAAGTACGCATACAGGGTGGTGTCTGCGTTCAGCGGCATATCAAAATTGTACGCCTGCTTGTGTGCGCTGTCCCGGTACCAGCCTACGAAATAGTACCCGCTCTTGACCGGTACGGTGGACTGGCGGGGCGTGTCACCCATATAGTAGGTCTGCGCAGGCAGGGCGGTGCCGCCATCGGTGTTGTAGGTCACGGTGTAGGTGTCCGCCACATACACGGCCTTGACAGTCAGGTTCTTTGTGACCTTTGAGAAATCCGTATCCCATGCGGAGAAGCGCATCTTATCGACCTGCGGTGCCTCCGGGGCTACCGCCGCCTGCCCGTACTTGACAGTCTGGGTACTCAGGGTCTTGCCGTCGTACCCCTGGAAGGTAACGGTCAGTGTGTTGATCTGCCACCGGGCAATCAGCGTCATGTCCTCACAGACCGGCGTGGTCGTTGTCACCTGTCCGTCATTCACACCCTCCCCGGTGTACCATCCCAGGAAGGTATATCCCGTCCTTGTGGGCACGGTCAGCTTGGGAGAAGAACCTGCCGTCACCTTGACCTGACTTGCATATCCACTACCGGCCTTGCCGCCGTTGAGGTTGAAGGTGACGGTGTACTGGATCAGCTTTCCGGCTACAAGATCCGCCAGCCATTGCTCCTCGGTTCCGGTGTACCCGTACAATTGGCAGTAGGCTTCATAGGCCGAGCGACCTGTCTCGCCGGTCTCACCCTTTTCTCCGTCCTTTCCGTCTTTGCCGTCCGTCCCGTTCACTCCGTTTGTCACCGTGAAGGTGGTTTTACGGCCATCCGTAAAGGTGATGGTATAGGTGTCCACCAGGCCGACTGTGCCTGTCTTTTCAATATAGGAAATTCCTGCTCCGGTTGCACCCGTATTGCCCTTGTCTCCTTTTTTGCCGGGTTCGCCGGGTTCACCCTTTTCTCCGTCCTGTCCGTTGGTCAGAGCAAAGGTTGAGGTGGTTCCATCCGTAAAGGTGATGGTATAGGTGTCCGTCAATCCGTCTGTGGCTGTCTTTTCGACAGACACGATCCCGTTGCCCGGCTCTCCCGGGTCGCCCTGTTCGCCTTTCTCTCCCGGGGTACCCGGGTCACCCTTTTCACCCTTGGCTCCGTCGGCACCCACTTCCCCCTTCTCGCCGTCCTGCCCATTGGTCAAGACAAAGGTTGAGGTGGTTCCATCCGTAAAGGTGATGGTATAGGTGTCCGTCAATCC
>CAMEON010000091.1 GCA_945929845.1 uncultured Clostridia bacterium | reverse complement strand
GGGTCTGCGGGTGGATAAGCACTCCACCGGCGGCGTGGGCGACAAGACCAGCCTGGTGGTTGCGCCCCTCGTGGCCTCCCTGGGGGTCAGGGTGGCGAAAATGAGCGGCCGGGGGCTGGGGCACACCGGAGGCACCGTGGATAAGCTGGAGTCCATCGCCGGGTTCCGCACGGATATGCCCACCGCCGCGTTTCAGGACATCGTTGACCGGGTGGGGATCGCCATCGTCGGACAGAGTGCCAATCTGGCTCCCGCCGACAAAAAGCTGTATGCCCTCCGGGATGTGACAGCCACCGTGGACAGCATGCCCCTCATCGCCTCCAGCATCATGGGCAAGAAGCTGGCCGCCGATGACGACTGCATCCTTCTGGATGTGAAAACAGGCAGTGGCTCCTTTATGAAAACGCCGGAGGCAAGCCATGAGCTGGCCAGGCTGATGGTGGACATCGGCAAGGGTGCCGGGAAGCGGATGATGGCCCTGGTGACGGATATGGATCAGCCGCTGGGCTATGCCATCGGGAATTCTCTGGAGGTGGTGGAGGCCATCCAGACCCTGAATGGGCAGGGTCCCGACGACCTGACCCGTCTCTGCGTGGAGCTGGCCACCCGGATGCTGGAGCTGGCCGGTCAGGGCACCGAGGCGGACTGCCGCTCCCGGGTGCTGGAGGCCATCCGCACTGGCCGAGGGCTGGACACCCTGGCCGCCATGGTGGAAGCCCAGGGCGGCGACCCGGCATGGATCCGGGATCCAAGCCTTTTCCCCAAGGCCAGGTATACCCATGCGGTACTGGCTCCCTACTCTGGATATGTGGTCTCCATGGACACGGAGGGGTACGGCACGGCCAGCCTGCTCCTGGGTGCAGGACGGAACCGGAAGGAGGATGCCATCGACTACACCGCCGGCATCCGCCTCTGTGCCAAGCGGGGAGATCCGGTCAAGGCCGGGGAGCCGCTGTGCATCCTGTACGCCGACCGGGAGGAGCTGTTTGCCGCCGCCGAGGAGAAGGTGCTGTCCTCCGTGACCCTGGGCGATCAGCCCCCTGCCCCCCAGCCCCTGATCTTCGGGACGGTGGAATGAAGGCGCACAGTGCATGTTCAAAGAGTCAACATTCAATTGATTTATTAACGAAAGGTTGTGTTTCTATGCGCATAGGTGTTTGTGGCGGCCCCGCAGAGTGGCCGATCCTTGCTGATCTCGGATATGATTTTTGCGAAGCCAACTTTTCCTGGCTTGCTTCCCTGGATGATGCTGGCTTCCTGTCTGCCCGCAGAAAGCTGGCGGATACCGGCCTCAAAGCAGAGTGCTTCAACGGCTTTTTTGATCCTCAGGTCTGTCTGTATGCGTGTTCAGACCAGTGGCTGATGGAGTATTGCAAGCGCACCTTCAGTCGTGCCCGTGCGCTTGGTGGTGACATAGCCGTGATCGGCTCCGGCCATTCCAGACAGATCCCTGACGGCATGGCTTTGGCAGATGCCGAAAACAGGTTTGCCGAAATCCTGGCCATTGCGGGTGATGCCGCTTCCGAGGTCGGGATGCGTGTGGTCATTGAGCCACTTAGCCGCAGGGATTGCAACTTCATCAACACGCTGCCGGAGAGCCTGTCCATGTGCCGCCGGGTCAACCATCCTGCCGTGGGAACATTGCTGGATTTCTTCCACTTCTACGCCAATGGGGAGACCCTGGATGAGTTGGACGAGGCGGGCCCATACCTGTGGCACACCCACCTGGCAAGGCCCCGGCCTGACCGCAATGCACCCGACCCGGCGGACATACCGGCTATCACGCCCTATGCACAGGCACTGAAGCGCATGGGGTACAGCGGTCGCATGAGCCTGGAGTGCATCTGGCAACCGGACTTCCGGACAGCCCTGTCCAGGGCATACCCTGTGATGGATCTGTTCCGCACGGTGTAAGCAGGTCACCGGTTTTCTTACAGTTGGCAATAAATTCTTTTGATTGTCTATTGAATTATTTGCCCATTTGTGTTATAATGAGGAAAATCTTTTGAAATGGCGTTTCCAGGCCGGTTGAAAGGTACCATACGACCGTCAGGGTGCCGTATGGCGGAACGGGAAGCGCAACATGGAACGGCAAAACGGTTGTCACGCACGGACATATACCAAACGGATGTAAGGGAGGGCTGAACCGTGATCAGACATAAGCGGAACAGAACGGGAAAGTCATACATAGATAAAGGCAGAACGGGAAGATCAGCGGCAGGGAGGCTCCGGGCGGTCTTGGCTGTCACCCCGGTGCTGGGTCTTTGTACCCTTGTCTTGCTTCCTGCCATGGTCGCGGTCATGCTGACGGTCAGCTCCTGCCGCATACCTGGTACCGGCACATATCCGGTTGAATGGACGCGTCCGATAGTAACGCAAAGCCAACCCGATTCGGGCACGGAGGCGGAGACATCGGCACTCCCTTCTCAAGGCACTGAAACGGATGAGGAGTCTGTTGTTGAAACCGGGGCGGAGACCGGTAAGGACACGAAGCCCGATGAGCCGGAGACAGATACGGAGACAGAGACAGAGACAGAGACAGAGACAGAGCCGACTGTGCCCACAGAATGCACCCATTCCTACGGTGAGTGGACCGTGGAAAAGCAGCCCAGCTGCACCGAGGAGGGTCTCCGGATCAGGTACTGTCTCCTGTGTGGAGCCAGCGAGAGCGAGCCGATTGCGGTTGTAGATCACACCCCCGTAGAGGATGAGGCGGTAGCCCCGACCTGTACGGAGGACGGACATACCGCCGGGTCTCACTGCGCCGTCTGCGGGCTGGTTCTTGCGGAACAGATACCGGTTCCTGCTACCGGACACACGGAGAAGAGGGGCGAGGCCATTCCTCCCACTTGTACCGAGAGCGGTATGACGGCGGAAGTTGTCTGCTCCGTCTGCGGCCAAGTGTTGGAAGAATCACAGGTGGTGCCGCCCACAGGACATACCCCCATTCCCCTCCCGTACACGGAACCGACCTGCACAGAGGACGGACATACGGCAGGCATGCAATGTGAGGTGTGCGGTCTGATCCTCAGCGGCGGGGAAGCCATTCCGTCTAATGGCCACACACCGGTGGATGACCCCTACCTGGCGCCGACCTGTACGGAGGAAGGCCGGGAGGCAGGTGCCCATTGCGCCATCTGCGAAGAGATACTCAGCGGCCTGGAAGTCATCCCGGCCACAGGTCACACCGTGGTCACACCGTGGTCATTGATCCTGCCAAAGAACCAACCTGCACCGAAACCGGCCTGACCGAGGGCAAGCACTGTTCCGTTTGCCACGAGGTACTGGTGGCGCAGGAAATGATCCCGGCCAAGGGACATACCGAAATCATAGACTCCGCCGTGGATCCTACCTGCACCGAGACTGGTCTGACCCAAGGCAAGCACTGCTCCGTCTGCGGTGAAGTGCTGGAGGCACAGCAGGTCATTTCCGCTACCGGGCATACCTATGGGCCGGAGGCTACCTGCACGGAGGATCAGGTATGCCTGGTCTGCGGGGCTGTCATAGAATCCAAAGGTGGGCATATCGAGGTCATCGACCCTGCCGTGGAACCAACCTGTACCGAGACCGGCCTGACAGAAGGAAAACATTGTGCCATATGCGGCGAGGTGCTGGTACCGCAGACCACCATTCCGGCTCATGGCCATGTGCTGGTGGCCGATCCGTCCGTCCCGCCGACCTGTACGGAGGAGGGATGGACAGAAGGGGCGCACTGCGTGATATGCAAGGCCGTCATCATACAGCAACAGCCCATACCTGCTCTGGGGCACAGAGAGGTCATTGACCCCGCCAAAGCCCCCATCTGTACGGAAAGTGGTCTGACAGAAGGCAGACATTGCTCGGTGTGTGATACCGTGCTGACACCGCAGGTCGTCATTCCTGCTACCGGACATACGGTTGTCGTGGTACCCGGCACGCCACCGACCTGCACCTCCATTGGTATGACTGGATACTCATACTGCTCCGTCTGCATGACCATGTTCAGCGTACCGCAGACAATCCCCGCCACCGGGCACACCGTTGTGAACGACCCAGCCAAGGAACCCACCTGTACCGAGACCGGCCTGACCGAGGGCAAGCACTGCTCCGTCTGCGATGAAGTGCTGGTGGCGCAGGAAGAAGTTCCGGCCAAGGAGCACACCACTGTGACCGATCCGGCTGTAGAACCCACCTGCACGGAAACCGGACTGACCGAGGGTCAGCACTGCTCCGTCTGTAATGAAGTGCTGGTGGCGCAGGAGGAAGTTCCGGCCAAGGGGCACACCGTTGTGAACGACCCGGCCAAGGAACCCACCTGCACGGAAACCGGACTGACCGA
>CAMEON010000090.1 GCA_945929845.1 uncultured Clostridia bacterium | reverse complement strand
ACACTCTTTCCCTACACGACGCTCTTCCGATCTGTTCAAGGTGAAGACAGACAACAAGAGTGCCACCAACTTCAAGCTGTACTACGCCGCGGGCAGTGTGACCGGGCCGACAGAGGCCTGCACCAAGTCCTTCCAGGTCAAGCCCGGGGAGGAGTGGCAGTACATTGTGGTGGATATGTCCCACGACTCCAAGTGGAGCGGCACCATCAACAACATCCGGCTGGATATCTTTGATTCCGTCACCACACCGGCGGATGTGACCATGTACATCGGGGCCGTCGTGCTCTGCGAGTACCTGGAGGATGCCCAGAATGTGGAGAACGGCTGGACACCGGAGGGTGCCGTGGTGGATTACCTGGCGTATAAGGAGTCGCTGAAGCCGGTGGTGACAGAGCCGCCCACGGAGGAGCCTACCGAACCGCCCACGGAACCGCCCACCGAAGCCCCTACCGAAGAGCCCACCGAAGCCCCCACCGAGGTACTTACTGAGGCACCCACGGAAAAGCCCACCGAGGCACCTACGGATGCACCCACAGATGCGCCTACACAGGCTGAGGCTACTGCGGAAGAGGACACCGCACCCGCCAAAACCGCCGGGTGTCAGTCCACACTGGCCGTGACCGGCGTTGTCGGCCTGCTTGCTTTGGCTGTCGTGGCGGTGAAGAAGAGAAAGTAAGATACGCCGGGGGAACCCTTCAAGGTTTTTGAAACATTGTTTATACTGTCCCTTTCCGGTTGTCCTTTGGTTGAATGGGAAAATGTTTTGAAAGTTCTTGGGGGTCAAGGGGGCTTCTTTCAAGAAGCCCCCTTGCGTACTATCTCCCGCTTTTTTCAAGTAACCGGTGAGGCATACGCAACCGGGGCCAATCGTACAATATAGCAGAGAACAAAGAACGCAAAAAGGGAGAGAGGACCGATGAACCGCAAGCGATTCCGGGACTGGGGCCTGACCGTCGGGGAGATGGTGCCCGGCCCGCTGAACAAAATTTCCGATGTGCCCGGGGTGACGGTGGGCCATGCCACCCTGGATGATACATACCACAAGACCGGCGTGACCGTCATCATCCCTGCCCCGGGCAACCTGTTCGCCGATAAGCTCACCGCCGCCGCCCATGTCATCAACGGCTTTGGCAAGACGGTGGGCACCATCCAACTGGATGAGCTGGGCACGCTGGAGACACCCATCGCCCTGACCGGGACGCTGAATGTCTGGCGCATCGCCGATGCGCTGGCCGGCTACACGGTGGACAGGTGCCGGGCGGAGGGGCTGGACTGCCGTTCCGTCAACCCGGTGGTGGGGGAGACCAACGACTCTGACCTCAACCGTGCCGCCGACCGTCCCCTGGGGGCGGCTCACTTGGCAGAGGCCATGGCCAACGCCTGCGCCGACTTTGACGAGGGGGATGTGGGAGCTGGAAAAGGAACCGTGTGCCTGGGCTTCAAGGGCGGGATCGGTTCTGCCTCCCGCACCCTGACCCTGGAGGGGCAGGTGTACACCGTCGGCGCACTGGTGCAGTCCAATTTCGGCTGCCGGGATGACCTGACCATCACAGGCTTCCCCGCCGGGCGCATGCTGCGGGCGCAGGAGGCCGAGGCTCCCCTCCGGGAGAGCGATCAGGGTTCCTGCATGGTGGTCATTGCCACCGACCTGCCCCTGACCCACCTCCAGCTGACCCGGGTCCTGCACCGGGCGGTGGTAGGACTGGCCAGGGTAGGCTCCTTCATCGGACACGGCAGTGGGGATGTGGTGCTGGGCTTTACCACCGCCAACCGCTGTATGCGGGACGCAGGCAGTGTCCGCCCCATGCTGGCACTGAGTGACGGCTGTATGGATGCCGCCTTCCGTGCCGCCGCCGAGTCGGTGGAGGAGGCGTTGCTCAACGCCCTGTGTACCGCTGACCGTGTCACCGGGAACAACGGGCGGGACACTGTGACCGTGCCCGGCCTGTCCGAGGTGCTCCCGGCTATCCTGGAGGCCATGTCGGTCGGAGGCCAGACCGAGGGAGGCAGACCTTGACCCGCCCCGGGCAGGAAAAAAGGGAAGGACGATTAAACAGGCAAGGGCGGAAATCCCTTACCCGGCAAAGGATAATCAAGAGAAAAGAAACTTGGAAAAGCGCAGTCCTGCAAAGTCTTGTGGCTGTGCTTTTTGTGTTCTCCGGCATGGGAAGTTCGGCCGGACAGCCGGATGCCCTGTCCGGCCAGGCGATACCCTGCTATGCGGCGCAGGAGGCGGCAAAGGGTAGCGGGGCGGACAGGATCCTGGGCAGGGTGTCAGTACCGACGGATGCAACCTTACCGGGACTTTCCTTTCCGGCGGAGGCCGCCGGGGTGCTGGCCGTCGGGCTGGCCGCCTGTGAGGAGCGCATTGACCTGAGTCCGTATGCCATTTCCACCGACCGGCTGGGGGAGCTGTTCACTTATGTGATGAACACCCACCCGGAGCTGTTCCATGTGGCCGGACGGCTGGGGTATACCTACAACCGGGCGGGGCAGGTGCTGTCCGTGTCCCCCTCCTACACCCTGGCCGGGGAGGCGCTGACCGCCGCCCGGCGGTTGTACCGGCAGACGGTGGAGGCCTTCTGCGCAGACCTGGAGGCCGCCCGGCGTCGGGTGGCGGCCTTTTCCGGGGACAGTGCCGGGGGCTGGAGCCAGGCGGACACGGTGCTGTTCCTGCATGACTGGCTGGCTGACCGGTACGCCTATGACCTGTCCGGCACCCGGTTTGATGCCTACAGCCTGTTCCGGGACGGGGTGGGGGTGTGTCAGGCCTATGCGCTGGCTTTTCTGGCACTGGGAAAGGCGGCGGGGCTGGAGGTGGACATGGTGACCAGCACCGCCATGGATCACGCCTGGAACCATGTGCGGGTGGACGGGGTGTGGTACCATGTGGATGTGACCCGGGACGACCCCATTGTGACCGGGGAGGGGGCACCGCCGGTCAATCATGACCGCTTCCTGCTCTCCGACAGTGCCCTTGACGGCCTGGGGTATCACGACTACGCCTGCGCCGCCGGGCACACCTGCACGGACACCCGCTTTCAGGGGGAGGAGGGCATGGCGGTTCTGGCCGCCTGCCACCGGGTGCTCCTCTGTCTCGGGAACGGGTGGTTTACCTGCGAGGCGGAAGAGGGTCTGCTTTCTCCGGTGGCCTGGCCCCCGGATGGCCTGTCCGTCTCTCCTGTGCCCGGGGACGCTGACCGGGACGGTGTCCTGACCCCTGCCGACCTGCTGACCCTGTACCTGCTCCTGCCGGAGGATGCCTCCCCCCTGCCTGACCCGGAGCGGCTGGCTCTCCTCGCCCGTACCCGCTCCGCCCTCCTTGCCGGGGCGTAGGGAGGCGAGGAGTACGCTGGGGGAACCGCATTTCTGACACTCAAAACGGAACATTTGCTCCTGCCGGGTCACCGGATGGCTCGGCGGGCGGCTTCCAGCAGAGGCTCCGGGTCGTCTGCCACGATGAAGAGCACATAGCACCCTTCCACCGTCACCACCGCCCGCTCCACGCAGACTGCATAGGCACTGTTCTGCCAGGTGGTGCGCAGGGTGTCCAGCCGGGTCTGGCACAGGGCTGCCACCGACAGTGCCCCGTCCAGGTCGGCACAGCGGAACACCCCCAGCTCAAAGGGGTGCATGACCGTGGACAGGAACACCGCTCCGTCCTGAATCAGGGTGGGTGCCGCCTCTGTCGCTCCTTCCGCCTGGGTTGCCGGGGCGGGGGCAGGGGATGCCGTCCCTCCGTCGGCCGTATCTGTTCTGTTGGTGCTGTCTGCCCCCAGCCAACCTCGCCCGGTGGAGCCATACAGGGCGGCGAACAGCGTCCCGGTCAGGTAGAAGACCCGCTGGCCGGAGTCGGATTCACCGCTTTGCGCCCCGCTTTGCGCCCTGTCCTGCGCTATATCCCCGGACGCACCCTCCCCGGAGGGTGCTCCACCGCCGGGCAGGTAGTCCACCCCGGAGGGGTCGGCGGTGCGGGCATAGGCCCACCCGGCGGGATGGCCGGGGGCCGCCTCCAGCATGGCGGCCAGAACAACCTCTGCCGCAGGGGGTAGCGTTGCCCCGCCACAGGCCACGCCCGCCCAGGCCATGGTCAGAGCCAGCCCCCAGGCCGCCGCCCGGCGCAACAAGCGGCGGCCTTTTTTTCTTTGCACAGTTTCTTTCGTATCTCTTATGCTGTGTACACTTTTCCGTATGTCCATATGTGTGTGCTCCCTGTACAGAATCCTGGCCGTGTCCAAGGGCGGCCTGTCCCATTGTATGCCGTTGGGGTGGCCGTTCATCACTTGGCTTTCGGTTAGTCTGGGTGACAGAAATGCTGAATCACCTACAAAAACGATGACATTAAGAATGAAAAAACAGCGTACCGAACATGATTGTATATATGTTTTGAAAGTTCTTGAAGGGTGTGGGAAACAGGGAGCCGTAAAAAAAGTCCCCCGCAGAAAAGGTAAAATAAGGCAAACAAAAAG
>CAMEON010000089.1 GCA_945929845.1 uncultured Clostridia bacterium | reverse complement strand
CAACCGCTCCCGGCACGCTCTCTGCGTCCCCTCTTGGCTCCCGCTCCCGAAGTGCTCCGTATTATACCACACTCCCACCACTCTTGTCAAGGGGGTTTTGATACTTTTTTCGGACTTTTTCAGCGAAATCTGAGTAAAAGCTCCACCGCAACCTCCATGAGAACAGCCGCAGCAATGCAAATGTTGACAGTCACATAGGCTGTTCCGGGCAGTGAGCACCACCACGCAAGGAGTTTCTCTTTCTTACGGAAGGTATACAGAAACACCGCCAGCCCGCCGCCACGGCAAAAAATCGTCAAAACCAGCTAGAGAACCATTCCCCCGGAATCCAGCAAGAGTGACGGGATATTCCACAAAACCAAGAACAACGCCAAGCCCGACAGATGATAACTTATCCTCCTGTCCATCCAAACCACACTCCTTCATTGTGTAAGCTACCGCTCCGATTCATATAAAAACGCTTTGGAAGTCTTTGAGGGGAGCCGGGGGCGGAAGTTTGCCGTACGGCAAACTTCATGCACTGGCAACGCCAGTTGCCAGTGCTGTCTCCAGATAATTCCCCCGGAAGCGTTCCCCGCTCCCCGTCCCCGCCATTCAGAACTCATTCAGCATTTCCCCCAGGCGGCGGACGACCTCGTCAGAGCGCAGGCGGTCAGCGGCATAGGCTCGGCGCAGAAGGTCTGCGGGGATATACTCGTCGTACTTTTCAAAAACCGGCAGCTCACCGCTCTGCACCAGCGCCTCGCAGTCAATGCCCTCGGTGCGGGCGATGCCCTCCAGGCGGGAGATCAGGTCATACTCATTGCCCCGCTCCATGCGGAAGGTCATGTAGTAGCACCCCTCAAACTCCAGGTTACTGACGCGGAAGGGCGCACCGTTCCGGACGATGAACTTCCGGAGGGTGCGGAAGGAACGGGTGCCCAGCCAGGGGAACAGGCAGTAGGTATATCCCCCCAGGTGCACCAGGGAGTGGGTCAGCATCCCGGTATTGCGGGCCACATGACGGGCCACCTCCAGGCGGCGGCGGGCGTTGGGCTTCAGGTAAGGGTACACCGTGTCCTCCTCCAGCACCCGGCGCATCCGCTCCAGGATCCGGGTGTGTATCTCCCCGAAGTCGCCGGGCCAGGACACCTCCATCTTGCCGTCCACCTGACGGACATAGATCAGCTTCCGCTGGATGTCCAGCTCCTCCACCTCCCAGACCCGCCCGGCCAGGGCGAACCTGTCCCCCACCGGGGGCGGCGTGGTGATGGTGCCGATCTCATCCGACCCGGCTCGGACGGTGTAGTCCTCGGTGTCCTTGAACACGGCATAGAATTTGAAGGACTTGAGCAATCTTTCCCCGGCAAGGCCCACGATCAGACCCTTTTCCTCGGTCATTTCCAGGAAGTCGTGCTCCAGCATGGAAAGAAGCAGGGTGCGGTAGTCCTCCTTTGTCACCTGGGCAAAGGGCGGCAGGGACAGCACCCGCTCGGCCAGGCGGCGGGGAGTCAGCTCCCCGGAGGCCGCCAGCATGCTCAGGGTCTGGTGGAAGGCCAGGCTCATGGGCATTTTCCGCCGGGCGGGCGGCTCGATGAAGCGTTCCTCAATATACAGCTGGATGATGGCGATGCCCCGCAACAGCTCCCATGGGATCAGCTGGGGCAGGGGGGTGTTGGGCAGGGGATCCTCCTCCCGGAACACCATCATCATCTCCGGCGGTTCCCCCCGCCGCCCCGACCTACCCAGCCGCTGGAGGAAGCTGGTGACGGAGTTGGGAGCCTGACTTTGCAGGACACGCTCCAGCCGCCCGATGTCGATGCCCAGCTCCATGGTCACGGTGGCGCAGGTCACGGCGAAGGTCTCCTCGTCCTTCATCTTGGCCTCCGCTTCCTCCCGGATGGAGGCGGACAGGTTGCCGTGGTGGATGAGGAACACATCCGGATCCCCCCGCACCCGGGCGATCTGCCGGAAGGTGGCGCACAGGTACTCCGTCTCCTCCCGGGAGTTGGCGAAGACCAACGACTTCTTGTCCTTGACGCAGTCATACATATACTCATACCCGGCATCAAGAGCCGTGGTGCTCTCCCGGGCGGCGGCGGCCTGCGCCATGGCGGCGGCTACGGCCTCGGCGGAAGCCCGGGCCAATGCTTGAGCCATGGCCTCTTCCGGGGTATCGTCCGGGTTTGCGTCCTCCCCGTCTTCCCCGGCATCTGCCTGCAGATCCTCTGCCTGCGCCTGGGCACAGTTCCCCTCGGTGTCGCCCGGCTCATGGCTCTGATCCTGCCCGGCATTCTGGATATAGAAATGCTCCAGTCCCAGCCGCCAGCGGATCTTCCCCTCCTCAAAGGTGGGAATATCCACCGGGGTGTCCGTCCCCCCTGCCAGCCATCCGGCGGCCAGCTTGGGGTCGCCGATGGTGGCGGACAGGCCGATGCGGCGGGGGGCATGCCGGATCAGGTGCCCCAGCCGGGCAAGCTGACAGATGATCTGATTGCCCCGGTCGGTGCCGGTCAGGGTATGCACCTCGTCGATGACCACATACCGCAACTCCCCGAACAGCCGCACCATGTCATTGGAGCGGTTGATCAGCATGGCCTCCAGGGACTCCGGGGTAATTTGCAAGATCCCCGCCGGGCGATCCAACAGCCGCTTCTTGTGGGACATGGCCACATCCCCATGCCAGCGGGTCACTGGGATACCGGTCATATCCAGAAGCTCGTCCAGACGGAAAAACTGGTCATTGATCAGGCTCTTCAGGGGAGCGATATACAACGCCCCCACCGACCGGGGCGGCCGCTCGTACAGGTCGGAGAGAATGGGAAAGAAAGCGGCCTCGGTCTTACCGCTGGCCGTGGAGGAGGTCAGGAGCAGGTGGTGGTCGGTCAAAAACAGGGTACGAGCCGCCGCCACCTGCACCGCACGCAGGGACTCCCAGCGGTGGGTGAAGATGTACTCCCGGATGAACGCCGGGAAACGCTGGAATATCTGGTCAGCTTCTGTCATGTCGGACATGGGAAACTCCTTTCCGCTCGGTTTGGGGAAACCATCGTCTCCCGGTCAGAGTGCGTATTCAATGAAAAGGAAGCTGTCCGGCCGGATCAGGTCCGGCAGGGCGATCTCCTCCCAGGTGTGGGTGCTGTCCACCACATGGCAGGAGAGCAACCGTCCTGCTACTGTCAGCGACAGGGGGCAGGCTCTGTCCGTGGGATTGACCACCAGCACCCCGCCCCGCAGGCCGTCCGTCCCGTGGGCGGAGTCA
Source organism: uncultured Clostridia bacterium (assembly GCA_945929845.1). GTDB lineage: Bacteria > Bacillota > Clostridia > Oscillospirales > CAG-272 > CAMEON01. The sequence goes on along the minus strand of CAMEON010000089.1, from coordinate 1,267 downwards.
ACGGGAGCCAGGCCACGGGCGGCCAGCAGGTACAGACTCCCCTCCCCGTCAGGGTCGGCGGTGTCCGTGATGACAGCCACCTCCTGCCCCAGCCGGTACAGAATGTTGAAAGCATAGAAGGCGTAGTAGGCCGGGAAGGGCTGGCCGGTCAGGGGATTGAACATTCCGCCGTACATGCTGACCCCGAAGCGGGCGTCATAGAACATGGCGCTGTCCAGGGGCATCTGCTGCATGGCCGCCAGCATACCGGCGCACAGGGCGGCATGGTGAGCCGTGCCCCGGGTGGCGGGGGCGCAGTTCCACTCGTCGCAGACGGTCTCCGTGTCGGTGTACCCGGCCTCATCCAGATGGCGGCGGGCATAGACGGCGAATGTCTCCGTGTCCCGGATGGAGGCGTAGCTGTGCCAGGAGAAGAAGTCCAGGGGGCACTGATTCTCCTTGATGTAGGCCAGGAAGCCGTCAAAGAAGGTATGGAAGTATTCCATCCGCTCCCGGCTCATGCCCAGCGCCTCCGGCGGCTGACCCAACGCCCCGTAGAAGCCGCAACTGCCGTATCCCCCGATCTTCAGGTGGGGGAAGCGGGTCTTCAGGTAGGTGGCCGCCGTACCGTACAGCCGGTAGAACCGCTGGGCGGTGCCTGTCCACATCTCGTTGATCAGCGGATCCGGGTGCCCCTCCGGCTCATTCCATATCTCCCAGTAGCGGATGGTATAGGTGAAGCCGTCCGCCCACCCCTCGGTGTAGTGGCGGATGACGCCCTCACATATTCTGGCCCATTTCAGGTCATCCCCCGGCGGGTCTATCCGGTAGACCTTGACCCGGCGGTCATTCTCAATGGACACCCCCAGCCGGAAGAAGGGCTCCACCCCGGCCTCCACGAGGGCGGTGATCAGGCGGTCAGTAAAGGCGAAATCATAGGCGGCAGGGTCAGCCGGGTCGGCGTCAAAATCCCGGAACAGGTTGGGAATGTCCACGAACAGACCGCCTCCCAGGGTGCCGCCCACATCGTGCAGGCGGGAGTATGGGATCCCGGCCTCGGTCAGGTAGTGGAATTTAGAGAAATCCAGGCCGTAAAAGGGAGGCTGACCCACCCCGTGGAGCGGCTTGATCCGCCCGCCGCCATCCGAAAAATCAATGCGTACCATGCGTTGTACCTCCCTTGCGTCTTGCCTTTTGTTTGTATGCTTTGGCTATGGAACCGCTGATTTATTCAGCGGCACATCTTCGGCACATCTTTTCCCGCCTGCTTCTTGCCGAAAAACTCGAT
>CAMEON010000088.1 GCA_945929845.1 uncultured Clostridia bacterium | reverse complement strand
ACCCTGAAGCCGGAACAGAAGAGCCGCCGGAGGAGACCACCGGAGACCCTGAAGCCGGAACTGAAGAGCCGCCGGAGGAGACCACCGGAAACCCTGAAGCCGGAACTGAAGAGCCGCCGGAGGAGACCACCGGAGACCCTGAAGCCGGAACTGAAGAGCCGCCGGAGGAGACCACCGGAAACCCTGAAGCCGGAACTGAAGAGCCGCCGGAGGAGACCACCGGAGACCCTGAAGCCGGAACAGAAGAGCCGCCGGAGGAGACCGGAAGCCTTACATTCTGAATTTCATAGCACCGGGACGCTGTTCGCCATCAGAGGCCAGCGTCCCGGTTTTTATTGTATGTACCGTTTTCGGAGTGACCCCTACAAGTCGGTAATTTCCTGTTGAATCCTGTCAAATCCGGTCATCCCCGCATATGATGGGAATGGGCCGGTCATAAGCCCGGCTTTTCATTGTAAGGAGGTAACTCATATGGCGGAAAACAGATTTCCCTGCGGTTCTCCCAATTCCGGCAATGGCTGTGGCAAGGAGGGACCCCGGGAGACGGTCTGTATCGAGACAGCCCGCATCCTGGACTCCTGCCGTGACCGGGATTGCTTTGAGAATGTGCGTGTGTTCCTGACCGATATGGGCCAGGATCTGATCCAGACCACCAACCAGGTACGGGTAAAGGATTGCTGCATCGCCTGGACCTACATCGGCATTGACCCGGTACAGTTCAACCGGGGCTTCTACTCCATCACCATCCGTTTCTTTGTCAAGCTCATCTTTGAGGCCTGCGTCCATGGAAACCGTACCCAGGAGTTCGACGGCATCGCCGTGCTGGAAAAGCAGGTGGTGCTGTACGGCGGAGAGAGCAATGTCAGCATCTTCCGCAGCAGCAGTGACGGCTCCGGCTTCTGCGCCGAACCGGAGCCCTGCTACAAGGAGCGCTCCATACCCACCGCCGTGGTGGAGGTGGTAGACCCCATCGCCCTGGGCAGCCGGGTGCTGGAGCCCTGCGACCCTGCCTGCATCATTGATGGACGGGCGGGGGACATCCCCGCTTCCATTGCGGCGTGCCTGTCCGGCCCCCTGGCCTGTGACGGCGGCAACAGTGGCGGGAACGGAAACGACTGTTGCACCCCGTCCAATTGCTGCCCCATCCCCGGCGGCAGAACGCCCCGCCCCGGCCGCATCCTGACCGTGTCTCTGGGCATCTTCTCCCTGGTGCGGGTGGTGCGCCCGGCTCAGTACCTGGTATCGGCCTCGGAATTTGTCATTCCCGACAAGGAGTGCGTGGCCGGGACGCCCGGAGATCCCTGCGCCCTGTTCCGTAGCATGGCCTTCCCTATCGGGGAGTTTTCCCCGCAGAATGCGCCCCTGCCCCAGCCCCCCATGCACCGGGACGGTGAGAAGTCCGGCCGGTGCGGTTGCTGTGGCTGACAGAAGAAACAGAAACAAATGGATAGGACACCGCTCCCCCGTGTGCGGTGTCGCACTTCACAGAAAGAAACCCTCTGCACCCGGCGTGGGAGCCGCTTTTGCGCTTGCATGGGCGGCTCCCTCCCTTTGGGTGCAGAGGGTTATCCTGTTTGCATATTCTGGTGGTTCCATTTACAGCCCGCTGTCCGCCTGAGCCTGAGCCAGCCAGACGGCGGCCTCCGCCAGTCCCTCCCGTGTGCCCGGGAAGGTGCGGGATTCCACCGCATCCGGGGACAGGGTAAGGGGCCAGGCAGGGCGGATCCAGTGGGAGGCGGTGATGGTCTGATTCTTCTCCGCATCCCGCCGGATGTGTACGGTGTACTCAAACAGGGGTCTGTCAAAGCCACCCTGCCGGCCATCGGTGCCGGAGGAACCGGACCAGCAGTTGCCCAGTCCCGTGGCCTTGTCAAACTCAGCGGTGAACCACTCATAGGACGGAAGACTGACTTCCATACACACACCTGCCTTTCTTATCTTTCATATGTTTTGAAAGTTCTTGAAGGGTGTGGGGAACAGAAGTTTGCCGTATGGCAAACTTCATGCAATTGCACTGCGTACAGTGCAATTGCTGTTCTTCTCAAGAAGTTCCCCACCGTATCTTCGTTCCCCAATCAGTCATTGACAGCCTGCTCCAGCAGGTTGCCGACGGCGATGCGCAGGGCGGTGAAGAATTCCTCGTCCGTGTTATACTCCGAGAGGGAGGTGGTCAGGCGGCGGATGATGAGATCCACTGTCTCCTTGTCGTACTGCTCAGCCAGCATGGTCAGATACTCATAATCCTCGATGCCGTCCCGAACGCACTCCAGCCGCAGACAGCCCACCGGGCCGTACTCGCCGAAGGGAGCACCGCAGTACACCAGCACGCCGTTGCCATACACATCGTAGGGGAAGTCAGACACCTCGTGCTTGCTGTTCAGCCCCTGATTCTCGCCCATTTCATACCAGTCGTTGACGGAGTAGTACAGGAAGCCGTCCACATTGTACAGCTTCTGCTGCCAGAACAGGATGCGGTAGCGGACAGCCTGGGTCTCCATCAGGAGGGTGATCTCCGGGGACTCGGGGTTCCGGGTCACATACCACCACAGCTCATCGCCCCCGGCCTGCTCGGCATACATCCGGTCGGCGAAGGTGCCCAGGTTCTTCTCAAGCTGGGGCGTCATCCAGTAGGTCAGCGGCTTGTCGTAGGCGTACACCGAGTACCGGTACTCCTCGTAGGTGGTGAAGAAGTAAGGCTTGAAGCACCAGACATTGATGCTGTTCTGCACGGCAGAGAAGTAATCCGCCGTGGAGTCTGCGTTCAGCGCATAGTTGACATGCTCCGGTGCCAGCATCTTATAGCCCGGGAAATACTGCCCCAGTACCTCGGCGATGCTGTTGATCTTATTCAGCGCATCCTGAGAACCTGGCTCATCCACCAGGTAGAAGTAGGAGCGGCGCAGCCAGTCCTGGTTCTGGGACAGGTAGGCATAGGCCGCCTGCACTCGCCACACATCCGCATCCTTCTTCCAGGACAGAGGGTTGAATGCCACCACCCGGGGGTTGTTCAGGTACTCCAGGATCCGGCTGTCCTCATAGGTACCGTCGGTGGCATAGGGCAGGGTGTAGGCGCAGATGCGGTTCTCCAGCAGGTAGTCGTAGTACAGCTTATAGAGCAGGCCGTCATCGCCCTCATAGCACTTGTGGGACACATAGATGTTCCACCAGCTCAGATCCATCTGGGTCTTGCAGGAGGTCTCCTCCGGCAGGGCAAAGTTCCACACATAGGCCGAAACCACAGCCTTCTTGACTTCCTGCCCGTCAGCATCCTTCACAGTGACCGTGGCCTGATACATACCGGCCGGGGAATCGGCGGCGGTGTGTACCTTGATGATGAATATCCGGCTCTGCCCGGCAGGCAGGTCGAAGGTCATGCCCTCCCTGACCCAGGGGGTGGGGTCGGGAATGGTCTGCCCGTCCACATCCTCAAAGTAGTAGGCGTACATCAGGTCGGTGGTCAGGGTCACGCCGTCTGCATTGGTGAAGGGGGACACCGAGACCGTCAGCCCGGTGCGTCCGTCGGCGGCGGCCAGCAACAGGTGGCAGTCCTCGATCTCATTCTTGGCCAACCGCATGGTGTAGGTGTACCAGCCGGTGGAGGTGGTGTCCTCGGCGGCTGTCTTGGTATAGGAGTGGTTGAACCACAGGTCAATACCCGCATCCTCATGTGCGGCGTTCAGCTTGGTGTTGTCGGCCTCACCGGCAGGATCCGGCAGGCTGAGCAGCTCGTCGATCCTGGACTCTGCGGCGGGGTCAGTTTCCACCTCAAAGGGGTTGGCCACATCGCCTATGATGTGCTTCAACTCCTCCCGGGAGGGGGCGAACCAGATGGCGGCGATGTACATGGTCTCCCCGGGGCCTGCGGCGGAGACCATATAGTCGAAGCGCAGGGAGGTCAAGGTCTTTGACCACTTGTCGTTGTTGGACATATCAAAGACAATGTACTGCCAGCCCTCCTCTGTGTTGTCGTAGGACACCGTGGCATGAGCCTCCCCGGTGAATCCGGGCACGGCACCACAGGTCCAGTACAGCTCAAAGGTGGCGTTGGTACAGCCCTCGCACCGCACCTTGAGGATCATGTAGGGATTCTGATCCAGATTCACCACCCCGGTCTTGGTGATCCGCTGGGCATTGCTGTAATTGAACGCAACGAAGGGGTCATTGTAGGCGGAACCTTCCACTGTGAATATCTTGATCACCGGGCCTTCCTGGGGATCCTCGACCAGGGCTACATCCACCTGATTCTTCCCGGAGAACTGCTGAACCAGCCTTTCGCTGTTCAGGCGCAGACCCAGCGGGTCTGTCTCGGTTTCCTCCGGCTCTTCGGATGCGGACTCCGGCTCGGAGTCAGTCTCCTCAGGCACCGTCCCGGACGGCTCCTCGGTGGCGGACTCCAGCGGGGCTTCGCTCTCTTCCGTCTGCTTTTCTGTATCTGCCGTATCTGTTGTTCCTTCCGTTTCATCGGAGACCACAGCCTGACTCTCCGTGTCCGTCTGGCCGTTGCCCGTATCGGTGCTGTCGCCACCCTTGGTGCAGGCAACACAGAGCAGTGCCAGAATCAGAAGAAGACAGGCGATCAGTGACATTTTTTTCATAATAGCTGACTCCTTTTCCGTATAGCTTCAAGTGCAAGTATATCATGATACTGCCCGATTGTCAAGGGACTTTTCGTGATTTTTACATCCTTCGGGAAGAGGAAGGAATACAATTCAGGTTCGTGACCGCAGTATATCCGGATTATTCTTTATGCTGTATGGACTTTTTCTCCCGGGCTTTGCCCTATCCCCCCCGACCCCCTGCAAATGCGCCCAGCGTTACCCAACATCCGGTCAGCACAGCTAGCGTCCGGCGTAAAAGGCAGGGATGCAAGGGGCCGCAGGCCCCTTGCGAAAATAACATAGACTCTCCCCCTTCCCCGGCGGGGAAGGGGGCCGGGGGGA
>CAMEON010000087.1 GCA_945929845.1 uncultured Clostridia bacterium | reverse complement strand
GAACAGCACTGGCTCCACCGGCGATGCCGGATGTTGCCAGTGCATGAAGTTTGCCGTCCCGGCAAACTTCCAGCCCCAGACCCCCTCAAGAACTTTCAGACCATGTATGTGTATGATTTGATGTTTCACAGTACATAACACAGAAAGACAATCCGACAGTAGGCAGTAGACAGTTGAAGTAGACAGTTGAAGTAGACAGTACGAAATAATTGTTTTCAAAGTTCTTGGGGGTTCTCCGGCCTGTTTATTTGTCATTCTACCCATTGATTTTTTCAAAAAAATGTGATACAATACAATACCGGTGAGTTCGAAACCATCCTCACCTAAAACAAAACTAAGGAGATGCTCTGTGGGTAGCAGGCAGGCGGGGGACTTCCTTCGGGGAGGCTTCTGCGGGTCGGCTATCCGGGACAGAGCGAAAAAGGATCATGGAAAACAAAACAAACCAAACGCAGACCCACACAACCCACGCCGCAGGAAAGACCCATTCACAGGCCCGCACGGTGGCCTATGGAGCACTGATCGCCGCCCTGTATGTGGTGCTGACCTACCTGTGCAGCCTGTTGGGATTGTCATCAATGGCCATTCAGGCACGCTTTTCGGAGGCACTGTGCGTGCTGACCCTGTACACCGCCGCCGCCGTACCCGGTATGTGGCTGGGCTGCCTGCTGGCCAACCTGCTGACCGGAGCCGTGGTGTGGGATGTGATCTTCGGCTCGCTGGCTACGCTGGTGGGTGCCCTGGGAGGCTGGTTGCTGGGACGGCTGGCTCATCGGGCTGAGGACAAGGGAAAGGGACGGCTGGCCACGGTGTGGAAGGTGCTGGTTCCCCTGCCTACGGTGGTGGCCAATACCATTGTGGTGCCGCTGGTGCTGACCTACGCCTACGGGCTGGAGGACGGCCTGCCCTACCTGGCTCTGACCGTGGGTCTTGGGGAGGTGCTGTCCGCCTGGGTCTTCGGGCTTTTGCTTCTGGTCGTGCTGGAGAAGCGAAAACAGAACAGGCAGAAAAAGGATAAATGACGAATTGATACATTCCGGCAACGCTGATTTTCCGGAGAAATCAAACGAAAATATGACACAATGACGCTCGAACAATATGTAACTTTGTTTTGAAGTTCTTCGGGGGTCTGGGCCCCTTCTTTCAAGAAGGGGCCCGGCGTTTCCCCGTTCCCAAAAAGGAGGTGTTACCCATCAAGAGGTTATTTCTTCACTACCTGAGGCCCTATGCGGGGCGGATGTCCCTGGGGCTGATCATCAAAGCGACCGGGACGCTGGCGGAGCTGGCTCTGCCCTACATACTCAGTGCCATTCTGGACGAAGTGATCCCGGGAGCGGTAGCCGGGGGGCAGGGGAACCGGCAGGGGATATACGCCATCCTCCTTTGGGGCGGCCTGATGGTGCTGTGCGCCGTAGTGGCCTTTGCTTTCAATGTCATCGCCAACCGGATGGCATCTCGGGTGGCTCGGGACACCGCCCGGTACATCCGCCACGACCTGTTTGACAGCACCCTGCGCCTGAGCTGTGCCCAGGCGGATCAGTTCACGGTGCCCAGCCTGGAGTCCCGCCTGACCTCGGACACCTACAATGTCCACCACCTGGTGGGCATGATGCAGCGGCTGGGTGTCCGTGCGCCCATTCTGCTGGTGGGCGGGATCCTGATCACCCTGGCCCTGGACCCGGTGCTGACCCTGGTCATGCTCTGCGCCCTGCCCCTGATCGGCCTGACCGTCTTTCTGGTCTCCCACCGGGGCGTGTCCCTGTACAGGCAGGCGCAAAGATCCGGGGATGCCATGGTGCGGGTGGTCAGAGAGGATGCCCAGGGCATCCGGGTCATCAAGGCCCTGTCCCGCAAGGACTACGAGCAACAGCGGTATGAAAAAGTGAACCGCACGCTGGTGCATGACGAGTTCCGGGCCTCCGTCACCATGGCCATATCCAATCCCCTCATCAACCTGGTTCTCAACCTGGGGCTGGTGGCGGTGCTGGCCGTGGGCGCATACCGGGTGCACCTGGGTCTGTGCCTGCCCGGGAAGATCATCGCCTTCATCCAGTATTTCACCCTGCTGTCCAATGCCCTTTTGTCCATCACCCGTATCTTCATGATGTTCACCAAGGGATCCACCTCCATGAACCGGATCAACGAGGTGGTGAATGCCGCCGCCGCCCATGGGCGTACGCCCGCAGGGAACCACCTGCCGGTACCGGCAGGGCAGGCGGGCGGGAAAAGCTACCTGACCTTTGACCATGTCAACTTCTCCTATCAAGGAAAGACAGATAACCTGAAGGATGTCAGCTTTACCCTGCGCCGGGGCCAGACCCTGGGCATCATCGGTGCCACGGGGAGCGGGAAGACCACCCTGCTCTCCCTGCTTTTGCGCTTCTACCGCCTGCCGGAGGGTGCCGGAGCCATCCGCATCGACGGGAAGGACATCCGGGACATGGATGCCGCCGAGCTGCGGAGCCGGTTCGGCATCGCCATGCAGAACGACTTTCTGTATGCAGGCACGGTGGAGGAGAACATAGATTTCGGACGGAAGTTGTCCCATGAGCAGGTGGAGAGAGCCGCCCGGATGGCTCAGGCCCATGACTTCATCATGAGCCTGTCCGGCGGCTATGCCCATCGGCTGACCTCCCGGGGCACCAACCTGTCCGGAGGACAGAAACAGCGACTGCTGATCGCCCGTGCCCTGGCCGGAGACCCGGAGGTCATCCTGCTGGACGATGCCTCCTCCGCCCTGGACTATCGCACCGATGCCGCCCTGCGGCAGGCTCTGCGGGAGGAGTCCCAGACCGCCGCAGAGGCCGGGCGGGCCGTGACCACCGTGGTGGTGGCTCAGAGAGTCAGCTCCATCAAACACGCCGACCTGATCCTGGTGCTGGACGGCGGGGCTGTCATCGGACAGGGACGGCACGAGGCGTTGCTTGAGAACTGTCCGGTGTACCGGGAAATTGCCCAGTCGCAGATGGGGGGTGCCATCCTTGATTAACCAAAACGGCCCTATGGGGCGCTCCGCAGGGAAGCCCGGCAGTCCGGAGACCGCCCCGGATCGGGCGGGCATGATGAAGATCCTGGGTCGGCTGTGCCGGTACCTGTTCCGCCACAAGTGGGCCATGCTGGCGGCCTTTCTCATGATGCTCCTCTCCAACCTGCTGGCGCTGGCCGGGCCAAAGCTGTCCGGCACCGTGATTGATGCCATTGGGCTGGGGGAGGGTGCGGTGGATTTTGACACCGTGATCCGGTACTGCATCCTGCTGGCGGCCTTTTACCTGCTGTCCGCGGGGCTGTCCTACGGCCTGGCGGTGCTGATGACATGGATCAGCCAACAGGTCACTTACACCATGCGGAAGCAGGTGTTCGCCCACCTGACGGAGTTGCCGGTGGGATACTTTGACACCCACCAGACCGGCGACATCGTCAGCCACATCTCCTACGACATAGATACAGTCAACGCCTCCCTGTCCAACGACCTTCTGCAGATCTGCGCCAGCGTGGTGACGGTGGTGGGGTCGCTGGTCATGATGCTGACCATCTCCCCCCTGCTTCTGTGCGTGTTCGTGTTCACGGTGCCGGTGTCCCTCCTGTTCACCCGGTACAAGACAAAGAAGATCCGCCCCCTGTTCCGGCGGCGGTCTGCCAAGCTGGGAGAGCTGAACGGGTACGCCGAGGAGATGCTGTCCGGGCACCGCACCATCAAGGCCTACCACAAGGAGGAGGAGATCGTGTCCCGGTTTGACGAGCACAACGCCGATGCCTGTGAAGCCTACTACCAGGCCGACTACCACGGGTCGGTGATCGGCCCCTCCGTCACCTTCATCAACAACCTGTCCCTGACCTTCATCACCGTGCTGGGGGGCATCTTCTACCTGCTGTCCCTGACCGTGCCGGGACTGCCGGCCATCCTGGTCATCTCCTTGGGAGATGTGTCCGCCTTCGTGCAGTATTCCCGGAAATTCTCCGGGCCTATCAATGAGTTCGCCAACATCCTCAGTGAGTTTCAGTCCGCCTGTTCCGCCGCCGAGCGGGTGTTCCGCCTGCTGGACGAGAAGCCGGAGCCGGCAGACAGCCCGTCCGCCGTGCCGCTGACCGACACCCGGGGCGTGGTGGATATGAAAGAGGTGCGCTTCGGCTATGTGCCCGGCAAGGAGATCCTCCACGGGCTGAGCCTTCACGCCGACCGGGGGAACCTGATCGCCATCGTCGGCCCCACCGGAGCAGGGAAGACCACCGTCATCAACCTGCTCATGCGGTTCTACGACCCGGACAGCGGGTGCATCACCATGGACGGACACCCCCTGGGAAGCCTGACCCGGGACAGCCTGCGGCGGGCTTACACCATGGTGCTTCAGGACACCTGGCTGTTCTGCGGAACGGTGTATGACAATATCTCCTACGGCAACCGTGGGGCGACCATGGAGCAGGTGGTGGCGGCGGCCAGGGCGGCCCGCATCCACGATTTCATAGAGTCCCTGCCGGAGGGGTACATGACGGTGCTGTCCGACGATGGGGTGAACATCTCCAAGGGGCAGAAGCAGCTGCTGACCATCGCCCGAGCCATGCTGTCGGATGCGCCGGTGCTGATCCTGGACGAGGCCACATCCAATGTGGACTCCCGCACCGAGCACCTGATCCAGGAGGCACTCTACGCCCTGATGAGGGGGCGCACCTGCTTTGTCATTGCCCACCGCCTGTCCACCATACAGAACGCCGACCGCATCCTGGTCATCCGGGACGGGCAGGTGCAGGAGGAGGGCACCCACGAAAGCCTGCTTGCCGCCGGCGGCTTCTATGCCTCCCTGTACAACGCCCAGTTCGTCTGAGGAACGGGAGAGATGGAGGTACGCTAAGAAAGGCACCGGCCAATACCGGTGCCTTCTTCAACCGACAGGACGAAACCACCACAGGGGCGGATCAGGGGCGGATAGGTCATCCGCCCCTACGGCGTAACAAATTAAACTTTATTACCTGATAGCCGATATCAGGATAAGGCAAAAAGATCTGTCGTAGGGCGGGGGCTTGCTCCCGCCGAAAGAACAATCCCTCCGTCACGCTTCGCTGATGTAACGCCCTTTACACAAGGGAGGTTTTTATCGGGGTCTTCTCCGGCGGGAGCAAGCCCCCGCCCTACAAGGAAGCTTGGAGCAACTTCAAATTTAAATGAATAATTTTAAGGAACCGCTGATTGATTCGGCGGCACATCTTCGGCACATCTTTTCCCGC
>CAMEON010000086.1 GCA_945929845.1 uncultured Clostridia bacterium | reverse complement strand
TGCACTGCGTACAGTGCAATTGCTGTTCTTATCAAGAAGCCCCCAGGCGTTCTTCTGCACCCTACCTGAACTGTAACGAAGCAACAGACTGCCGCCCCGCCACAAACGAAATTCTGATGATTCTTGAAGGGCGCACCGCCCCGCTCTCCCAAAAACGGGGAGCCGTCCGAAAACAGCTCCCCGTTGTAAGGGGCGTACCGTGCAGGGCGATGCGCCGTATCGGTTCAGATGGTGGGAATCTCGATCTCGACCTCGTGGCCGGCCTTTGCGGAGCGGGCGATGCCGTCCAGGATGGCCTGGTTATAGACGATCTGGGAGGAGGGCACCGGTGCCTTGCCGCCGGTCTTCACGGCATCCAGGAAGCTGCGGATCTTGCGGTCGAACAGGCTGGGGCCGCCGTCGTTGATGATGGGCACCTCGATCTCGTAGTCCACGCCGCCGATGGTCTTGTAGATCTTCATGGGGCCGCCCACCGTGCCGTTCCAGCAGTCGGTGGAGGGAATGCGCAGACCGCCCTTGGTGCCCAGGATGATGGTGTCACCGGGGGTGTTGATGTTCATGGCCCAGGCGATACGGAAGTCCAGAATGACCCCGCCCTCCAGGCGGATGAAGGCGGCGGCGAAATCATCCACGCCGAACTTCTCGGCATACTCGGGATGATCCGGGTAGGTGGTGGGATCCTTGCCGAAGAAGTCGCTCTTGTAGCCGGTCACAGACAGGGGCTTCGGGTAGCCGATGGCGTTGAGCACCATGTCCAGGGAGTAGCAACCGATGTCGGCCAGCGCGCCCAGCCCGGCGGTTGCGTCCTCAATGAAGGAAGTACCGAAGGGGGTGGGGATGCCACGGCGGCGGCCGCCGCCGGTCTGGATGTAGTACACCTTGCCCAGCTCGCCGGATTCCACGATCTTCTTGATCATCTGCATATTGGGATCCAGACGGGGCTGGAAGCCGATGGACAGCACCTTGCCGGAAGCCTTCTCTGCCTTCATGACCTCAATGGCCTCGTCCAGCGTCACGGTGAAGGGCTTCTCCAGCATGACATTGACACCCTTGGAAAGAGCATAGATGGCGGGTGCGGCGTGCTGGCGGTTGTAGGTGCAGATGGACACAGCGTCCAGGTGCAGGCTCTCGTCGTCCAGCATCTCCTTGTGGGAGGCGTAGTCGGTCTTGACACCCATCACGCCGTTGTCCTTGAAGAATTTCTCTGCCTTGCCGGGGATCAGGTCACAGCCTGCCACCACTTCCACATCCGGCATCCGCTTGTAGGAATCGATGTGTGCGCCTGCGATCCAGCCGCATCCGATGATACCCACCCGCAGCTTGCGGTTGGTGTCCACCACAGTTTCTACCTTCTGGTTTGCATAATCCAGAGCGGCATCCATTTTCTCAGCCATAGTAAAGCCTCCATATAATTTGTTTGAATATTTCAACCCGGCGGGTAGGGCCGGTGTTTTCATGGGTTATTTCTGCCCGGTCACTGCGCCGGGATGCCCTCCACCAGGAACACGCCGCAGTACTGGTACGGCACCACGGCAGAGAAGCCGTCCACGGTGTCCGCCCGTCCCACAGTGATCACCCGGCCGGTCAGCAGGTCGGTGACCCGGTAGTTGGCATAGTCCTGGGCAAAGCCATCGGCGAAGGGGATATGCACGGTGCAGACACCGGAGGCATCCTCCTGGTTGTTGGCCACCACAAGGATCATGTGATCCCCGGCAAAGCGGGCGTAGTTCTCCAGGCTGTCCAGACCGTCCACCGTCACCTCACAGATGTTGGTGTCCCGGTGGCACAGGGGCCAGTACTGGAAAATGTCGGTATAGGTGCGCCGGATGGCCAGCATCTGCTTGACATCCTCATAGAAGATGCCCTTCTCCGGGTCGCTGTCTATCAGGCCAAAGTCCACCGCCCGGTCGTACAGCACCACATGGGTCGCCTCGGCACCAAATTCATCGCCCATGTACCACAGGGGAATGTAGGGTGCATAGATGGCGGCATAGCCGATCTTCAGGCGATTGCCGCACACATCCCGACGCTGGTAATCGTGGTTGGTGATGCAGTTGGTGTAGTACCGCTGGGCACCGGCGTACCGCTTGGATTGCAGGTCAGCGGCACCAAGACCCCGACCCCTCTGCGTGTTGGTCACCATCTTCAGGTAGCCGTCCACAAAGAAGTTGACCGGATTCTGGTACAGCTGTCCCCGGGTCATTTTGGAGTAATCCAGCACCCCGTCCTGCTCGCAGTCAAAGGCGTTCTTCCGCCAGCCGCCCTCCTCGCTCATGATGACCGGGTAGACACCCTGATCATTCAGCCGCTTGCGGATCTCGGCGAAGACCTCATACCCGGCGGTGAAGGGCTCACAGTCACAGCGGTAGCCGTCCGCTCCGGTGGCCAGGATGTTGGTCACGGCCTGGCTGATGTACCACTCCTTGAAGTCGGTGTTCCGCCAGTTGAAGGCGGCGTTGCCCCAGGCCTCCCCGGAGAACCAGTCCGGATGCTCCTCCAGCAGGGGAGCGGACTTCATGGTGCCCCAGGACACGATGTCCAGGAGGATGTACACGCCCTTGGAGTGGGCATAGTCCACGAATTCTTTCACCACCGCCCAGCCTTCCTCCATGTTGTCGGTACCGGTCAGGGCCGGCTCCACGGTGTGCAGGCCGATATTGCCGTAGCCATTGCCGCCGGCACCCCGCTGGTAGATGGGGGTCAACCAGATGACATTGACACCGGTGGCGGCGTAAAAGTCGATCAGATCATAGGACTCCTGGAAGCTGCCGCCGATGGAGGCGGTGTCCAGCCGCACCTCCACCATGACAGCCGTATCCAGCCAGGCAGGGGTCATCAGCACGCCGTCCTCATCCGAGGGGGCCAGCACGGTCTTCTCCCCGCCCTCGTAGGAGAGCAGACTGCTGTTGTCTATGATCTCTTCCTCATACACATACCGGTAGTCGCCGTCCACATCAATGCGCAGGTCGCCGTCGCTGTACCCGCAGAACTGGGTGGCGAAGTACTGGATGGCCTTCTTCATGGTGGCGGCGCATCCGGCGGTGACGGTGATGTTACCGGAGGCTTCATCCACCGTCAGGGCATAGTCCCTCGTGTTCCCCTCAAACAGGAAGGAAACGGTTTTCCCGTCCCCCTCCCCCTCGGCGGGGTGGGTGCCGTACTTCTCGTCCATCACCTGCCACAGCCAGGCAAGGTCGGCGGCGTTGCCGTCAGACACGCCCTCCCCCAGCCGGACGGTGTAGTCTGTCCTGCCGTCGGCAATGACAGACAGGGTGGTCTTGGGTTCCATAGTCATCTCCTCCGGCTCGGTGGGCGCCTCTGTGGGTGCCTCCGTAGGTGTTTCGGTGGGTTCTTCCGTCGGCGGCTCGGTAGCCTTGTCAGTATCCTCCGGTGTTCCGGCCTCCGTTGCCTCCGGCTCTGTCGGCTCCGAGGGCGGTGCCGTGCCGGAGGGTGCCTCTGTCTCACTGTTCGTATGGTTCCCCCCGCAGGCGCACAGCAGAAGCAGAGCCGCCAGGGTCAAAAGGGCTGCCGCAAGGCCGGCACGCAGGGCTGGGCCGGGTCTGTCTGCTCTTCCCATATGCCGTCACCCTCTCACAGACTGCGCAGGTAGGCGATACTCTTCTCAGCGCAGGCCAGCGGGTCAAGGCCCATGGAGGGCTGATCCTGCTCCACCACCAACCAGGAGGCTCCGGCCTCCTCGGCGGCTTTGATAATAGCCGGCATATCCTGCACGCCAGACCCCACGGGGCGGAACTCGAAGGGGGTCTCCTCCGGCTTCTTCTCCTCGGACTGAATGCCGATCAGCTCGTACATATGCTCCGACTTGCCGCCGGCATAGTCCTTCAGGTGCACCACCGGTGCCCGTCCGGTATACTTTCTCACATAGGCCGCCGGTTCCTCGCCGCCGACCCGCACCCAGCACACATCCAGTTCGGTCTCCAGCAGATCTGCGGGGACGGTGTCATACAGCACCTCCAGGGCATACTTGCCGTCGATCTTTGTGAACTCAAAATCATGGTTATGGTACAGCAGGGTCATACCCAGCGCCTTGGCCACCCGACCCAGCATGGCGGCGTTCTTCACCACATCCGCAAAGCCGTCGGTACCGGGGCGGCACTCCGGGGTCAGGTAGGGGATGGCCACATAGCGGCACCCGATCTCGGCGTAGGTCTTCAGCACCCCCTCCGGATCCGCCACCATGTCGTAGTAGGGCACATGGGCAGACAGCGGCACAAGCCCGATCTCCCGGCACATGGCCTTCACCTCGGCGGCACTGTGTCCGTACAGTCCGGCGAACTCCACGCCGTCATAGCCCATCTTTTTGATCTTCTCCAGCGTGCCCCGCAGATCCTGCGCGGCCTCGTCTCTCACGGAATACACCTGAATTGCTATCGGTAACATATCACTTATCCTCCAATCCGCCGTGCGGCACCGTCCCAAAACCGGAAGTTGCCCCGGCTCTCCGATCTTTCTCACGGTCAGCAGAATTTCCCTCTGCCCGCTGACTGTATTATACCATACCCCAGGCGGATGGTCAAGCGTTTTGGCCAAAATCAAGCAGAATTTTTACTCCCTCTTTGTATACCCCCTTGTCAAGGCATTGGTTTTATGCTATAATCAAGCCACCGCTTTCCCTTCACTTCCTTTGAAAGGAGATCCCCATGAAGCATACGCTGACTGCGCCCTGGTCGCTGACCGTCCTCCCCCACAAGCGGCTCCGTGCCTGGGTGCGTGACCGCGGCGGCCGTCCCGTGACCTGCGCCGCCGACCTGCCCGCCCCGGAGGTGCCCGCCGCTCTGGAGGGTTGTGTCACGGTGCCGGCTACCATCCCCGGCAACTTTGAGCTGGATCTGTTCCGGGCCGGGCTGATCCCCGACCCCTTCTTTGACACCAACATCCTGTCCCTCCGGCGGCTGGAGGACAGGCACCTGTTCTATGTCACCGCCTTTGATGCCCCGGCGGGCTACGACGCTTCCGTGACCTGTGGAGACGGGGAAGCCCCGGCCTCCCTGCACTTCGAGGGCATTGACACCTACGCCGACATCTATGTCAACGGGGTGTGGGTCACTTCCACGGACAACATGTTCATCGCCTTTGATGCGCCGCTGTGCGACCTCAAGCCCACCGGCAATGAGCTGATGGTGCATATCCGCCCCGCCATGATAGAAGCCCAGGCGGATCACCTGACCGTACCGCCCAGTGCCGGAGCCTTCAAGTACAGCTACGCCTCCCTGTATGCCCGCAAGGCTCCCTCCTCCTTTGGCTGGGACATCCTCTGCCGGGTGGTGTCCGGCGGCATATGGCGGCAGGTCTGGCTACAAACGCCGGATCCCCTGCCCCGGCTGGAGGAGGTGTTCCTGTACACCCGGGGCGTGCGGCTCCCGGAGGATGCGGCGGCAAATGAGAACCCGACCCGGGGCTTTGCGGAGCTGAACCTGTACTACGCCTTCCGGGTGGATGAGGAGCTGGTGCTGGACTATGAAATAGCGGTTGAGGGGCAGTACGGCGACCACCGCTTCTCTGCCCGGGAGGATGTGTGGCACACCTCCGGCAACCTGTACATCGCCGTCCCGGATGCCTGGCTGTGGTACCCGAGGAACGCCGGACAGCCTTGCCTGTATCAGGTGACGGTGACGCTCCTCCGGGCCGGTGTCCCGGTGGACAGCCGGGCGTTGAACCTGGGCATCCGGACGGTGGAGCTGGATCGCACCTCCCTGGTGGCCGCCGACGGCTCCGGCCAGTTCCGCTTCCTCATCAATCACCGGCCTGTCTTTGTCATGGGCACCAACTGGGTACCGCTGGATGCCTTCCACAGCCGGGATGCGGAGCGGTTGCCTGCGGCCCTTTCCATGCTGGAGGACATCGGCTGTAACGCCGTCCGGTGTTGGGGCGGCAATGTGTATGAGGATCACGCCTTCTTTGACTTCTGCGACAGCCACGGCATCCTGGTCTGGCAAGATCGGAAGAGCGTCGTGTAGGGAAAGAGTGTAGATCTCG
>CAMEON010000085.1 GCA_945929845.1 uncultured Clostridia bacterium | reverse complement strand
GCAGACGAAAAAATCTGCACCGAATCTGTACCACCTCATTAAATCAGCGTTTCCTAAATACCTTTCAAGGAGAATAGAAAAATGAACATGGAATTCAAAAGGAAGCTGCCGACTCTGCACGAGGTGCGGGATATGTACCCGCTGTCCGATGAGTCGGCCGCAAAGAAGAAGGCAACCGTAGAGGCTTTGCAACGCATCTTCTCCGGGGAGGACGACAGGCTGATCCTGGTCATCGGCCCCTGCTCTGCCGACCGGGAGGACGCTGTGCTGGAGTACATCTCCCGCCTGCGGGATGTGCAGGAGAAGGTGAAGGAAAAGATCCTCATTGTGCCCCGCATCTACACCAACAAGCCCCGCACCACCGGAGATGGCTACAAGGGGATGCTGCACCAGCCGGATCCCAACAGCTCCCCGGATATGCTCAAGGGGCTCATCGCCATCCGCAAGCTGCACATCCGGGCACTGGAGCAGACCGGCTTCTCCTGCGCCGATGAGATGCTGTACCCGGAGAATCACCAGTACCTGGCGGATGTGCTTTCCTATGTAGCCGTGGGTGCCCGGTCGGTGGAGAATCAGCTGCACCGCCTGACCGCCAGCGGACTGGATATTCCGGTGGGTATGAAGAACCCCACCAGCGGAGACCTGTCCGTCATGATGAACTCCATCACCGCCGGCCAGCACCCCCACACCTTTGTGTACTCCGGCTGGGAGGTGCAGACCAAGGGCAATCCCTTCACCCACGCCATTCTCCGTGGCTCGGTGAACAAGTACGGCCATGCCGTGCCCAACTACCACTACGAGGACCTGCAGACCCTGTGCGAGCTGTATGACAAGAGCGGGCTGAAGAATCCGGCTGTCATCGTGGATACCAACCACTCCAACTCCGGCAAGCACTGGGAGGAACAGCCCCGGATCGCCAAGGAGATCCTGCACAGCACCCGCCATTCCCAGCACATCTACCGGATGGTCAAGGGTCTGATGATCGAGTCCTACCTGGAGGACGGCTGTCAGAAGCCGGACGGCGGCGTGTACGGCAAGTCCATCACCGACCCCTGCCTGGGTTGGGAGAAGACAGAAAAGCTGATCTTTGAGCTGGCAGAGCTCCGGAGCTGACACCGGATGGCGGCAACACGGTACAATACAATGATCATAACGGGACGCTTCCGGACAGAGGGAGCGTCCCGCCATGTTTTCACGGAGAGCTGTCGGCGGCGGAGGTTCTCTGCTGTGTCTCATGAACCCCCTTCTCGGTTGAACTGTAACCCTGTCAATCACTGCAAACCGCAAAATTTTCGTAAACCCCTTGACAAACAGAAAAAGTGTGGTATAATACTTAACAATTGAACAGTTAAGAATTAAACAGTACAGATGTGAACGGTTTTGCCGGGCAAATCTGTACAAGACAGGGATTGCGGATAAAGGTAAGTAAGGAGGGAACCAAACAGTGGAAAATCAGGAAGCAAAGGCAACAGTAACAGCAACAGCAACAGCAACAGCAACAGGGAAAAACCAACAGCAGAAGTCGACCGATGCCATGATGATCAGGGAGGCGGTACAGCTGTTCATACAGACCAATCATGCGCACCACGGTGAGGTGGAACGACTGGCGGCCAGTCTGGGTATTCACCACAATCAGCACAGGATGCTCATGTGCATCATGAGAATGCAGGGAGAACCGTCGCAGAGGCAGTTGGCCAGTGAAATGGGTATCAGTCCGGCCGCCGTCACCACCATCCTGAAGAGTCTGGAGAAGGAGGGGTATGTGACCCGTTGCGTGACGGACGAGGACAACAGGCGCAACCGGGTCGCCATTACGGAGAAGGGCAGAAGCAAGCTGGACGAGGCCCATGTGATCTTTGACCGTGTGGATCAGGCCATGTTCCGGGGCATGTCGGAGTCGGAGATCCGGACCCTCCAAGGCCTCTTAAGCCGGATGAAAAACAATTTGCAGGAGATGGCTGATGAGCCCGTCACCGGGGAGAGCTGTTCCCGGGAAGATGCCACGGATGATGGCATATCGGCCGGTGTCGGCACAAGAAAAGAAAGGAAGTGCACCCTTTGAATCAGCAGAGACTGAAAACACAGACGGATGCCGGGACAGGCAGTCCGGCAGATGAAAACAGGATCAGG
Organism: uncultured Clostridia bacterium; assembly: GCA_945929845.1. GTDB lineage: Bacteria > Bacillota > Clostridia > Oscillospirales > CAG-272 > CAMEON01. Next base: position 3,881 of record CAMEON010000085.1, on the reverse strand, counting down.
TGGGGGAAGTATATCAAGCCTTACCTTCCCTTCTTCATATTGGGCCCGATCCTCATGATCGTGGAGGTGCTGGGCGAGGTGGTCATGCCCCGCCTTCTGGCCTTCATCATAGACTACGGCGTCAAGAACGACATTACGGATATGCCGGCCTGGCTGAAAGGACTGTACGACCTGTGCCACACCTCGCCGGAGGCCACCAACGGCCCCTTCGTGGTGGCCATGGCCGCCGGTATGATCCTGACCGCCCTCCTCATGATGATCGGTGGTGTGGGCGGTGCCTACTTCGGTGTCAAGGCATCGGTGAATTTTGCCGCAGACCTGCGGGCAGACATCTACAGGAGAGTCCAGCAGTTCTCCTTTTCCAATATTGACAAGTTCAATACCGGCTCCCTGGTCACCAGGCTGACCAACGATGTGACCCAGCTCCAGAACTTTGTCAGCACCCTTTTGCGCATGGCCTTCCGGGCACCGGGGATGCTCATCGGTGCCCTGGTGATGGTCATCGCCATGGATGTGGAGAAGGGGACAAGGATGTCACTGGTGCTGGCGGTGGCTGTGCCGATCATGGCCGTGGTGGTCTTCCTGCTCATCCGGCTGGGCTTCCCCCGCTTCACAGCGGTGCAGACCAAGGTGGATGGACTCAATGCCAATGTGCAGGAGAATATCACCAATGTCCGGGTGGTCAAGTCCTTCGTCCGGGAGGACTACGAAATGAAGCGGTTTGAGGCCACCAGCGCAGACCTGAAAAAGACCGGTATGTCCGCCTGGAAGCTGATGGTGCTCATGTCCCCCCTGATGACGCTGTGCATGAATGCCGCCAGCCTGTCGGTGCTGTGGTTTGGCGGGCAGAATGTCATGAACGGAGCCATGACCACCGGCGACCTGACCTCCTTTATCACCTATATTACCCAGGTGTTGTCCTCCCTGATGATGGTGACTATGCTGTTCATGCAGCTGTCCCGTGCCATCGCCTCCGGTCGGCGGATCAAGGAGGTGATGTGCGAGAAGCCTGACATAACGGATGCTGACGCTGCCCAACCGGAGCTGACGGTACAGCGGGGGGATGTGGAGTTCCGCCATGTGACCTTCCGTTACTACAAGGACAGCGAGGGCAAGGTGCTGGACGATGTGAGCCTGTCCATCAAGGGCGGCACCACGGTGGGCATCATCGGCTCCACCGGCTCCGGAAAATCCACGCTGGTCTCCATGATCCCCCGCCTGTACGACACGGACGAGGGGGAGGTGCTGGTGGACGGCGTGAATGTCCGGGATTACAGTCTCTACAACCTCCGTGAGGGCGTGGGCATGGTGCTCCAGAAGAATGTGCTGTTCTCCGGCACCATTGAGGACAATCTGCGCTGGGGCGACGAGCAGGCCGACGAGGCAACCCTGCGCAAGGCCGCCGAGAGTGCCCAGGCAGACGGCTTCATCACGAGCTTCAAAAACGGCTATAAGTCCGACCTGGGGCAGGGAGGAACCAATGTGTCCGGCGGCCAGAAACAGCGGCTGTGTATTGCCCGTGCCCTTCTGAAGAAGCCGAAGATCCTGATCCTGGACGACTCCACCAGCGCAGTGGATACGGCCACCGAGGCCCGCATCCGGGAAGCCTTCCGGGGTGAGCTGAAGGACACCACCAAGATCATCATCGCCCAGCGCATCACCTCGGTGATGGAGGCGGATCAGATCATCGTGGTCAACGAGGGCCGCATCACCGGCGTTGGCACCCACGAGGAGCTGTTGGCCAACAATACCGAGTATAAGGAGATCTACGATTCACAGATGGAGGCGGCCACAACCGCCGCACCCCTGTCCGGAAAGGAGGCGACCAGCCTTGGCTAAGCGGAGTTTGGAAGAACTTCAGAAGAGATACAGCAGTGCATCCACTGTGAAGAGCGATGGCCCCGGTGGCATGAGAGGCCCTGGCGGCCCGGGAGGCCCCCGGGGGCCGAGAGGCGCAAGGCCCACCGGCAAACCAAAGAACAGCAAGGCCACGGTGCGCCGGTTGATCTCCTATATCGCCGTATACCGGATGCGGATCCTGGTGGTGCTGGTCTTCATGCTGCTCAATACCCTTTGCTCCGTGGCAGGCAGTTACCTGCTCCGGGATGTGATCAATGTGGTGGATCTCAGCGTGTCGCCGGAAAAATCCGTGCTGGTGCGCCTGTTCATGCCGGATGCCACGGCGGATAATTTCGATACCACCCGGCGGGTGGCCTGCCTGGGCATCATCGTGCTGGTGCTGGCCGCCATATACCTGGTGGGCGTGGTGACCAACTATCTTCAGGGTCGGCTGATGCTGACCGTGTCCCAGAATACCACCGAAAAGCTGAGAAACGATCTGTTCAACAGACTGCAAAAGCTACCGGTGCGGTACTTCGACAACAACACCACCGGCGAGCTGATGTCCCGGTTCACCAACGATATTGACACCATAGACACCATGATCAACAGCACCGTCACCAGCCTGATCTCCGGAGCCATCACCCTGGTGGGCACGCTGGTCATGATGTTGTTCACCAATGTGTGGCTGACCATGATCACCGTGGTATTTGTCCCGCTGTTCTCCCTGACCGGCAGCTTCATTGCCAAGAAATCCAGCCGCTACTACAGTGCCCAGCAGGCGGCTCTGGGTGCCGTCAACGGCTACATTGAGGAGACCGTCACCGGCTCCAAGGTGGTCAAGGTGTTCAACCATGAAGCAACCTGCGAGGAGGAGTTTGACTCCCTGAATGACGACATGCGGGACAAACAGATCAAGGCACAGTTCTACGGCGGCGTGATGGGGCCGATCATGAATAATATGTCCAATATCGCCTACGGCATCACCGCCGGGGTGGGTGGCCTGCTCTGCCTGTTCGCCGGCTTTGATGTGGGCGGCCTGGCCGTGTTCTGCAACTACTCCCGGCAGTTCTCCTTCCCCATCAACAATATTTCTATGCAGATGTCCACCATCTTCTCGGCTCTGGCCGGGGCGGAGCGGGTGTTCACCGTGATGGATCAGGAGCCGGAGGCCGCTGACCTGCCGGATGCACTGCCCATGGCTCCAGCCGATGCGCAGACAGACACGGAAGGCAAGTCCATCCGGGGCGATGTGGTGCTGGACAATGTGTCCTTTGGCTACCTGCCCGGTCAGCCGGTGCTGAAGCATATCAGCCTGTACGCCCATGCGGGGCAGAAGATCGCCTTCGTCGGTTCCACCGGCGCAGGCAAGACCACCATCACCAACCTGCTCAATCGGTTCTATGACATCGACGAGGGCGTCATCACCATTGACGGCGTGGACATCCGCTGTTACAAGCGGGACGATCTGCGCTCCCACATTGCCATGGTGCTTCAGGACACCCACCTGTTCACCGGAACCATCATGGAGAACATCCGCTACGGCCGTCTGGACGCCACGGACGAGGAGGTCATTCAGGCCGCCAAGACGGCCAGTGCCCACAGCTTCATCATGCGCCTGAGCGACGGCTACCAGACCATGCTGGAGGGCGACGGTGCCAACCTGTCCCAGGGACAGCGTCAGCTTCTCAACATCGCCCGGGCCGCCCTGTCCAAGGCTCCCATCCTGGTGCTGGACGAGGCCACCAGCTCGGTGGATACCCGAACCGAGCGGCACATTGAGCACGGCATGGATCGGCTGATGAAGAACCGCACCACCTTTGTCATTGCCCACCGCCTGTCCACCGTCCGGAACGCCAACGCCATCATGGTGCTGGAGCACGGCGAGATCATCGAGCGGGGCAACCATGAGCAACTGCTGGCTATGGGCGGCCGATACTACGAGCTGTACACCGGCAAGAAGGAACTGGACTGATAGGTACGGGGAGAACGCTGGGGGGACTTTCTGAAGAAAGTCCCCCCAGACCCCTTCAAAGACTTTC
>CAMEON010000084.1 GCA_945929845.1 uncultured Clostridia bacterium | reverse complement strand
TGGGCTATCTTTTTTTCTTCCTCCGGGGGGTGCAGTTAAAACTTTAATCTGCCAAAGAAATTTTGTTCAAATACACCATGCTTTGAAGGCGTAGGAAGGAAAGCAAACCGGGCTTTTGCATATTTATGCACAGCCTGAATGGCACCGATGACCGTGCCCGGGACTGGCATAATTTGCGAAACGCACAATTCCGCCGCATACGATTTGCCCTATTCGTGCAGGGTGCTGATTTTCAAAAAAAGCCGGTTCCCCTCTTGCAGAGTATTCGGTTTTGTGTTATAATTATTCCGTCGGGACGGCAGATATACAGAAAATCAGAATATTTATTCGTTCTTTGCGCATAGAAAACAGGATCAGACAGCCGTCCGGAACATATGCGAAGGAGCCTTCAGGATGAAAAAGGTTTTCATAGACGGACGGGCCGGTACCACCGGCCTGCGTATATACCAGCGGCTGGAGGGGCGGCAGGACATTGATTTTTTGTCCCTCACAGAGGAGGAGCGGAAGGATCCGACCCGCCGGGCAGAGATGCTGAACCGGGCGGATGCGGTGTTCCTCTGCCTGCCCGATGAGGCGGCCATCGAGGCGGCAGACATGGTCAGCAACCCGGACACCGTCCTCATCGACACCTCCACCGCCCACCGCACCAGCCCCGGCTGGGTGTATGGCTTCCCGGAGCTGTCGGACAGCATCCGGGACAGCATTCCCACCGCCCGGCGGATCGCCGTGCCGGGATGCCATGCCAGCGGCTTCATCGCCCTGGTCAAACCGCTGGTGGAGAGCGGGCTTCTGTCCCCGGACAGCAGGCTGACCTGCCACTCGGTGACAGGGTACAGCGGCGGCGGGAAGAAAATGATCAGTCAGTATCAGGCAGAGGGACGGAGTGCCCTGCTGGACGCCCCCAGGCAGTACGGCCTGACCCAGACCCACAAGCACCTGCGGGAGATGAAGGCCCTGACAGGGCTGTCCCGGGAGCCGGTGTTCTGCCCCATCGTGTCTGACTTTTACAGCGGCATGGTGGTGACGGTGCCCCTCTTTGCCGAAGACCTGATCGGCGGTGCCGGGCCGGAGGATGTCAAGGCCCTGTACCGGCAGACCTACCAGGGCCCCATTGTACACTATACCGACGGGGGAGGCGACGGGGACGGCTTCCTGTCTGCCGCCGCCCTGTCCGGCCGGGACGACATGGAGATCGCCGTCTTCGGCAACCGGGAGCGCATCCTGCTGACCGCCCGGTATGACAACCTGGGCAAGGGCGCCTCCGGTGCGGCGGTGGAGATACTGAACCTGCTCCTGGGCGCAGACCCGACGACAGGATTGAAAGTATGAGTCAATGAGTATATACATGTAAGGAGTGAACACAGTGAATACCACAGTCAACAGCATTCCCGGCGGCGTGTGTGCCGCCAGGGGATTTTCCGCCAACGGGATCCATTGCGGGATCCGGAAGAACAGAACCAAGCGGGACCTGTCCCTGATCGTCAGTGAAACCGCCGCCCATGCCGCCGCCGTGTATACCACCAACCTGGTCAAGGGTGCGCCCCTGACGGTGACGAAACGGCACCTGACCGACGGGCAGGCCCGGGCCATTATCTGCAACAGCGGCAACGCCAACACCTGCAATGCCAACGGAGTGGAGGTGGCCGAGGAGATGAGCACCCTGGTGGGCAAGGCCCTGGGCATCCCGGCAGAGGATGTGGTGGTGGCCTCCACCGGCGTCATCGGACAACCGCTGGACATTGCCCCCATCGCCGCCGGCATCCCGGCGCTGGTGGAGGGGCTGGGCGACCACAGCGACTACGCCGCCGAGGGCATCATGACCACCGACACAAAGAAAAAGGAGATCGCCGTCACCTTCACGGTGGGAGGCGTGGAATGCCGCATCGGCGGCATTGCCAAGGGTTCCGGCATGATCCACCCCAATATGGCGACCATGCTGGTCTTCATCACCACCGACTGTGCCATCAGTGCCGGGATGCTGCAAAAGGCTCTGTCCACCGATATACAGAGCACCTTCAACATGGTCAGCGTGGACGGCGACACCTCCACCAACGACATGGTGACTGTGCTGGCCAACGGCATGGCCGGAAACCGGGAGATCACCGGGGAGGGCGAGGACTTTACCGCCTTTATGAAGGCTCTGAATACCGTGACTGTGTTCCTGTGCCGGGCTATAGCCGGGGACGGCGAGGGAGCCACCAAGCTGATCGAGTGTACTGTCGCCGGGGCGGCAGATGAAGCCACCGCCAAGCGGGTGGCCAAGTCCGTCATCTGCTCCTCCCTGACCAAGGCGGCCATGTTCGGGGCTGACGCCAACTGGGGTCGGGTGCTGTGCGCCATCGGCTACAGCGGTGCGGATGTGGATGTGAACCGGGTGGATGTGGCCTTCTCCTCCCCCGCCGGGCGCATTGAGGTCTGCCGGGGCGGTGCCGGGGTGGATTTTTCCGAGGAGATAGCCAAGAAGATCCTGCTTGAGCACGAGATCGTCATTGAGATCCGGCTCAACAGCGGGGACGGGCAGGCCGTGGCCTGGGGCTGTGACCTGACCTATGAGTATGTGAAGATCAACGGCGATTACCGCACCTGAGGGGGTACCATCATGACCATTTGCAATGCGGATCGGGCCAGGATCCTGGTCCATGCCCTTCCTTACATCAAAAAGTACACCGGGAAGATCCTGGTGGTGAAGTACGGCGGCAACGCCATGACCAGCGAGAAGCTGAAGGACTCGGTGGCCCGGGACATTGTCCTGCTCAACCTCATCGGTGTCAAGGTGGTGCTGGTTCACGGCGGCGGCCCGGAGATCACGGATATGCTGTCCAGGATCGGCAAGGAGACCCAGTTCGTGGACGGCCTCCGCGTCACCGACCGGGAGACCGTGGAGGTAGCCCAGATGGTGCTGGCCGGGAAGATCAATAAGGATCTGGTCAACCTGCTGGAATGCTCCGGCGGCTCTGCCATCGGCCTGTCCGGCATTGACGGCCACATGATCCAGGCGGAGATCCGGGATCAGCGGCTGGGGTATGTAGGCAAGATCACCGGCATCAACCCCAAGCCCATCCAGGATGTGCTGGAGAAGGGCTACATCCCGGTGGTGTCCACCCTGGGCTGTGACGGGGAGGGCAATGTGTACAACATCAACGCCGACACCGCCGCCGCACGGATCGCCGGGGCACTGAAGGCGGAGAGCCTGATCACCCTGACCGACATCGCCGGCATCCTGCGGGACAGGGACGACCCGAACAGCCTCATCAAGGTCATCCGTGTGAGCGAGACCGCCCGGCTGATCGGGGAGGGCGTGATCACCGGCGGCATGATCCCCAAGGTGGAGTGCTGTACCCACGCTATTCAGGAGGGTGTGCGGCGGGTGTTCATCATCGACGGTCGCATCCCCCACTCCATTCTGATAGAGACCCTGACCGATGAGGGCATCGGCACCATGTTTGAAGGAGATCCCGCCTCATGAGTACGAATGTATTTGAACTGGATCAGACCTATGTGGCTCCCACCTACGCCCGCTTCCCGGTGCATATCGTCCGGGGCAAGGGGTCGCTTCTGTGGGACAGTGAAGGGAAGCAGTACATAGACATGGGCAGTGGCATTGCGGTCAACACGCTGGGACTGTCGGATGACGGGTGGGTGGCCGCCGTCACCGCCCAGTTGACCACCTGCCAGCACACCTCCAACCTGTACTACACCTCCCCCTGCGCCGAGCTGGCCGCCGCCCTGTGCACCCGCACCGACATGAAGAAGGTATTCTTCTCCAATTCCGGGGCTGAGGCCAATGAGTGTGCCATCAAGGCGGCCAGGAAGTACGCCGCCGACCGGCGGGGGAGTGGGTGCCACACCATCCTGACCCTGCAAAACAGCTTCCATGGCCGCACCATCACCACCCTGGCCGCCACCGGGCAGGAGGTGTTTCACAAGGACTTCCAGCCCCTGACGGAGGGCTTTGTCACCATAGAGCCCACGGAGGAAGCTCTGCTGGCCGCCGTGGACGACAGCACCGCCGCCATTCTGTTTGAACCGGTGCGGGGAGAGGGTGGTGTCCTGCCGCTGGACAGGGAGTTTGTGAACGCTATGGTCCGGGTGGCCAGAGAGCGGGACATCCTGCTCATCGCCGACGAGGTGCAGTGCGGCAACGGCCGGAGCGGGTCGCTGTACGCCTACATGCAGTACGGCTTTACCCCGGACATTGTCACCACCGCCAAGGGGTTGGGCGGCGGTTTGCCCCTGGGAGCCACTCTGCTGGGTGAGCGGGTGGAGCATGTCTTTGCCCCCGGCCTGCACGGCTCCACCTTTGGCGGCAATCCGGTCTGCTGTGCCGGGGCGCTTTATGTGCTCTCCCGGCTGGATGAAGCCCTGTTGGCCGAGGTGCGGCGGAAGTCGGCGTATGTGTTCGACAGGCTCCGGGGAGCGGCGGGCATTCTGGATGTCACCGGCCTGGGGCTGATGATCGGCATCCGGACGGTGCGCCCGGCCAAGGAGATCGTGAACCAATGTATGGAGCGGGGGGTGCTGGCACTGACTGCCAAGGACAAGGTGCGCCTGCTCCCGGCGTTGAACATCCCCTTTGAGCAACTCAAACAGGCTGTGGAAGTGATCCTGGCTGTATGCGCCGGGGACAGTGACGGGACGGAACAGAGAAAGGATGGGTAAGACCGTGAATATACAGGGAAGAGATTTTCTCAAGTTGCTGGATTTTACCGGGGAGGAGATCCTGGGGCTTGTTGACCTGGCCGCCGAGTTGAAGCGCAGGAAGAAGGCGGGCATCCCCCACCGGCTGTGCGAGGGCAAGAACATCGCCCTGATCTTCGAGAAGACAAGCACCCGCACCCGGTGTAGCTTTGAGGTAGCCGCCCGGGATCTGGGCATGGGAGTCACCTACCTGGATCCCTCCGGCTCCCAGATCGGCAAGAAGGAAAGCATTGCCGACACCGCCCGGGTGCTCTCCGCCATGTTTGACGGCATTGAGTACCGGGGTTACGGGCAGGACATCGTGGAGGAGTTGGCTGCCTACGCCACGGTGCCGGTGTGGAACGGGCTGACCAATGAGTTCCACCCCACCCAGATACTGGCGGATATGCTGACCATCCGGGAGCAGTTCGGCCACCTGGCCGGCACCCGGTTCGTCTACATGGGCGATGCCCGGTACAATATGGGAAATTCCCTGATGGTGGGCTGTGCCAAGCTGGGTCTCCACTTCACTGCCTGCTGTCCGGAGAAGTACCGGCCTGACCCTGCGCTGGTTGCCACCTGTGAGAAGCTGGCCGGGGAGGACGCCGGGTCGTTGCGCTTTATCCCCGACCCGGCGGTGGCTGTCCGTGGTGCGGATGTCATTTACACCGACATCTGGGTGTCCATGGGGGAGCCTGCGGAGATCTGGGAGGAGCGCATCCGTGACCTGTCCCCCTATCAGGTCAACGCCGATCTGATGGCCATGACAGGGAAGGCCGGAACGGTCTTCATGCACTGCCTGCCCGCCTACCATGACCTGAAGACCCAGATCGGCCGGGAGATGGGTCAACGGTTCGGCCGGGACTGCATGGAGGTCACGGACGAGGTGTTCGAGGGCCCGCAGTCCATCGTATTCCGTGAGGCGGAAAACAGAATGCACACCATCAAGGCCGTGATGGCCGCTACCCTGGGCGGGGCGTAAGGCAGGGATACGGTGGGAAACTTCTTGAAAGAAGTTTCCCACACCCTTCAAGAACTTTAAAACAGGATAATATACTGTACGGGCAAAGAAAACACCCTGAAAGAGTGACTCTTTTCGGGTGCTTTCTTTTACGGATGGTGGAAATGTTCACAAGTTTTATGGTATACTGTAGGCAGTAAAGAGATGTTACAGTTCACCTACCCCCGCAGGACGCATCCCTTTCTGCCGAAGAGCGGGGCGGGGGGTCAGAGCAAAGCTCAGCGAAGGCGTTTTTGCTTTTTAGGGTGACAGCAACGCTGGATCTCTGGAAAAACGACAACAAAAATATGACAGAATAATGCTCCGAACAGTACACAATATATGTTTTGAAAGTTCTTGGGGGTCTGGAGCCGTAAAAAAGTCAAAAAACGAGCGGATGCGTGGGGTCGAGGGGTCGCAGT
>CAMEON010000083.1 GCA_945929845.1 uncultured Clostridia bacterium | reverse complement strand
CTTTTTGTTTGCCTTATTTTACCTTTTCTGCGGGGGACTTTTTTTACGGCTCCAGACCCCCAAGAACTTTCAAAACAGGTATTGTGTATGATTCGAAGCGTTATTCTGTCATATTTTTGTAATCGTCTTTCCCGGGGATCCAGCGTAACTGCCGTCCAAAACAGCATAAACGCCATCGCGGGGGCCCCTGACCCCGCTCTACGGTGGAAGAGGGAGCGTACTGCGGGAGGTAGGTGAACTGTAACAAGCAAAGGAGCCCCACCCGGAGGCTCCCTTGATGATTATACCGTTACCAACTACCGATGCTTGCACCTGCCTCTGCGTCCGGATGCCCAGGCACCGCCCAGGGTAAGAAGCATCACAGAGAGCATGGAGGCAGAGAGGACGGAGGCACAGCCCTTCCCGCCGGCCACAGCCTGGGTATCTGCGGCGGCAGTGTCGGGGGCGGCGGTCTCGGCCACCGTGACAGCGTCGGTGTCTGTCTCCGTGGGCTCCTTCGTCTCGTTCCCTCTGCTGTCCGTTTCCGTTGCAGGATCAGGCACCTCTCCGGTGTCGTCCGGTTCGGCGGTGTCCTCCTCCCCGGCGGTGGGCAGCTCGGAGGGCTCTTCCTCCTCATACAGCAGGAAGACATCCTCGGTGAAGTACTTGATCCACTGAATGTCTATGGCACCCTGATCCAATATCAGTGCCAGCTCGGAGGGGAATTCCATCCATCCGCTGTCTCCGTTCATATCCAGCACCAGGGTACGCCACTGGCCGTCGGCATAGATACAGTCATACCGCTCCGTATCCAGATACTCCAGATTCCGGTGGGTATCCTTGTAGGCGATGCCCAGCATTTCCATGGAGGGGGAGGATGTGCGGTAACGGATGGCAATATACTTGGTGATGCTGGCGTTGACAGCCTTGGGGTACACCGTGTTGACCAACATGGAGCCGCTCTCCGAGACGGTGTAGCGCATGAAGATCCGGTCGCCCTCCGTCACCGACTCACCGGTGATGGCGTTGTCCATGCTGATGAACTCCTGCTGTACGGCTTCCTTGGAGAAGTCCGTGGTCTCCTTGATGCCGTACTCCCGTTCCAGCTTCTCCTCCTCGGTGGGCTCCACCACTTCTCCCACATTCTCCGGGTTGCCTGTCAGGGTCACTTTGGTGAAGTACCCGCACTGCTTACCCGAGAAACGGCCGGTGATGCCGTGGGAAAACATCAGGGCGTGGGCGGAGGTGGTATTGGAGGCTCCCTCACCGATCATGTAGGCCCAGGCGATCCGGATGTCACTGCCGGACTCCACCGCATAGCCCAGTGCCTCACCCAGGTTGATGCGGATCTCATAGACCGCCTTCTCCTCCTTCTCGTCATAGGCGCAGGCAAAGTCCTCCCCGTCCTGGGGAATGTACTGCCCCTGCCAGCAGAAGGACACCGGTGTTCCCTCATAGCCGGCCACCGTGGAAATGCCGTACCCGGTCTCGCTGTAGTTGTTGCCCATGGCATCCGGGGCGGCCACGCCGATCTGGAAGCAGGTGTTGGCGAACAGGTACACATTGTCGTTGATCAACCCGTTGTGGAAGTCGATGTCTGCGGTGTTGACCTCAAAGGCCATGTACAGATAGGTGCCGTCCCAGCCGCTGCCCCAGTAGGAGATCAGGGACTCCGCCACCATGGCAAAGTTCTTCAGATCCTCCTCGCTGTAGTATTCCTCGTAGGCGAACACGCCCATATAGTAGGCGGCCTCGATCAGATCCATCTCCTGGTACTCGTTCTTTGCGATCACGCCGTCCAGGGTCGGGACGGAAATTGCCTGGATCTCACCGAATTCAGAGGTGCCGGCCATGATCTCGTCGATACCCATAGCCGGGTACTCAATGGTGTTGGCAATGCTCACCAGGGCCGAGGTATTGCCGATGGCACCCGCCGGTGCGGCCAGCAGGAGCAGTACACACAGCAGGCAGGGAAGTAGCTTTCTCATACTCACTCTCTGATTCATGCTCGTTCTCCTTTTTTGATTTGGGGAATATTAGGGAAACGCTGATTTAATGAGGTGGCGCAGATTCGGTACAGATTTTTTCGTCTGCGATTGCGAAAAACTCAAGATGTACTGGATGTACATCGAGTTTTTCGGCAAGAAGCAGGCGGGAAAAGATGTGCCGAAGATGTGCCGCCGAATAAATCAGCGGTTCCTTAGTTGCTTTACCAGCAAAACCATTATATCACAGCGTGTGCAAGCCTGTCAATACATCCGGAAAATTTTACATTGGTTCCCGGTACACCTTGACATCGCTGTGGAAACCTGCTATAATGGGCGGGTAGATAGGAACCATTCACAGAGAAAGAGGTTTTGCCATGAATCACATAGACATTCCGGCCGGGTACCGCCCCGCCCTGGACGAATACGACACCCAGCGGGCCATTGAGCACATCAAGCGCACCTTCCAGCAGGAGTTCTCCGCCGCCCTGAACCTGAAGCGAGTCTCCGCCCCCCTGTTCGTGACGGCGGCCTCCGGCCTGAACGACAACCTGAACGGCTACGAGCGGCCTGTCTCCTTTGATGTGCCCGCCCTTGTGGCTGACAGAGCGGACGGCACGGCTCCGGACTGCACCGTCCAGGTGGTGCACTCCCTGGCCAAGTGGAAGCGGCTGGCTCTCAAGCGGTACCACTTCAGCGTGGGCAACGGCCTGTATACCGACATGAACGCCATCCGCCGGGATGAAGATCTGGACAATGTCCACTCCATCTATGTGGATCAGTGGGACTGGGAGAAGATCATCACCCGGGAGAACCGCAACCTGGATTACCTGAAGCTGATCGTCCGAGCCATTGTCAAAGCCATCTGCGCCACCAACGATGCCCTCCATGTGCGGTTCCCTCAACTGCGCACCACTCTCTCCCCCGAGGTCTCCTTCATCACCTCCCAGGAGCTGGAGGATATGTACCCCGATATGACCAGCACCCAGCGGGAGAACGCCTACCTGGCAGAGCACAAGACCGCCTTCATCATGCAGATCGGCGGGAAGCTCCGTTCCGGAAAGCCCCACGACGGCCGGGCACCGGATTACGATGACTGGGCACTCAACGGCGACCTCTTCTTCTGGCATGAGGTGCTGGGTCGGGCACTGGAGATCTCCTCCATGGGGATCCGGGTGGATGCCCAGTCCCTGGATCGCCAGCTGACCCTGGCCGGTTGCCCCGAGCGTCGGGATCTGCCCTTCCACCAGATGCTGCTTCGGGACGAGCTGCCCCTGACCATCGGCGGCGGCATCGGACAGTCCCGCCTCTGTATGCTCATGATGGGGTGCGCCCATATCGGCGAGGTGCAGTCCTCCGTCTGGGATGCCCAGACCGTCCATGCCTGCGAGGCCGCCGGGATCCCCCTGCTCTGATTCACCCGGAGACTGGTTGTCAAACGAATCCCCGCCCGCCTACCATAACTACAGGGCTACCGCACCGATCGGTGAGGTAGCCCTGTACTTTTAGGTATGATTGGATCGGGCGCGCGGACGGATGCCTGTTGCCCCACCCGTGAGCCATATTCTTTTACGGATGCCGATGGCCGCTTCCCTTTTTCCGGCTCACCAAACAAGCCACAGGTACAAGAAGCACAAGGACACCCAGTCCGGCAGAGGATTTACATCCTTTTTTCCCGCTCTGTCCGCCCTCGGAGGTGGTCTCCTCCTGTCCCGGTTGCGGAAGTTCCTCCTTCTTGGTTTCGTCCGGCTTTCCGGTGTTCTCTGTGGTTTCCGTCGTCTGCCCCGTTACCGGTTCTGTTACAGGCTCTGTCACAGATCCTGTGGGAATCTCCGGTGCAGGGGTTTCCTCTTCCCGGTTGGTGATCGGCTCCGTGACGGTGACGGTCTCCTCTGCCCCGGAGGATGCAGATTCCGATTCATCCGTCTCAACGGCACCGATCATCATACCGGTTTTATCGAACAGATAGGTGCCTGCGGGAATCAAACCATTGGTCATTTCCTCTGTCACATAGAATTCGCAGTCCTCCACGGCGCGGTTGGTGCTACCGATTTTGGTAAAGCAGTAGTAGTTCCCATCTGCATCTTGTACGACACCCACCGCCTGGGGCACACTGTTCACAAAGTAGTAGGTATGACCCAGCCAGTCGTTGGTGTATATACCGTTCCGGATCTCCAACTTGTAGTCCTCGCCGAATGCATAGAATCCGGCAGGCAGGATGCCATTGGTCATTTCCTCCGAAACGGCATAGTAACCTTTCACTGCATATCGGAGCAAACTAATGAAATATATACTCCCATCCTCGGCCTGAACCAGGCCGGCTGCGATTGGCACACCGTTCTGATAGTACCGGATCCTTCCGTCATCCTCAAAGTACAGCCCGTCCGGTTTGGAACCAGGAACCGCCACGCCCCCTTTTCCAACCAAAGCACCGACTTCGTCAAAGCGATACAGTCCGGGTGTGATCAAGCCGTTGGCCAGATCCTCCGTCACATAGAAGTCGCAATTCTCTACAGCGCGGTTGGTGCCGAAGATCGTGGTGAAGCAGTAGTACTTGCCGTCTGTATCCTGGACAACCCCCACTGCTTGGGGAATACTGTTCACAAAGTAGTAGGTATAGCCCTGCCAGTCGTTGGTGTATATCCCGTTCCTGATCTCCATGTGGCGATCCTCGTCAAAGGCATAGAAACCGGCAGGCATGATACCGTTGGTCAATTCTTCTGAAATGGCATAATATCCATAGACCGCCCTCAGTGTCTGGTTGATAAAATAGATGTATCCGTTTTCATCTTTCACCAACCCGGCGTAGGTAGCAATGCCGTTCTCATAGTAGCGGATCTCCCCATCCGTGTCCCTGAACAGTCCGTTCTTGACTGCTCCTTCCTCTAAAGCACCGGCATCCTGTAGCGTTTCCGCCGATGTCCGGAGGCTGGCGAACGGCAAAAAAACGCCCATGACCATACACAACAGGACCACCACGGACGCAATACGCCAGAGCCCGTTTCTTTTTGTGAACCAAGTATTATTCAGACTCATAGGAACTCTCCTTCTCCACCGGAATGTGACAAATCTCTTTCAGAAACGATGAATTTCCCTTTCATTATACCATTCCGTTGCCCGCTTGTCAAGCGGAATTTATGAAGATGGAAAATCTTTGCGTCTTCGTTGTTACAGTTCACCTACCCCCGCCGTGCGCTCCCTTTTCCGCCGTAGAGCGGGGCGAGGGGCCCCCGCGAAGGCGTTTCTGCTGTTTTGGGCATCAGCAACGCTGGCTCCTTTGGAAAAACGACAACAAATATATGACAGAATAACGCTTCGAATCATACACAATACCTGTTTTGAAAGTTCTTGGGGGTCTGGGTTCAGAAGTTTGCCGTACGGCAAACTTCATGCAATTGCACTGCGTACAGTGCAATTGCTGTTCTTATCAAGAAGCCCCCAGGCGTTCTCCCGTACCCCCACCTGAACTGTAACTGATTAACTGTAAAATACTTATGGAAAAACCGGCGCAGACTCCGTCCCGCCGGTTCATTCTATTCGTCTTCGCCGCAGAGTATGATCGATCACCCGGCCACAGCTACCCGTCGGACAGGACCGCCGTCACGCCTGCAAAACCTGCTCCAGATACCGGATCTGCGTCTCTACCGAGGCAAGACCCGTCCCTCCCGCCGAGATCCGTGTCTCCACGCAGGTATGCAGGTCGATGGCCTGGTACACATCCTCGTCGATCAGCTCGCTGAAGCTCCTGTACACCTCCAGGGGAACCGTGTCCAGCACCTGGCCGTGCTGGATGCACCAGGCCACCGTCTGCCCAGCCACCTTGTAGGCGGAGCGGAAGGGCATCCCCTTCCTCGTCAGGTAGTCTGCGAGGTCGGTGGCATTGATGAATCCGCCCTTGGCCGCCGCCAGCATATTGTCCTCCCTGACCGTCATCCCGGCCAGCATGGGCGGGAATACAGTCAGGCACTGCCTGACGGTATCCACCGCATCAAAGATGGCCTCCTTGTCCTCCTGCATATCCTTGTTATAAGCCAGCGGCAGACCCTTGAGCACCGTCAGCATGGCCATCAGATCCCCGTACACCCGGCCTGTCTTGCCCCGAACCAGTTCTGCCATGTCCGGGTTCTTCTTCTGGGGCATGATGGAGGAGCCGGTGGCAAAGCCGTCGTCC
>CAMEON010000082.1 GCA_945929845.1 uncultured Clostridia bacterium | reverse complement strand
TCTTGGGGGTCTGGGGGCTTCTTACAAGAAGCCCCCAGGCGTTCTCCCGTACCCCCACCTGAACTGTAACACCCCCTCTTGAAAAAATATAAAAAATACGGTTTTCCTATTGACAAAGTGAGGGAATTATGGTATGATAGCCGCATCAATCCAGAGATAGAGGTGCGGCAGTCAAGAGTAAGCCGGTCAGCAGGAGGACACCTGCGGCGGAAAGGGGCTGTTGCCGAAGCATCCGGGGGTGTCCTGCGCCCGGGTCGCTGGGATCGTACAGAAGATGTACGGTACTGTCACGAAAGTGGAGCGCTATCCGAAAGCTGACTTCTGCATCATGGTCACGGTACACCGTAGAGAGGATGTACCGTGGTAAGGACATGGTATACAGATGCGGCTCCTTGTGCGTTCTGCACAGGGGGCCGCTTTCGTTTTTCCGCACCGCTTGGTGAGCTGTCCCGGGAAATCTGTATCCGGAGGTATTCTCCTATGGCAAAGCCTATGGCAAAGCCTATGGCAACGCAATCGCAGACACATTTCCGATCCCGCAGACGCACGGTGGTCATGGCCGTGGCACTGGCACTGGCGCTGGCCGCCGTGGTCACAGCCGCCATCCTGACCCACGACACCGGTGCTGAAAACACCGCCTGGGCACTCTTGGCACCTGTCATCGCCATCGCCCTGGCTCTGATAACGAAAGAGGTATACTCTTCCCTGTTCCTGGGTCTTGTCATCGGTGCCCTGCTGTACGCCCGCAGTAGCTTCACCGGCACCCTGGACGCCATCATCAATGACGGCCTGGTGGCCTCCATCACCGACAGTGCCGGTATCTTTGCCTTCCTGGTCATGCTGGGCATCATCGTCTGCCTGGTCAACCGCTCCGGCGGTTCTCAGGCCTTCGGTCGCTGGGCCCAGACCCACATCAAGACCCGGCTGGGGGCCGTGCTGGCCACCTTTGTCCTGGGCGTGCTGATCTTCATTGACGACTACTTCAACTGCCTGACGGTGGGCTCCGTCATGTACCCGGTCACGGACGGGCACAAGATCTCCCGGGTCAAGCTGGCCTACCTGATCGACGCCACCGCCGCGCCCATCTGCATGATCGCCCCCATCTCCTCCTGGGCCGCCGCCGTGTCCGGCTGTGTGGAGAGCGATACCTACTCCGGCCTTGAGCTGTTCGTCCGGGCCATTCCCTACAACTTCTACTCCCTCCTGACCATTGTGTTCATCATCACCCTGGCAGTGCTGGGCTTCGACTACGGCAAGATGTCCTCCTTTGAGATCAAGGCCCGGGGCGGCGATCTGTCCGGCAGTGACACCCCCGAGGCAAGCGGGAACGCCGAGGACACGACGGGCAGCAGCCGGGGCCGTGTCATTGACCTGCTGCTTCCCATCGCCGTGCTGGTCGTCACCTGCGTGCTGGGTCTGCTCTATGTGGGCGGCTTCTTCGGCACCGATGCCTGGGGCGGCACGGACTTCAAGGGAGACTTCGTCGGAGCCTTCGGCAACACCGATGCCTACATCGGCCTGCCCTGGGGCGGCCTGGTTGCCCTGATCCTCATATTCATCTACCTGATCGCCCGCCGTCTGGTCACCTTCCGGGAGGCCATGGCCTGCATCCCCAAGGGCTTTGTGGCTATGGTGCCCGCCATCCTGATCCTGACGCTGGCCACCTCCCTGAAGAACATGACCGGCCTTCTCGGTGCCGACCAGTTCGTCAAGGGCATCATGGAGGGTGCCGCTGAACAGCTGGATCTGTTCCTCCCCGCCATCATCTTCGTGGTCGCCTGCGGGCTGGCCTTCGCCACCGGCAC
Organism: uncultured Clostridia bacterium; assembly: GCA_945929845.1. Lineage (GTDB taxonomy): Bacteria > Bacillota > Clostridia > Oscillospirales > CAG-272 > CAMEON01. The sequence goes on along the minus strand of CAMEON010000082.1, from coordinate 4,352 downwards.
CTCCTGGGGAACCTTTGGCATCCTGATCCCCATCGTCACCAACATTTTCCCCTCCGACAGCCCGGTGCTGTTCATCGGCATCTCCGCCTGCCTGGCCGGTGCCGTCTGTGGAGACCACTGCTCCCCCATCTCCGACACCACCATCATGGCCTCCGCCGGTGCCAAGTGCAACCATGTGGATCATGTGGCCACCCAGCTACCCTACGCCCTGACCGTGGCCGCTATCTCCTTTGTCTGCTTCCTGATCGCTCCGCTAATCAACAACTGGGTGATCTCTCTGCTGATCGGCGTGGCCCTGACCGTGGGTACCCTGCTTGTCATCAAGCAGATCGTCAGGAAAAAGTCCGCCTGACGCAAGCGACTGAACATACACAACTGTATAAAAACAGAGCCCCCGTGTGCCATCCGGGGGCTCTTACTTTTTGAAAATACCGGCCGATCAATCCTTGGCAAAGATCATGTGCTTGAACAGCAGGCACCAAACAAGATCCAGCCAACCGAAGCCAAGGCCGAAGAAGGTGACAAGGATAGCCACCACCAAGCTGATGATGCTCCTTCTGCTGATGGCAGAAGACCAGCGAACCAGGATCTCCACCACCCAGTTCACCACGGGGATCAGAAGGAGAAGGATCTGAACCAGTCTGGGCAGGCCGTTAAAGGATGCAGCAAATGTTTTTTTAGCCATTATAGTTCCTCCGTATGTACAGATTGTTAAGGAAACGCTGATTGAATGAGGTGGTACAGATTCGGTGCAGATTTTTTCGTCTGCGATTGCGAAAAACTCAAGATGTACTGGAGGTACATCGAGTTTTTCGGCAAGATGCAGGCGGGAAAAGATGCGCCGAAGATGTGCCGCCGAATCAATCAGCGGTTCCTTAAAGAATGGGGCTTGCCCGGCACCGGCACGCCTCCCGCATAGTCATTTCTATGCTCCCCTTACCTATTATAGCACAGTCTGTCCCGACTTGCAAGAGGTTTGGTTCAGATTCCGTCATCATTCGACGGGGAACCGTTACAGTTCAGCCGGGGGACGGGGGATGCGGTGGGAAACTTCTTGAAAGAAGTTTCCCACACCCTTCAAGAACTTTCAAAACATGTATTGTGTACTGTTCGGAGCATTATTCTGTCATATTTTTGTTATCGCTTTTCCGGGGATCCAGCGTTACTGTCGCCCAAAACAGCAGAAACGCCTTCGCGGGGGCCCCTCGCCCCGCTCTACGGCAAAAAAGGGAGCGTACTGTGGAGGTAGGTGAACTGTAACTACAGTTCAGCCGTCCGGACAGAACAAAATAAATGCTTTAAAAGTCTTTGAAGGGGGCCGGGGAACCCGAAGTTTGCCGTATGGCAAACTTCGGGTTCCCCGGCGTATTTCCCGTACTCCTCCGTACTCCTCCGTACTCACCGTCCGGCGATCCGCCGGGCCATGTGAAACAGACCCTGCTCAAAGGGCTCCCGGATGTCCTGGGGGATGCGCCCGGGGGCGGCGGTCTCCAGGGACACGGCACCCTCAAAGCCGATCTCCCGGAGGGCGGCGGAGAAGTCGTCCCAGTCGATGACACCGGTGTAGGGATTCCAGTGCAGATCGCTGTGCCCGTTGTTGTCGTGGATGTGCAGGGTGGCCAGGTACTCCTTGCCGATCAGGCGCACCGCCTGGGCGGGGGAATCACCGAAGACGGCGCAGTGCCCGGTGTCCAGGCAGACCTTGAAGAAGGGACTGTCCACCGTCTTCACAAAGCGCAGGATAGCCTCCGGCCGGGATATGGACAGGGCGATCATGGGCATATTCTCAAAATTGACCACCACATCGCAGGAGCGACCCACCTCCACCAGACGGCTCATGAACGCAAGGTTCATGTCCCACAGCCGCTCCGGCTCCGGATCCCGATCATCCCCGAAGGGCATGATGGGGTGGATCACGAAATTCCTGCACCCCAGGATGGCCGTCCCCCGGATGGATTTGGCCATTTTCTCAAACCGCTCCGCCCGATCCTCCTCGGTGAAGTCCCGGGGCGGCCAACGCCAGGGGCCGTGGGTCTGGGTGATCTCAATACCGGCGTCCTCGATGGCCGCCCGCTGTGTCCGCAGGGTACGCTCAAATTCCGCCTCGCTGACCCGGAACAGCTCTGTCTCGGTGTCTGCGAAGCTCTGATAGTCCAGTGCCTCATAACCATGGGTCTTCATGCGGGCAAGACCCTCCGCAAAGCCATACCTGTCCAGGTAGGCTCCGCTCTCAATACCGATCTTCATCATGTTGGTGATCCTCCTGTGCTTTTCTTGGGAAGCGCTGATTTCATGAGGTGGTACAGATTCGGTACAGTTTTTTTCGTCTGCGATTGCGAAAAACGCAAGATGTACTGGATGTACATCGAGTTTTTCGGCAAGAAGCAGGCGGGAAAAGATGTGCCGAAGATGTGCCGCCGAATAAATCAGCGGTTCCCTTGTTTTCTGTGTGTACCATCGGTTTTACTGCAAGCCGTTCTCCACCCGGAATTGCAGGTTGTACAGCTGACTGTACAGCCCGCCTTTTTCCATCAGGGCCTCATGATCCCCCTGCTCCACGATGTGTCCGTCAGAGATGACGGCGATCTCATCGGCGTTCCGGATGGTGGACAGCCGGTGGGCCACCACCAGCGTAGTCCGCCCCACACACAGCTGATCCAGTGCCTGCTGGATGAGTATTTCGGTGGTGTTGTCCAGGGCACTGGTGGCCTCGTCCAGGATCAGGATGGGCGGATTCTTCAGAAACACCCGAGCGATGCTCAACCGCTGTTTCTGACCGCCGGACAGGCGCACGCCCCGCTCGCCGATAACGGTGTCGTACCCGTCCTCCAGCGACATGATGTAGTCATGGATGTTGGCCCGGCGTGCCGCTTCCTCCACCTCGGCTTCGGTGGCATCCAGCCGACCGTACAGGATGTTGTCCCGGATGGAGGCATTGAACAGGTAGATGTCCTGCTGGACAATGCCGATGTTCTTCCGCAAAGACTCGGCGGTGATGGTGTGCAGCTCCCTGCCATCAATGAATATTTCCCCGTCCGGGCAGTCGTAGAAATGGGGGATCAGGTGGCAGATGGTGGTCTTTCCCCCGCCGGAGGGGCCGACCAGAGCGAAAGTCTCTCCCTTTTTGATGTGCAGGCTGACATGATCCAGCACCGGCTTGCCGTCCTCATAGCCATAGGTGACATCCTTGAACTGAATGTCTCCCTCCACCCGGTCAATGGGCGTGGCCCCCGGTGCGTCCTTCTCCGGAGCCACATCCATGATCTCGGTGAACCGCTGGAACCCGGTGACGCCATTCTGATACTGCTCCATGAAGTTAATGAGGGTCATGACCGGAGAGATGAACATATTCACCGACACGATGAAAGCGGTGTAGTCTCCCAGCTCGATGGAGCCACCGTACAGGAACAGCCCCCCGGCGATCAGCACCACCACATTGAACACATCGGTGATAAAGGAGGTGGCCGAATGGAACTGACCCATGGCCTTGTACGCATCGGAGCGGGCCTCCACGAACTCCCGGTTGCCCACCTCAAATTTTTCCTCTTCCTTCTCCCGGTTGGTGAAGGCCTTGGTGACACGGATGCCGGACACGCTACTCTCCAGGGAGGCGTTGATGCGCCCGACGGACACCCGGCTCCGCATGAAGGCATCCTTCATCCGCTTGCGCAGGATGAGAGCGGCCAGCAACAGGAAGGGGACACAAGCGAAAATGATGAGGGTCAGCCAGATGTTGATGGTGGACAGGTACGCAAAGGCGACGATGATGGAAATGGAGGAGATCAGAATGTTCTCCGGCCCGTGGTGAGCCAGCTCGCTGATGTCCATCAGGTCGTTGGTCATGCGGGACATGATCTTACCTGTCTCATGGTTGTCATAGAAGCTGTACGGCAGGGTCTCCAGGTGGCGGAACATGTCCGACCGCATCTGAGCCTGCATCCGCACGCCCATGACATGGCCGTAGTACTGAATGAAATAGTTCAGCAAGAGCCGCAGGATATACAGCCCCAACAGCCCCAGGCCGTACAGGACGATCAGCCGGTACTTCCTCTCCGGGATCAGGTCGTTGAGCATGGTGCGGGTGACGATGGGGTACACAATGCCCACCAGCGACACCAAAAGGGAGGCCAGCATATCCAGGGTGAACACCACCCGGTGTGGCCTGTAGTATTTTATGAATCGCTTCAGCATGGTACAACATACTCCTGTTCGGTATTTTTCACAGGTATTGTACCATTTTACAAAGCATTTGTCAAGGGCAAAACGGGAGGAGCCAGTGCGTTGTCACAGTTCAGCCGTTACAGTTCACCTACCCCTCACGCCCATCAAAATTTTATGCAAAATGCCAAAAG
>CAMEON010000081.1 GCA_945929845.1 uncultured Clostridia bacterium | reverse complement strand
AAAACGCTGCCCTTTTTATTTTACCTTTTCTGCGGGGGACTTTTTTTACGGCTCCCGTATTCCCCGTACTCCCCCCCAAACGAATTTTGCAACTATTTTTGCAAAACCCCTTGCCAAAAGCGGAAAAATACTGTATAATGAAGCCGTATCAGTCTGCGGGCGGAAAACCGTCCCTGACGGCTTGCTTTACTTACAATACATACCACACAGGAGGATCCTATGAATCAGAAAGAACGCTATGAGTCGGCGAAAGAGATCTATGCCAAGATCGGCGTAGACACCGAGGCTGCCCTGGCCAAGCTCCAGGAGACCCGCATTTCCATGCACTGCTGGCAGGCAGACGATGTCCGTGGCTTTGAGGGCACCGGCACCCTGTCCGGCGGCATCCAGACCACCGGTAACTATCCCGGCGGCGCACGCAACCCGGACGAAGTCTTCGCTGACCTGGACAAGGCTCTGTCCCTGATCCCCGGCACCCACAAGATCAATGTCCATGCCAACTATGCCATTGCCGAGCCCGGGGAGACCATCGACCGGGACACCATCCAGCCCCGTCACTTCAAGAGATGGGTGGAGTTTGCCAAGGCTCATCACTGCGGCCTGGACTTCAACCCCACCTTCTTCTCCCATCCCAAGGCAAACGGCCTGACACTCTCCAGCCCGGACGAGGAGATCCGCCAGTTCTGGATCCGTCACGGCATTGCCTGCATCCGCATCTCCGAGTACTTCGCCAATGAGACCGGCTACCCCTGCGTCATGAACATCTGGACCGGCGACGGCTCCAAGGATGTCCCCGCTGACCGCCTTGGCCCCCGGATGCGGTACGCTGATTCCATCGACCAGATCCTTGCCTGCGGCTACGATAAGTCCAAGGTCTATGTGACCGTGGAGTCCAAGGTCTTCGGCATCGGCGTGGAGGCTTACACCGTAGGCTCCGCCGAGTTCGCCCTGTCCTACGCCATGACCCGTGGCATCACTCCCCTGATGGACAACGGCCACTACCATCCCACCGAGGTGGTGTCGGACAAGATCCCGGCTCTGCTGGTCTTCAACGACAAGATCGCCCTGCACATCACCCGCCCCATCCGTTGGGACTCTGACCATGTGGTCGCTTTCGACGACGAGACCCGTGAGATGATGAAGGAAGTGGTTCGTTGCAACGCCCTGGATCGTGTGTTCCTGGCTACCGACTACTTTGATGCCTCCATCAACCGTGTGGGCGCACTGGTCATCGGTATGAGAAATGTACAGAAGGCCATCCTCAACGCCCTGCTGACACCCAACGAGGATCTGAAGAAGCTCCAGGACGAGGGCGACACCTCCAGACTGCTGCTGCTCCAGGAGGAGTACAAGCTCCTGCCCCTGGGCGATGTGTGGAACGAGTTCTGCGCACGGAACAATGTGCCCGGGGGTGCCTGCTGGTACAAGGAGATCCAGGAGTACGAGAAGAATGTACTCTCCCTGCGCAAGTGATCTGCCGTTGCAAAAACCAGTGCAAACATATGAAAATGAAAATAAAAAGGGTTGTTGCCTTCCGGCAGCAGCCCTTTTTCATCAAACGGCGAAAAAAGCGGGCCGACGCATGGGTGTGCGTCAGCCCGTTTCCGTATGATGGCACGGTGTCTGTGCCCCCGTAGCCTTTATGCTCCGTCTCCGGCGTGCTCCTCCAGATAGGCCACTACATACGCCCAGGATTCCTGGTCATAGTCTCCGAACATGGCGTAATTCTCCTTGTTGAAGCCGTGAGAAGCACCCTCGATCAAGTGAAGCTCACAGTGCTCATACAGGTCGGCGGCCTTCTCCACACTGGACGACGGGACAATGAAATCCTTGGTACCGTGTACGATCAGCACATCCCCCGTATAGGGCTTGATGTGTTCGTACACATCGTAACCCTGTAAGGTGGAGATGTACAGGTTTTCCTCATTTCCCCCCATGAAGGAACCAAACTTCTCAGCCAGCTCCGCAATGTTGAAGGCCGGATAGAAGAGCATCAACCCCCGCACAGCATCGGGGTGTGCGGCGGCGGTCAGGGCGGAGACCAGCCCGCCTTGGCTGGTGCCGAACAGGTACACCGACTGACTATCCACGCAGTCCAGCCCCCGAACCGCCTCCAGCACCGCTTCCAGATCCTCCACCTCGGTGAAGACCGTCATGTCCGCCTCGTCGCCGTCACTGCGGCTGTTCTTGCTCCCGCCACAGAAGTCAAAGGCGTAGGCCACATAGCCCATGGCGGCCAGCCGCTGGCAGTAGGAGTTCATGGAGTCGCAGGTCATGTTGGCACTGTGAGAAAGGATCACAGCCGGATATTTTCCTTCTGCCCCCTCGGGGGTGTACAGCTTTCCGTATATGGACAGGTCGCCCCGGGTGACACGCATTTCCGTCGCATGGGAGGTTTCCGGAGCCGGCGGCTCGGTCTGCTCCGCAGATTGACCGGGCAGGGAAGCGTCTTCCCGGGTATCTGCGTCTGTAACGGGCAGGGTATCGGCAGAGGTGTCAGTGACTGTCGCCGTCGTCCCCTCCGTTGTGTCAGTTGTATCTGCGGGCTGTGTGCCCATACCTGTCTGGCAGGCGGACAGCCACAGCGAGACCAGCAGTAAGAATGCGATGTAAAATTTTTTCATATGTAGTACGCTCCCGTATAGCTATAGTAGCAATTCTGAAGGAAAGTACGCCATCTGTGGGTGACCGACGACCCGGCACGGCCCGTTACTCCCCGGCAAAATCCATTTCGGCCTCAAAGCATACACTGCCGTCCGCACCGGAGGCACGGAGCCAAAAGGCTCCCTCCCTGTCCGGAACCGGCAGGCGGCTGACCGACAGGGTGTCCCCCAGGGCGGCCTCCCGCATGTAGGAGAGGGACATCTGCCGGAGCCACTTGCCCGCCATGGCCTCGGGGGGCAGGAAATCGCACACCATATCCGGGTACCGGGTGTTGTTCATGTGGCCATTGAAGTCCACATCGCTGTACATGATCTGCCGCTGACCGGCTGTTTCCATGGGCAGGGAAGCGGACAGGCGCACCGGCTTTGGCAAGGGGGCCTCGTCCACCGGGTCTCCCGTCGGAAAGTCCGCATGGACATCCGATACCTTGACCAGCGACTTGGTATTGGCATCCATGAAGGCCCAGGTGGAGGAAGCCTCCCCCACCGTCACCCCGTCCCGCAGCAGTCGGAAACAACGCAGGAAGGTCAGCCCCCGGGAGGGCGGGCACCATGTCTGTACCTCCAGCTCCTCATAGGCGTGCAGGGGGGCGTTCAGCCACATCCGGAGCCGGGAGAGCAGAAAGCCCTTGCGCTCCCGGCGGAACAGGGCATCCAGATCCATACCGTAAGCCCGGCACTGCCGGTTGCCTGTCTCCTGCATGTAGGTCAGGATGCGGGTGGGGCGCAGGTAGCCGTACGGATCGGTGTCATGCCAGTTGGTTTGATACTTATAGGAATAGTACATGGCTTTCCGCCTGCTCACAGGGTGTTGTCAGAGCCCAGCACATGGACGATCTTGTGCTTGACCATGGCCTTCACTGCCTCCCGGCCGGCACCCAGGTACTCTCTGGGGTCAAAGGCGGAGGGCTTTTCTGCGAAGGTGCGGCGGATGGCGGCGGTCATAGCCAGACGGATATCCGAGTCAATGTTGATCTTGCAGACGGCCATGGATGCGGCACGGCGGAGCTGTTCCTCCGGGATCCCGATGGCATCCGGCATCTTTCCGCCCAGGCTGTTGATCTCCTTGACGAACTCCTGGGGCACCGAGGAAGCACCGTGGAGCACGATGGGGAAGCCGGGCAGACGGCGGGAGATCTCCTCCAGAATGTCAAAGCGCAGAGGCGGGGGAACCAGCACGCCGTCGGCGTTGCGGGTACACTGCTCGGGGGTGAACTTGTAGGCACCGTGGGAGGTGCCGATGGCGATGGCCAGGGAGTCCACGCCGGTGCGGGTGACGAACTCCTCCACCTCCTCAGGGCGGGTGTAGGAGGAATCCTCGGCGGACACATGCACATCGTCCTCGATGCCGGCCAACTTGCCCAGCTCGCCCTCCACCACCACACCGTGGGCGTGGGCGTACTCCACCACCTTCTTGGTCAGGGCGATGTTGTCCTCAAAGCTGTGCTTGGAGCCGTCGATCATGACCGAGGAGAACCCGCCGTCAATGCAGGATTTGCAGATGTCAAAGTCAGCGCCGTGATCCAGGTGCAGAGCCAGGTCAATGCCGGAGTCAGCAACGGCGGCCTGAGCCAGCGCCATCAGGTAGGCGTGCTTCGCATACTTGCGTGCGCCGGCGGACACCTGCAGGATGACAGGAGACTTCACCTCGGCGGCCGCCTCGGTGATCGCCTGGATGATCTCCATATTGTTGATGTTGAAGGCACCGATGGCGTACCCGCCTTCGTATGCTTTCCTGAACATATCCTTGGTTGTAACAAGAGCCATGTGTGTTTACCCATCCTTTCGACAGCCTCTTGAAGCTGTGCTACTTTTTCTTTTTGCTATTATTCTACCACAATCCGTGCCGAAAATCAAGGGGGCGTGTGTGATTTGAAAAATTTTCGGCTACCATGCGTGACAGTTCGGGTAGGACTACGGGAGAATAGACTCCAAGAATTTTCCAAAAGTATTTGCTTGCTGTTTTTCCGCAGGAACCAGATGCGAGATGGCTTACTTGCGGAAGAAGGTAAGCGGGATCCAGAGGCGGGACGGATGCCCCTCCGCCCGCAGTTCGAGGAGAATATCCTCCCGCCCGCCAACAGTGCCGTCCGGCACCAGGGTCAGACTCTGCTCGGTCAGGCATGTTTTTCCTGTGTACTGATCGGCGCAGACCCACCCTTCCGATCCGGTGGACACCTGCCATCCGACAGGCAGATACCATTTCATGCGAACCCATTGTTGCTGTGGCTGCTTTGTCAGGATAGTCAGTTTCAAGGGGATTGGGACGCAGGGCGTGTAGGTGACATCCTCAAAGCTGATCTGCGCATCATACAGAATGCCCTCGGCACGGACGAACAGCGGTTGGGTCTGCAAAAAGAGGCGCTTGTCTACATATTCGAACAGTCCTGTTTTCAATGGGCGGAAAAACGCATCGGATGACGGCAGAGCCAGCTCCGGTTCTCCGCCAGTCGGGTAGGACAGACGCTCCGGAAGAAAAGTCGGCATGAGACGCGTGACCCGTTCCGTCAGCTGTGTCACCGTGGAAGCCACGCCGCCCTTGGTCAGATCCAATGTGCAGGTCTTGATCTCATCGCCAATCGGCTGGATCCACCGTTCTTCTATACCACCGCATCCACGCAGAATGCCCATCAGGGCACCGATAAAGCCGGCGGTACAGTCGGTGTCCTCCCCACAGCTGGCTGCAATACACAGACTTTTGGTGAAATCTCCCTCGCCATAAAGGAGGCCGATAACGGAAAGGGCTACATTGGTGGCGGCATCGTGTCCCACCGTTCCCATCGGAATATCCGGTTCCGGATTTTGCTCGGGAATATTGTTGTCATAAATGTACCGCAGACCGAAAGGAGACGGAGCGAACAGCAGTAGCTTTTTCCGTGCCTCACGCCAGTCCAAGCCGGATTCCCGGCAATCTGCGACAAGGCGGATGCATTTTGCCAACAGGCAATCATCCGGGATGAAGGACATTCCGATCCGGATCAGCGTGGGAATGTCGCTGACAGCGAACGCCGCACTCTCTACCGCGGCACAGAAGATCTCGCCGTATACTCCCTCTCCCGTATGATCCACACTGGCATCCGCAAAGGCATACTTTGCCGCCTGTTCCGGTGCCCCCGGATTCAGACATGCCCAGATCTCACTGCGTATAAAGGCTCCATTGCTTTCGCTATATGGATTCCGAAATGCGCCGGATACAGGTGGGCGCAAGCCTGCACGGAGGTTATTTTTTCCGGCACCATATTCAGACCAATCGCAGGGGATGTAGGTCAGCCAGTATTCTCCAAGCACTTCCGAAGTGACCGCTTTACCGAATGCTTCCGCTGCGATCAGCCAAACGAGCTGGAGATCCAGGTCGTCATTGGGCAGGACGCCGTCTTCCAGACGGTGGGTGTAGTAGGTAATGTCAAAAACGCCCCGATAACCCTCAAAGGGGCCTCCAAGCGTACCGCCGATGTTTTTGCCAAGCCAGCATGCCCTGACACGATCTTTATAATCACTGAATTTCATACTGTGATCTTACTCCTTCCCACAGGTGACGGGGCATTACATCCGAAAGCGAACCCCGTATATGCAGTGGGATTATATCACATGGAGGCATTGCTGTCAAGGGACAATAAAACAACAGGCACTCATCCATATGATCAAATGTTACAGTTCGGGGGCATGACTGTAATGTATCTGGTTTCTTCCATGATATTATGCATCCCATAGACCTCCCCCTTTTCCGCCGGGAAAGGGGGGGGAGATAAGAGTTTTTTTACGCCGGGGACTACCGTCCTCTTCCCCAGCGGAGAAGGAGCACCCCTGCAAATGCGCCCGGCGTTATCCTACATCCGGTCAGCACGGCTGGTATCCAGCATAACAGGCAGGGATGCAAGGTGCGAAGCCCCTTGCGAAAGAATATAGGTTCTCCCCCTTTTCCGCCGGGGAAGGAGGGAGATAAGAGTTTTTTACGCCGGGAACTACCGTCCTCTTCCCCGGCGGAGAAG
>CAMEON010000080.1 GCA_945929845.1 uncultured Clostridia bacterium | reverse complement strand
GAAAGTCCCCCCAGACCCCTTCAAAGACTTTCAACACATATATTGTGAATGGTTCGGAATGTTGTCGTGTCATATTTCAGTATCAGTGGCCCGAGGGAGCGTGTTGCGGAGTGGCTGGACTGTAACGAAAAGGGCTGGTGTCTGTCTTTGTGCACCGGCCCTTTCCCTATGGATATGGCGGCTTTTCCTTATGTGTATACTCCCCATCCGATGTGACCCGGGGTGTGGCATGACCTTACCCGCAGAACAGGAGGATGCCCAGGAGCAGCAGGGTCTCGGCCAGGTCGTTGTCCCCGCTCTTCCCCTCGGCTCCGTCCTCATGGAGGAGGAACAGCAAAAGCCCCAGGATCAGCAGTTCCTCCTGACCCAGCCCGTGTCCCAGCGGGAAATGGGTGTGGCTGAACAGGGAGGGCGTGGCTGGCACGGTGTCGGACGCCGCCTGTCGGGCAGGCTCCTGTCGGGCAGGCAGGGCGATGGCGGACGGTGAGCCTTCTCCGCCGCCGGGGGAGCGGCTGTCCCGCCCCCAGTCCTCCCCGGGGGTGTCTGCGGGGGTGTCTGTGCCGGTACCGTATGCGTCATGTACCGGCTCTGTTTCCATGTCCATGTCCATGTCCTGGCCCTCCTGCCATAAGCTGTTCCGACCCTGCCCGCCGGGCAGGGTGCTGACCCGAGGCAGATCTCCGAACCGGGGGGTCACGGTATCCTGCCCATTCTCCGGCTGGCGGATCGGTAGGGCATCACTGTCCGGCAGATCCGGGAGATCCTCCCGATCTAGGAGGTCATCTGTTGGCGGCTGGGTGGGGAAGGCATTGCCGCTGTAGTTGGGGGGCGGCATCACCGTGCGGCGGTAGCTTGGCTCCCCGAAGGGGCGGGGCGGCTTGCGTGGGATCCGGCTGTACATGATCATCCCTCCTTCCCGGACGGGGGCGGGGGCTGGGTGCCCCGGTTGTCTGCGGCGGGGGGCAGGAGGGAGATGCCCAGATCCTGTAGGGTGTCCCAGACCTGACAGAGCTGGATCATGGTCTCCAGTGCCTGCCTGCGCTCCGGCCCCAGGTAGGGCTTGATGGCCTTCAGAAGGGGTGTGTGGCGGTCGGGGTGAAAGCCACCGCCGGGGTGGGCACCCCCGCCCGGCTTGCCTCCGGGATCTCCCCCGGTGCGTCCGCCTGCGTCCCCGCCTGTGCGCCCGCCGATGCCCGCGCCGGGTGTCCCGGAGCTACCGGTGCGCATCATAGGCCCCAGGGTGCTGATCAGGGTGGGGATGGTCTGCAACAGCTCGGGGTGAGAAAGCAGGGAACCCATCAGACCGTTCATCGGGCTACCTGTCGCACCGCCTGCCGGGCTGTATGCCGGGCCGCCGGTCGGATTCCCCCCACTGCCAGGAGAGGCGGCAGGGTCTGCCTGGGGCGGTGTCTGGCCGCTTCCCCTGTTGCTATTGTCCCCGCTGTTACTGTTGTCTCCGGGGGTGTTCTCCACCTCCTTCAGAAGACGCTCCAGCAGGGTGGCGGGGGATTCCGGTGCTCCGGCCGTGGCGGGGGGAACATCCCCGGCCGTGGGGGCATCCGTGGCGGGGCGAAGGCCGCCGGTGTCATAGGGTTGGGTCATTGGGGGCCAGCCCCCCCTCGGTTGCCAAGGGCGGAGAGCAGTGCCATATACCCGGCAATATCCTCATCGGTGGCTCCCCGCAAAGCCTCCCGCAGCTTCCCCATGTTCAGCTGTTCCAGGGGGACGGTGCCGGGATCCACTCCGTTTTCCGACAACAGCCTGCGCAGCAGCATCCGCAGCTGGTCGTCACTGAGATTCAACAAGCGATCAAGGCTTTTCCTGTCCAGTTGCATACCCGGATCTCCTTTGTACCGTGCAGATTGCGACCTCGCCGAGCCGGTTTCGGCCGGTGTGATCGGTACGGCTGTCATAAGGGTATGCTATGAGAGAAAAATGTGTGAATTCGTCAAAAAGCGATGGACAAACCGGCGGTTTCGTGATATACTATCATCATGACGGCATGTCCGAGCGAAAACACAGGGGGCTTTTCATGAATATACTGACAGTATCTGATTCCCACGGACGGGTGGAAATGCTCCGGGAGGCGATCCGCCTCACAGATCCGGATGCGGTGCTGTTTGCCGGCGACGGACTTCGGGATCTGGACGGGCTGTCCCTGTCCTGCCCGCTGTATGCCGTCCGGGGAAACTGCGACTGGGATGTGACGGGGGGCAGGTACGCCGAGGAGGAGTTTGTCACCCTGGCCGGGGTGCGCATCCTGCTGACCCACGGGCACCGCCAGGGGGTCAAGCACGGCCTGGGGGCGGCGGTAGCCTATGCCGAGCGGTGCCGGGCGGATGTGCTGGTCTTCGGCCACACCCACGAGGCGATTGAGATACACGCTGGGCCGGATGTACCGCCCGGTGCCCATACCCTCCGTGCCTCACGCCCATTGCTTTTGTGCAATCCGGGTAGTGTGGGGTTCTACCCCCATACTTTCGGCACGCTGACCGTGCAGGCGGGGCAGGTGCTCTTCGGCATCGGGCAGATCGGATGACCGATGCCCCCCGGCGGAGCGGATCACGCAAAAAAACAGGCCGGGGATGACCCCGGGCCTGTTCTCCGGCTCTCTGTTCTCTGTTGCCTGCCAGTCTCAGACTTCTGTCTCCTCGGCGGGTGCGTCGGCTTCCTCGGCGGCTCCTGCCTCTGCGGCGGCGGCTTCAGCCTCGGCCACGGCCTGATGGTAAGCCTGGATCACGGCACTTTCCAGAACGCTCCTGAACTGGGAGTTGATGGGATGTACGATGTCGCGGAAGGTCTCATCGGGATTCTTGCGGCTGGGCATCACGATAAAGAACTTGTCCCGTGCATTGATCACCTTGATGTCGTGTACGGCCAGCTGGCCGTCAAATGTGACGGAAACGATGGCTTTCATCGGGCCGTCTGTAAATAACTTTCTTACTTTAATATCCGTAATCTGCATAAATTCGCACCTCCGTTGCCATAATTTAGTGTGCCTTGCGGATGAATACAGTATAAACAACTAATGTGAAGTACATTCAAAGGTTTTGCAATCTTTTTGTGAACATTCATTCAGAAAAGGTGACTTTTCTTTCACCCGGGGAGGTGTTCTGTTCCGCCTGCCTGCGCTCCCTTTGAATGGTCGAACTGTTATATCGTCAAACCTTTGAAATAGGTTGCAGTTCACTAACCCTTGTAGTACGCTCCCTTTTCCACTGTAGAGCGGGGCGATGGGGTCAAAGCAACGCTCAGCGAAGGCGTTTCTGCTTCCTGGGGTACCCGTAACACTGATTCTCCGGGAAAAAGCAGAAAAAATGGAAGAATAACGCTCCGAACCATACACAATACATGATTTGAAAATTCTTGGAGGTCTGGGGGCTTCTTACAAAAAGCCCCCAGCGTACTCCTCGCATCCATAGAAAAAGGAGAATGTCCATGTCTGTTGTCAACACCCACGAAGGCCCGACCCGCCTGTCCGCCTATGCGGCCGCCGCCGGTTCGGTTTTCTTTATCGGTATCGGCGGGGTCATGATGTCCTCGCTGGCTTACCTGACCGCCCGGGCCGGACACGCTGTCTGCGGCTCGGATCGCGCCCCCTCCCCGGTGACAGCCCGGCTGGAGGCCGCCGGGATCCCAGTCTTTTACCGTCATGATGCCGCCAACCTGCCTGCCGACTGCGGCCTGGTGGTCTACACCGTAGCCATATCCGGGGACAATCCGGAGTATGTGGCCGCCCGGGAGCGGCACATTCCCTGCGTGTCCCGGGCGGACTACCTGGGGTGGCTGATGACAGCCTACAAAAACCGGGTGGGCGTGGCCGGGATGCACGGCAAGTCCACCTGTACATCCATGTGCGCCCGGCTGTTCATGGACGCCGAGGCCGATCCCACCGTGCTCATTGGGGCGGAGTACCGTCCCCTGGGTGGGGCCTTCCGCCTGGGCGGGCAGGAGCACTTCATCTTTGAAGCCTGCGAGTACATGGACTCCTTCCTGGACTTCCAGCCCACGGTGGCGATACTGCTGGGGGCGGAGTGGGAGCATGTGGACTACTTCAAAAGCCTTGCCCAGATCCAAGATTCCTTCGCCGCCTTTGCCGGGCTGACCGGGTCGGGGGGCGTGACGGTGGTCAACGCCGATGATGAGACGGTCAGCCGGGCCGCCGGGCGGGCGTTGTCCGCCGGGAAGACCGGGCGGGTGATCACCTTCAGCACCAAGCACCGGGAGGCGGACTTCTTCGCCGACCGCATATGCCTGCGGGGCGGTCTGCCCTGCTTCCGCCTGATGGCGGAGGGAGAGGATTGGGGAGAGGTGCAGCTGTCCGTTCCCGGCCTGCACCAGGTGTACAACGCCCTGGCCGCCGCCGCCGCTGCCCGGGTCTGCGGGCTGGAGTGGGCACCCATCCTGCACGGTCTGGCCCGCTTTGAGGGGGTGTCCCGGCGCATGGAGTACCGGGGGCAGATCGGCGGGGCCGCCGTGTATGACGACTACGGTCACCATCCCACCGAGATACGGGCCACGCTGGACGGTGCCGCCGCCCTGTGCGGTACCCATCCCGACGGCACCCCGGGGGAGCTGATCTGCGTATTCCAGCCCCACACCTACAGCCGCACCGCCCGGCTGTACCCGGACTTCCTCACCGCCTTTGGGCGGGCGTCCCGGGTATTCCTCATTGACATATACGCCGCCCGGGAGACCGACACCCTGGGCGTGTCCTCCGCCGGTCTTGCCGCCGACCTGGGGGAGCGGGCATCCTACTGCCCCTCCCCCGCACAGGCCGCCGCCGCCGTCCGGGCGGTGGCACGCCCCGGGGATGTGGTGGTGGTCATGGGGGCGGGGGATGTGGTGAAGGTGTCGGAGGCACTGTTCCCCGGAAAGCGTGAGGAGCAGACGCAAGGAGAGGGCTGTCCATGATCTTTTCGTCCACGGTATTCCTGTTCATATACCTGCCCCTGACGCTGGCCATCTACTACCTGGTGCCCCGGCGGGGACGGAACCTGGTGCTGTTTCTGACCAGCCTGCTGTTCTACGGCTGGGGGGAACCGGTGTATATCGTCGTCATGCTGATCTCCGTCACCGTGGCCTATGCCTGCGGCTTTCCCATCGGGAAGTACAGGGAGACCAACCGGCGGCGGGCCAGGGGATGGCTGATCCTTTCCCTGGCGGTGAACCTGGGTCTGCTCCTGTTCTTCAAGTACACCAATTTCTTCATTGAGAACCTGACCCGCATCCCGGCACTGGCCGGGGTGTTGACCCCGCTGGAGGGGGTGGAGCTGCCCATCGGTATTTCCTTTTACACCTTTCAAATCATGTCCTACTCCATTGACCTGTACCGGGGGGAGGCCGACACCCAGCGGAATTATGTCTCCTTTGGCACCTATGTGGCCCTGTTCCCCCAGCTCATCGCCGGACCCATCGTCCGGTACCGGGACATAGATTCTCAGCTGACCGGGCGGAGCCACACAGTGGACAAGTTTGCCGCCGGGGTGCGGCGGTTTGCCGTGGGCTTCGGGAAGAAGATCCTGCTGGGGGATACGCTGGCCGCCCTGTACGCCTACTTTGGTACGGCGGCGGAGTTTGAAGCGACGGTGCTGGGCGGCTGGATGATGGTGATCTGCTACACCCTGCACATTTACTTTGACTTCTCTGGCTACTCCGATATGGCCATTGGCCTGGGTCGGATGCTGGGCTTTGAATTTCCGGAGAACTTCAACTACCCCTACCTGGCCTCCAGCGTGACTGACTTCTGGCGGCGGTGGCACATTACCCTGTCCTCCTGGTTCCGGGCTTATGTCTATATCCCCCTGGGGGGCAACCGGAAAGGGAAGGCCCGGCAGTACCTCAACCTGGCCGTGGTCTGGCTTCTGACAGGGCTGTGGCACGGAGCCTCCTGGAACTTCGTGTTGTGGGGCGTGTTCTATCTGGTCATCCTGGTGGTGGAGAAGGCTTTCCTGCTCCCGGTGTTTGAGAAGAACCGAGCCACCCGGGTGCTGGGTCATGTCTGGGCTCTGCTCCTGGTGGGGATCGGCTGGATGCTGTTCGATCATACCGACCTGCACGCCGCCGTTTCTGTCATTGCCAGCCTGTGGGGGGCAGGCACCGTGGGTCTGACCACCGCCACGGTCAACTGGCAGATCCTCCACGCCCTGCCCCTGCTGATCCTGGGGGTGGCGGCGGCTACGCCCTACCCGGCTCGGCTATGGTCGGCTTTGACCGGCCGCTATAAAGCCGCCGCTCTGGCCGAGCCGGTACTGCTCCTGCTTTTGCTGGTGCTTTCGATAGCCTGCATGGTGGGCGGCACCTACAGCCCGTTTCTGTACTTTCATTTCTGACGGAGGTGGATATGAAACACAAGCTCAATATTGCGATATGTGCGCTGTTCCTCTGCCTCCTGTTCGGACTGGGGGTCTCCTTCTGGATCCTGCCGGACAAGGATTTTTCCGAGGACGAGAACCGTGCCCTCCAGACCCTGCCGTCATTTTCCCTGTCCGGGTGGCTGGACGGTACGGTGACGGCGGACTTCACCGACTACTGTTCCGACCAGTTCCCCCTGCGGCGGGCCATGGTGGGTCTGCGGAGCCTGTATGACCTGGCTCTGGGTCGGGGGGAGAGCGATGGGGTGCTGATCGGTGCCGGGGGACAGCAGGCGGTGCGCCTGTTTGACGCCTGGCTCAGCCGCACGGAGCGGGCCAACGATACCGACTACTTCAGCGATGCGCATATCCAGGCCGGCGTGGCGGCACTGTCCGGCCTGAAGGAGACGCTGGAGGCCCAGGGGGTGCCCCTGTATGTCCTGCTGGCTCCCCGGCCGATGGAGGAAACGCTCGACGCCTATGAATCCCGCACCTCCCCGTAGCACCGGATAATCA
>CAMEON010000079.1 GCA_945929845.1 uncultured Clostridia bacterium | reverse complement strand
TACATCGAGTTTTTCGGCAAGAAGCAGGCGGGAAAAGATGTGCCGAAGATGTGCCACCGAATCAATCAGCGGTTCCATAAAAACAGGGAGACCCGTGGCGGCCTCCCTGCCCTTTTATTCCCCGATCGGTTATTTGGCACCGTTGCTCCCGGTGACGGCGGCGCTTTCATAGGCATGGTCATTGCCCCGGGCTGTCAGGACAGCCACATCCGCCTTGGTAAAGTAATCCAGCGGATCCACCTGGAGGCCGCCCACCGTCATTTCAAAGTGCAGGTGCGGTTCCTCAGCCATCTCCAGGGTGGCGGTGTCACCCACGCACCCGATCTGCTGTCCGGCCTTGACCGTCTGACCCACGGCGATGCCGTCAGCCAGGGTCTTCGATAGGTTCTTGTACACCGACAGCGTGTCGTCCCCGTGGGAAAGGGCCACACAGTAACCCATCATAGCATCCTCCCAGACCTTCTCCACCGTACCGTCAGCCGCCGCATATACGGGCGCATTCTCAGCCGTGGCGATGTCCAGACCCAGGTGGACACGGTAGTCCCCCATGGTGCTGGAGTAGACCTGAAGCGTAGCGTCATGCCCCTTGGTCAGGGTGCCCTGAACAGGCAGGGACAGGGACAGCGACTGGGGGGCGGTGGTTTCGGCACCACCCACGG
Organism: uncultured Clostridia bacterium; assembly: GCA_945929845.1. Taxonomy (GTDB): domain Bacteria; phylum Bacillota; class Clostridia; order Oscillospirales; family CAG-272; genus CAMEON01. Next base: position 6,617 of record CAMEON010000079.1, on the reverse strand, counting down.
GCAGGGTGTCATTGCCGTGATATACAGGCTGGGTGGCCTCCCCGTCGGCGAAGGCATCCTGGGTCGTACCGGCACTGGTACCGGCTTCGGTGCCGTCCTCACTGCCTGCCGGCCGTCTGGAGCGGCTGGCGGCCACGGTGACAGCGATCAGCACTGTCAGTGCCAGCAACAGAGTGACTATGGTCACCACCACAGCCCGGTTGCTGAAAAACTGTTTCATCTTGCTCTTGAAATCCTTGTCGTTGCTGTTGTAACTGTTTTCCATACTTTTTCTCCTTTTCGCTTTGCTCTTGCTGCTCTCGCTATGCGTTTGCTTGGACGGCTTTGTCCGCATGGGTCGCATACAATGTTGCCTTTGCCCGCCGGTGCCGCACCGGCTGTGGCAGTCCCTTGTAGGTACGCACATATTTTCTGCCGGTTTTGTTTCTCTTATACAGGACTGTATAAAAAAACCCTTGTAATCCGGAAAAGAATGTGATATAATATGGTGGATTACGATCATATGTCATGAAAGCCTCCGCACAGAGTGGAGGGCAAAGAACCGGAAAGTCAGGAGATACTTATGCCAGCTAAGAAGCAGAACACCAAGCCCGCCGTATACGGCGATGAAAGCATCACTTCCCTGAAGGGGCCGGATCGGGTGCGCAAGCGTCCGGGGGTCATCTTCGGGTCGGACGGACTGGACGGATGCGAGCATTCCTTTTTCGAGATCCTGTCCAACTCAGTGGACGAGGCCCGGGAAGGACACGGTTCTGTCATCAAAGTAACCTACTTCCGGGATCTGAGCATTGAGGTGGACGACCACGGCCGGGGCGTCCCTTTGGGCTGGAACGAGCGGGAGGGTCGCTGGAACTGGGATCTGATCTACTGCGAGCTGTACGCCGGCGGCAAGTATGACAACAACAGTGCCGGAGCCGCCTACGAGTATTCCCTGGGTCTGAACGGACTGGGCGCCTGCGCCACCCAGTACGCATCGGAATATATGACCGTCACCTCCTTCGGCGGCACGGTCAAGCGCACCATCCGCTTCAAGAAGGGAGAACCGGTGGGCGAGCTGGTGGAGGAGCCGCTGGACAAAAAGTCCGCCCGCACCGGGACGGTGGTGCGCTGGCGGCCGGATCTGGATGTATTCACAGACATCCGCATCCCGCCGGAGTTTTTCAGCGATGTGCTCCACCGGCAGGCGGTGGTCAACGCCGGCATCCGCTTTGACCTGTTCCTGGAGCAGGCGGACGGCAGCTTTTCGGAGCAGACCTTCTTCTACCAGAACGGCATCTCCGACTACATCGCCGAACGGGTGGGGGATGCGGCTATGACCGCCCCGGTGCTGTGGCATCTGGAGACCCAGGGTCGGGACAGGAACGATAAGTCCGACTACAAGCTCAAGGCGGACTTCGCCTTCTGTGCCTCCAACAAGGTCACTATGCTGGAGTATTACCACAACTCCAGCTACCTGGAGTACGGCGGCTCCCCGGACAAGGCAGTGAAGCTGGCCTTCGTGTACGCCATCGACAAGTATCTGAAGAACAACGGCAAGTATACCAAGAACGAGGGCAAGATCACCTTCGCCGATGTGTCCGACTGCCTGGTCATGGTGGTCAACAGCTTCTCCACCCAGACCTCCTACGAGAACCAGACCAAGAAGGCCATCACCAATTCCTTTATCTACGAAGCCATGAGCGACTTCCTCAAGAAGCAGTTGGAGATCTACTTCATTGAGCACCCCACCGAGGCGGAGCTGTTGGTCAATCAGGTGTTGGTCAACAAGCGGAGCCGGGAGAGCGCCGAGGCTCAGCGGATCAACATCAAAAAGAAACTGACCGGCACCATAGACATCGCCAACCGGGTGGAGAAGTTCGTCAACTGCCGCTCCAAGGATCCCACACGGCGGGAGCTGTATATCGTGGAGGGCGACTCCGCCCTGACTTCCGTCAAGCTGGCCCGGGACGCAGAATTTCAGGCGGTCATTCCGGTACGGGGAAAGACCCTCAACTGCCTCAAAGCGGACTATGAGCGCATTTTCAAGAACGACATCATCACCGACCTGCTCCGGGTCATCGGGTGCGGGGTGGAGATCAACGGGAAGGTCAAGGGAGACCTGGCCGCCTTTGACCTGTCCCAGCTACGCTGGGCCAAGATCATTCTCTGCACCGATGCCGACGAGGACGGCTTCCAGATCCGCACCCTGCTCCTGACCCTCTTCTATCGGCTCCTGCCCACCCTGCTGAAAGAAGGCAAGGTGTTCATTGCGGAAACACCGCTGTTTGAGATCACCACCAAGGGGAAGACTTACTTCGCTTACGATGAATTTGAAAAGGCGAAAATTCTGAAAAATCTGGGGGATACCCGCTACACCCTCCAGCGCTCCAAGGGTCTGGGCGAGAATACGCCCCAGATGATGTCCGAGACCACCATGAGGCCCGAGACAAGACGGCTGGTGGCCGTCACCCCCACCGATGCGGCGGCCACGGCCGTCATGTTCGACACCCTGCTGGGGGATGACCTGCCGGCCCGGAAGGAGTTCATCGCCCTGCACGGCAAGGAGTATGTCAAGGACGCCGACCTGGAATAAAGGACGGCACCGCACGACCCCATACCATCTGATTTCAGGAAAGGAGATACAAAAAGCATGAAGAATCTGTTTTCCTATGACCGTACCGACGATGAGTACGATCTCCACATGGACGAAAACCCCTATATCACCGCCCGCCTGTCGGAGGATATGGCGCAGAAGATCCAAAAAGTGTATGACGAGATGGATGCAGAGGAGGAGACCCTGTCCGAGCAGGAAGACCGGGCGCTCCATCCTAAGATCGACCCCAGACTGTGGATCGGGCTGGGTCTGCTGGTTCTGGCCATCCTGCCGGTACTCATCCTGCGGGAGGCTGTCTTCCAGGGCAACGGCATATGGATCGCCGTGGGAGAGCTGGTTCTCCTCATCGCCAGTGCCGTGCTGATCCGGATAGCCGAGCGGAAACAGCGCAAAAGCCTGGAAGAGGCTTCTCATGGGAAGCTGGATGACAACCTTGACGCCACCCTGAATCGGCTGAATGAGCTGTCTGCGCTTGCCGATGCGGAGCTGGCCATCCCGGAGGATGCGCTGTATGTGGATGTCCTGCCCTTTGTGTACAAGCGGAAGGGAGAAGTCAGGAAGAGCTGTCTGTCCGGGAATCGGTTTGATAATCAGTCCACCCGGATATGGCGGCGAGGATGGGACCTTTGCCTGTCCGACTCCCGTATGGTACTGACGGTGCCACAGGATGCCATCCGGGGACGGATCACCTACGCCAAGCCCTATACCATTGAGATGTGGCTGAAGGACACCAAATACGATGAAGGCCAGTATAAACCCTACCATATCCGGTCTGCCGGTCTGCTTGCCTGCCGGGCACACACCTACTACGGCATCGTCATCGGGCAGGGTAGTGGCGAGGACTACGAGCTGCTCATCCCCGGCTATGACTGGCCCCAGATAGAAAAGCTGATCAGCATACCGGAGCTGGATGCGCGCCCCCGGGAAGACACATGACCCCATCCGCTGAATTCCCGGGAATCAACATATGTGAGGTACATGAAAATGAATCAGAACAAGCTGGATATGCCTGCCCATGACCGGAGGGGCAGGTGGTTCCGCCCGGTCTGCCTGTGCCTTTTGCTGGCTCTGTGCGTCTCCTTCCTCCCAGCCTGTGGGAATGGGGTGAATAAGGATTTACCCGACCTGCCCGAGGGAGCCAACGGGTATGTGCAGGAGAATATGACCATCTGCCTCCCCACCGCTTTCTATGCCTTTGCATCGGGAAATGCCAAAAACCTGCTGGCCTTCACCGATGGGTATGCCGTGGTGTACCTGAGAAAGCAGGTAGCCGCTGACACCGGCACATCCGACACCTACTTCAAGTCGCTGGATGCGGCGGGATACGGGGAGCTGTACTGCGACCTTGCCGGCATCGAGAACTATGAACAGTACCTGGGACACACCGCCAACAGTGCCGCATACTTTTATGTGGTCGAGGATCCGGATCCGGAGCAGACCCTTTGTATGTACCTGTACTTCGTGGAGGAGGAAAAGGCCGACTGCTTCTGGCTGGTGGAGTGCCGCTATCCAGCCCCCTATGCGGACTACTACACGGAGCTGTTCAGCACCTGGGACGAATACTTCCGGCTGAAAGGCTGACCCTGCTTATGGATGGAATACGAATCATGCAAGGAAATGAAGGAAAAAAAGCCCCCGCCGCTGTAGGTGGGGGAATGCTTGTGGAAAAGGCTACCCGGGCGGTGGAACTGCTGAAGCAGGTATATCCGGAAGCGGTCTGCGCCCTGGAATGGGGCGGGCAGGAGGACAGGCTGCGGGAAGCCTGGAAGCTGCTGGTCATGGCCCGGCTGTCGGCTCAGTGTACCGACGCCCGGGTGAACCTGGTCTGCCGGGAGCTGTTCGCCGCCTTCCCCACGCCGAAAGCCATGGCCGAGGCGGATCTGTCCGCCATCGAGGCCATTGTCCGTCCCTGCGGCCTGTACCACACCAAGGCGGAGAGCATCAAAGCGGCCTGCGACATCCTGGTGCGGGTGTATGACGGCCTGGTGCCGGACAACATGGAAGCCCTGCTTGCTCTGCCCGGGGTAGGGCGGAAGATCGCCAATCTCCTGTTGGGTGACATATACGGACAGCCGGGGGTGGTCTGCGACACCCACTGCATCCGCATCTGCGGGCGGCTGGGCTTTTATGACTGCTCCCTCAAGGATCCGACCCGGGTAGAGAAAATTCTGACCCCGCTGATCCAGCCGGAGGAGCAGAGTGCCTTCTGCCACCGCATCGTACAGTTTGGCCGGGATGTGTGTACCGCCCGCAGTCCCCGGTGCGAGGGGTGTCCCCTGCGTTCCATCTGCAATCAAGGGCAGGCGGTGACAACCGTTTCATCAAAAACGAATGCAATATGAGCCGTAGATGATTGAGGAAGACGAATAGATGATCCGGAGGGCGTGACAGCCAAAGTAGCCGAGACATTGGATGAGTCCATAGAACTCATGGGGAGATGGGGTTGTTTCGGCTTCATGATCTTCAATATTATGGGGAAAGGCGGGTAGCTGTATGCCTCTTCAAATCGTCAGAAATGACATCACAAAACTTCTATAAACAACTTACTTGAGGTACTATTGGCATAGAGGATAATGGATGGCATAGAGGATAATGGACATTAGAAATTTTGTGCCATGATAAATTCATGGCACAAAATTATAAGGAGAAAAATGAAAAAAAGAATGATATGTAATAAACTTTTGGAGTTTGCAAAGAAAAATATCGTTATGATAATAGCCTTTTTTGCGGCTATAATTACAATGTTTTTTGTTCCCATTGACAAGCAATATCTAGAATATTTTGATTATAAAACATTAACTTGTTTATTTTGCACTTTGGCAATTGTTTGTGCATTAAAGAATATCAATTTCTTTTACATGTTGGCACATAAGATTGTGCAACTGTTTAAAACAACAAGAATGAGCGTGTTAGCGTTAACCTACATAACCTTTATCGGGTCGATGCTAATTGCTAATGATATGGCTTTGTTAACTTTTTTACCGCTTGGATACATTGTTTTGACAACAACCGGCAAAGAAAAATATATGGCGTTCACCTTCATAATGCAAAATATAGCGGCGAATTTAGGTGGCATGTTGACGCCTTTTGGCAATCCCCAAAATTTATATCTTTATACTAAATTTAATATACCAACGGGCGAATTCATGGGCATTATGGCTGTTCCGTTCGTTGTCTCCATCCTACTTATCACGTTGTGCTGTTTTCTTTTCGTAAAATCAGAGCCTCTAAAGATAAAAGATGAAAAAATCGAATTAAGTCCTCCGAAAGCAATTATATATCTTATTCTTTTTGCACTTTCTATAATAATTGTGTTTCGTGCAATTCCTTATTGGATTGGATTAATAGTTATTCCGATTGCATTACTCATTATGGACAGAAAAGCCTTGAAAATGGTGGACTATCCATTATTGCTTACATTCGTATTTTTCTTTATTTTTTCTGGAAACATGGCTAGAATTGATGTAGTACGAAATCTTTTTTCTGCATTGCTGGATAAAAACACCTTACTGTTCAGCGTTATCTCCTGCCAATGCATAAGTAATGTTCCTTCCGCTATTTTATTATCACAATTTACAACCAACTATAGAGATTTGCTTTTAGGAGTTAATATTGGTGGCGTTGGTACGTTGATATCGTCTTTGGCAAGTTTAATTACATTTCGTGAATACGTTAAACACAATCCCGGAAAAAGTGGGTATTATATAGGTCTTTTCTCTGCATTTAACTTTGCATTCTTAATTATACTAACAGCATTAATGTTGATAATATAGGAGATGAAATATGCATTCAAAAAAGCACAATGACTTATTAACTATTCCTATAGGCTTGAGTACAGATAATGACACTGTTGTAGAAATGGCTTTTAGTTGCGGAGGATCAAGTCGAGGGATAAATGGCTTTCAGGTATTTACACCAGATGAAACAGCAATTATAAATCATATACTTGAAAATGGTCGGCGTAAATATAGGGCACCTCTAAAAATTCCCCCAGTTCTTGCAATTTTCCGCAAAATATGGTATA
>CAMEON010000078.1 GCA_945929845.1 uncultured Clostridia bacterium | reverse complement strand
TGCGACCCCTCGACCCCACGCATCCGCTCATTTTTTGACTTTTTTACGGCTCCGACCCCCCAAGAACTTCAGAACAGGTTTTGTGTTTGATTTCGGGGCGTTGTCGTGCGGTATATCTCACTGCCGATGCACCGGCACAGTTCAGGTACCTGACCGGGACATATCTGCATAATACCATACCTCGTATAGATTTTTAAGGAAACGCTGATTGAATGAGGTGGTACAGATTCGGTACAGATTTTTTCGTCTGCGATTGCGAAAAACTCAAGATGTACTGGATGTACATCGAGTTTTTCGGCAAGAAGCAGGCGGGAAAAGATGTGCCGAAGATGTGCCGCCGAATAAATCAGCGGTTCCTTAACTCGGGCTTTGCCCTATCCCCACGGCTCCGCTTCAGCAGAAAGCGTTCTTCCCTGCCAGGGAAGGGGGGATAAGAAATTTTTTACGCTGGGGACTGCCGTCCTCTTCTCCGGTGGAGAAGGGACTCCCCTGAACATGCGCCCAGCGTTATCTTACATCCGGTCAGAACAGCTGGCGTACGGCGAAATAGGCGGGGATGCAAGGGGCCGCAGGCCCCTTGCGAAAAAAACTTAGTTTCTCCCCCTTCCCCGGCGGGGAAGGGGGTCGGGGGGATGGGGCTATGAGATTTACAATATACACGGAATAAACCAGATACATCACGGTCGAGCACCTGAACTGAAACGGTGCACTCGGTTGAGCAGTAATGCTTTTTTACCGAATTTACAAATACCCCCTTGCATAACAGGATGAAATGTAATATAATAGTAGGGTATGGGAAAGGCGGATGCCGTGGTGCGGCATGGCCTTACGAGCGGGGGTGAGGGCTTGAGAGAGAGCAAGTTGATGGAGAGGATTCGGGGCGGTGCCTGCACGGTGCTGGGATATGGTATCTCCAATCGGCCGCTGGTCGCCTGGCTGGTCAGCCATGGGGCAGGTTCTGTCACTGTCCGGGATGCACGGACGGCGGAGGACATGGCGGCCTCCGGCGACCAGCCCGGCGGCGATCTGGCTGTTCTGCATTCCATGGGCGTGATCTACCTGGGCGGGCCGGACTATCTGGAGGGGCTTGCGGACAGCCCCGGGGCGGTGATCTTCCGCTCCCCCGGCATCCGGCCGGACAGGGAACCCATCCGGCAGGCGGTGGCGGCGGGGGCTGTCCTGTCCTCCGAGATGGAGCTGTTCATGGAGCTGACCGAGGCGGTGGTGCTGGGCGTGACCGGTTCGGACGGCAAGACCACCTCCACCACCCTGACCTCCCTGTTGGTATCGGAGGCTCTGAAGGAGCGGGGGGCGGGGCATATGTACCTGGGCGGCAACATCGGATCCCCTCTTCTGCCCCTGGTTGACAATATGACAGACCGGGATGTGGCTGTGGTGGAGCTGTCCAGCTTTCAGCTCATGACCATGACCCGCTCCCCCTACCGGGCGGCGGTGACCAACCTGGCCGAGAACCACCTGAACTGGCACACGGATATGGCGGAGTATGTGTCCGCCAAGGCCAACATCCTGACCCACAGCCCCGCCGGGGGCGGTGTGCTGAATGCAGACAATCAACTGACGGTCAGGCTGGGTCTGTCCCTGCCGGACAGCCTGCCCCTGACCTGGTTCTCCTCCACCCGGGTCGGGCGGGCGCATGTGGTGCCGCCGGAGCGGCTGACCCGGGGGTGCCCGGACGGGGCGGTGTACGAGGCGGACGGCTGGATCCTCCGGGAGACGGCGGAGGAACGGGTACCCCTGCTGGCACTGTCCCGCATCCGCCTGCCGGGCAGGCACAACCTGGAGAATTACATGACGGCTCTGGCTCTTGCCGAAGGGTGGGTGACACCGGACATCGCCGGGCGGGTGGCGGACAGCTTTACTGGCGTGCCCCACCGGCTGGAGCTGGTGCGGGAGAGGAACGGGGTGCGGTACTACAACAGCTCCATTGACTCCAGCCCCACCCGCACGGCGGCCGCCCTGTCGGCCATGGCGGACATGAACGCCCGGGCACAGGCGGCGGGGGAGCCGCCCCGGTGCCCCCCCATTGTCATCTGCGGCGGGCGGGATAAGCACCTGGATCTTGCCCCGCTGGCCGATGCCCTGTGCCGCATGGCCGGAGCGGTGGTGCTGACCGGCGAAGCCAGGGAGCTGATCCGGGCGGCCCTTGCGGCCTGCCCGCTGTATGACCCCGAAGCCCTGCCTGTGTATGTGATCCCGGACTGGGATCAGGCCATCATGGCGGCCTGCCGGATGGCTCGCCCGGGGGACACGGTTCTGCTCTCCCCCGCCTGCACCAGCTTTGACGCATTCAGAAACTTTGAGGAGCGGGGACAGCGGTTCCGGGAGCTGGTCAACAGCCTCCCCTGACAGCCTGACAGAAAGAATTTTACCGCAAAAGAAAGGATAGAGAAAGAACATGACACTGAATCAACTGATCGTGTCGCTGTGCTCTCTGATGACAGTCAGCGGCAATGAGACATGCGCCACACAGGAGCTGCAGAGCCTGATCGGCGGTGCTTTCGATGAGATGCAGGTGGATGCCCTGGGCAATCACCTGTTCATCAAGCGGTGCGGTCGTCCCGGCGCACCCAAGATCCTGGTGGACACCCATCTGGACGAGATCGGCATGATGGTCACCGGCATCCGGGAGGGCGGATTCCTGTCCGTCATCAACATAGGCGGGGTGGACACCCGCATCCTGCCTGCCGGGGAGGTGGCGGTGTACGGTAAGCAGACGCTGTACGGCGTGGTGGCCACCTCGCCGGTGCACCTCTTGCCTGCCGGGGACACCGAGAAGCTCAAGCCCATCGGAGAAATGCTCATCGACACGGGGTATTCCAAGGAGGAGCTGGAGGAGCTGGTGCCTCTGGGTACGCCGGTGGGCTTCCGGCCGGTGTACACCGAGCTGGCCGGCGGTCGGCTGTGCGGCAAGGGCTTTGACGACAAGGCCTGCGGGGCCTGCGCCGTGTTCGGCATTGATGCCGTGCCGCCCCGGGAGCTGGCGGGGGATGTGTACTTCCTGTTCTCCGCCTTTGAGGAGACCGGCAGTTGCGGGGCGAGGACAGCCGGATTCGGCCTCCGCCCGGACTACGCCCTGGTCATGGATGTGACCCATGCCAGGATCCCGGACGCTGAGGATCGCACCCTGTCCCCCATGGGTAGCGGTGTGTCCATCGCCGCCTCGGCTGTCACCAACCGCCGACTGACCCGTATGACGGCGGAGCTGTGCCGCACCCAGAAGATCCCCTTCCTGATGGAGGCGGAGCCGGGCAACACCGGCACCAACGCCAATGTGCTGGGCAATGCGGCGGAAGGGATTCCCACGGTGCTGTTGAGTCTGCCCATCAAGAGTATGCACTCGGCGGCGGAGGTGCTGGGGATGGAGGATGCCAAGGCACTGTGCCAGGCGGTGAAGGCCTTCATCAGCTCCAGAGAAATTGCGGAGGTGTTTGGATCATGAGGATGTATAGCGGACAGGAGCTGGTGCGGGAGCTGTCCCAGGCTTTCGGCCCCTCGGGCTGTGAGGACGGCGTGCGGGCTTTCATCAGGACCCAGATCGGGGCTTCCTGCGACGGCATGACCGAGGACAGGGCAGGCAATCTGATCGTCCGGATCGCCGGGCGGGGCGTGGACTACGACCCGGCTGAGGAGCGGCGGCTGATGGTATCTACCCACATGGACGAGGTGGGCTTCATGGTGCGGGAGATCACCGACGAGGGGTACCTGAAATTCTCCCTCATCGGGCAGACAGACCCCCGGGTGCTGTGCGGCCGCCATGTGGTGGTGGGGGAGGAGAACCGCACGGTCAAGGGTGTCATCGCCACCAAGGCCATCCATATGCAGACAGCCGAGAAGCGTACCAAGGCCACTCCGGTGAATAAAATGTATATCGACATCGGCGCAAAGAGTGCGGGTGATGCGGAAAAGCTGGTGCAGGTCGGGGACTATGCCACCTTTGACTCCGACCTTGTCCCCTTCGGGAAGGACGGGCGGTATATCAAGGGCAAGGCTCTGGGCGGGCGGCTGGCCTGTGCGGCACTGATCGAGGTCATCCGCTACCTCCACGCCTCCTCCTGCGAGCTGGCCTATGATGTGTACTTTGCCTTCACCTGCAACCGGGAGATCGGTATTTCCGGGGCATCTGTGGCCGCCTTCACGGTCAATCCCACCCTGGCCATTCTGACCGGGGCTACGGCAGTCAACGACCTGCCCGGCGTGTCGCCGGAGGCTCGGGTGGCCGCCCTGGGGGAGGGCTGTGTGCTGTCCCTGGCTGACCGCCAGACCCTGTACGATGCCGGGCTGACCCGCTTTGCTGCCCGGTGCGCCGAGGAGGGCGGCATCCGGTACCAGATCAAGCAGGGCGACTCGGATACCTCGGATGGTGCGCCCCTTCAGCGCTCCATGGCCGGGGTGCGGACGGTCTCCCTGTCCGTGCCGGTACGGTATACCCACAGTGCGGCCTGCGTGGCATCGTATGAGGACTACCAGGCACTCCTGAACCTGTGCAAGGCTGTGATCTGCGGCCTGAAGCCATAAGGCCGGACAGGCTGATGCCTGGGTTGATGATTCAATAATCGTTGCATGTGAAAGGAATGGAAATAACTATGCTGAACATGATGAAAACACTGACCGCCTGCCGGGGCATTTCCGGCTATGAGAAGGGCGTGTCGGACAAGCTGCTTATGATGATCTCCCCCTTGACGGATCGGACCTGGGTTGACCCCATGGGCTCCCTCCTTGCCCTGAAGAAGGGCACCGCTCCGGAAGGGGAGCGGCGGAAGATCATGCTGTGTGCCCACATGGACGAGATCGGATTCCTTGTCACCTTCATTGATGACAACGGCTTTGTCCGGGTAACGCCCATCGGCGGGATCAACTTCATTGCCGCCTCGTATGCCACCGTGACCTTCGGGAACGGCACCAAGGGCGTTCTCGTGCCGGAGACCGGCACAGCCCCCGCCGACATCAAGGCGGATAAGGTGTATGTGGACATCGGTGCCAAGGACAAGAAGGAAGCCGAGCGCAAGGTGAAGGTCGGGGACTTCTGCGCCCTGGAGGGGTCGCTGACCCGTCTGTGCGGCCGCCGGGTGGCCGGGCGGCCTATGGATGACCGGATCGGCTGTGCGGTGCTGGTACGGATCGCCCAGCTTTTGGGGGAGACTCCCTGCCGGGACGATGTGTACTTTGTCTTCTCCGTACAGGAGGAGGTGGGTCTGCGGGGTGCCCGCACCGCCGCCTTTGGGATTTCTCCTGACATCGGGCTGGTTTACGATGTGACCGGCACCGGCGACAGCATCGGCGCCAAGCCCATGGCCTGTTCCGTGGGTGGCGGGGCCGCCATCAAGCTGAAGGATTCCTCCGTCATCTGCGACCGTGCGCTGGCCGAGGAGCTGGCCGGGGTGGCTAAGGAGAAGGGCATGAAGTATCAGTTCGAGATCCTGGCCGCCGGCGGCACCGACACCGCCTCCATCCAGATGTCCGGAGCCGGGGTTCGTGTGGGTGCGCTCTCCATTCCCACCCGGTACATTCACTCCGGCACCGAGGTGCTGGATCTGAACGATGCCGAGGCCTGCGCCGCACTGACCGTAGCCTGGCTGACACGGGAAGAGAAGAGTGGCGGAAACGGCACGGATGCAGAAGCAGGGGCAGAGGCAGAGTGAGAAGGGAACAGCAAGGGCATGGAATTTTCCGATAAGATACTGACCCTGGCAGAAGAGGCGGAGGCGGCATTGGCCCCCCACTTCGCACGCATTGACAGGATCGCCTTTGAGAACACCCGGCGGGTCATGGATGCCTTCCGGAACCACCGGGTGGCGGCGGCCAACTTTGACGGCACCAGCGGCTACGGCTACGACGACAGAGGCCGGGAGGTGCTGGATCAGATATGGGCGGAGGTCATGGGTGCGGAGGCGGCACTGGTGCGCCAGCAGATCGTCAATGGCACCCAGGCTCTGACCATCGGCTTGTTCGGCCTGCTCCGCCCCGGCGATGTGATGCTGTCGGTGGCTGGGAAGCCCTATGACACCCTGGAGGAGGTCATCGGCATTTCCGGTACGCCGGGAAACGGTTCCCTGGCGGATTTCGGCGTGGCCTATGACATGGTGGAGCTTGCTCCGGACGGTACTTTTGACTGGGCGGCCATCGGTGAGCGGATGAGCCGGTACGCCGGGCGGCTGAAGATGGTGTTCGTCCAGCGTTCCAAGGGGTACCTCAACCGCAAGACCCTGTCCGTCGGGCAGATCGGGGAGCTGGTCGACTTTGTCAAGGCTCGCTCCCCGGAGACCTTCGTGGTGGTGGACAACTGCTACGGCGAGTTCGTGGAGGACAGGGAGCCTGCTGCGGTGGGGGCTGACCTGATCATCGGCTCCCTGATCAAGAATCCCGGCGGCGGTATGGCCGAGACCGGGGGCTACCTGGCAGGGACACGCCGGGCGGTGGAACTGGCCTCCTACCGCCTGACCTCCCCCGGCACCGGTGGCGAGGTGGGGGCTACCTTGGGGCAGAACAAGGCCATGTACAAGGGGCTTTTCTACGCACCCCACACCGTGGCGCAGGCTCTGAAGACCGCCCATCTGGCGGCGTACCTGTTCGGTGCCCTGGGGTACCCGGTGGAGCCGGCCTGGGACGAGGTGCGGCATGACATCATCCAGACCGTGATCACCGGCAGTGCCGCCGGGCTGTGCGCCCTCTGCCGGGGGATCCAGGCGGCCTCCCCGGTGGACTCCCATGTCACCCCGGAGCCGTGGGATATGCCGGGGTATACGGATCAGGTGATCATGGCCGCCGGAGCCTTCACCCAGGGATCATCCATCGAGCTGTCCGCCGACGGCCCCCTCCGTCCCCCCTACACCGCCTACTTTCAGGGTGGCCTGACCTATGAGTCCGGGCGCATCGGGATCCTGATGGCCGCCGATGCCATGCTGGCCGCACGGGGCGGTTGAATCTGAGTGGATACCGGAAAGTCGGTTGCACAGGATCCCGTCTGCTTGTGTATTTATTGTTGAATTGACAATCCTGTGGTATCATAGGTCTTGCGATGCAAATTATCCGAAACGAGGAACCTTTTATGCTTCATACCATGAAAAGCCGCCTGCCCCGCCTGCTTTGCGCCCTGATGGCCCTCTGCCTGCTTGCCGGGGGGCTGACCGCCTGCTCGGGGCAGAGCGAGATACCGGATGGCTACCAGTATGCCACCTGCGCCGGGGAATACTTCCGCCTGTTCGTCCCCACCCAGTGGACGGTGAATACGGAGAGCGGCGTGTCCGGGGCGTACCTCAGCATTGACACTTCGGTGTCCATGATAGAAGTGCCCTTTGATCTGACGGATGCCGCCCTGACCGGAACCGGGGACGGGGCAGAGACAGCCGGGCAGGGAGAGGATACAGATACCGACGGGGGCAGTGCAGAAAGCAGTGCAGAAAGCAGTGCAGAAAGCAGTGCAGAAAGCAGTGC
>CAMEON010000077.1 GCA_945929845.1 uncultured Clostridia bacterium | reverse complement strand
CCTTTTTGTTTGCCTTATTTTACCTTTTCTGCGGGGGACTTTTTTTACGGCTCCACCCCTCAAGAACTTTCAAAACAGGTATTGTGTATGATTCGGAGCGTAATACTGTCATATTTTTGTTATCGCTGTTCCGGGGATCCAGCGTTGCTGTTTCATAAGATCGTTAAAACGCCTTCGCGGGGGCCCCTTTCCCCGCTCTACGGTGGAATAGGGAGCGCACTGCCGGGGGTAAGTGAACTGGAACGACGGGGTGTTACAGCGGTTGGTTACAGTTCAAGCACCTGAACTGTAACACTTTCTTATGTACTGTATCGACAAAATGCGCCAGAGGCTTGAAAAAAACCATGAATAGTAGTATAATTGAAGTATATCAAGTTTTGCTTGAGCCGTAAAACAGGAAAACTCAAGTACCGCTTGCTGTACCTCCCGGTGCTCTTGTGGTACAATGCCCGTGCAGTCGGAAAAAGCCGGGTGCAGAAAGGAGAACTACAATGTTTGATGTAGTAATGATCGGAAAAAGAATTGCAGAGCGCAGGAAACAGAAGAACATGACGCAGTTTGAACTTGCTGATGCCATGGGGATCAGCTTTCAGGCTGTTTCCAACTGGGAGAGAGGCAACTCCATGCCTGACATTTCAAAGCTGACAGAGTTATCGGATATCCTGGGCACCACCGTGGACGAGCTTCTCGGGAAAGAGAATCCTGTTGTCGGGAAGATGATCCATGGAGAAAAGATCGACATGGCAGAGGTCAGTGCCGAGGATATGGTGGAGGCGGCGGAGATCTCCAAACCCCGTCAGGTGGAAGAAGTGGTAAAGAACAGCAGGATCGCAGATATTGTTCCCCTCCTGCCTTTCCTCGACGAAGATTACATTGATGAGCTGGCGGAAAAACACCGTGATGATGACGAGGGCATAAGGTATCTGCTTCCGTTCCTCACGGAGGATACGGTGGATAAACTGGCACTCGATTATTTCAAGGAAGGGAAGAACATCACGCATCTTTTACCCTTTATGACGGAGGATGCTGTCAAGGCGATGGCTGATGACGCATTTGCCAAGGGCGGCGTGAAGAAACTCGTGCAGTATGCGGCATTTCTGAACGAGGACGACATCCGGGAGTACGCCGAAAAGATCGTACAGAAAAAAGAATGACCCGGACGGGATCATTCTTCAGTGAAAATGCACGGGGGTTCATCTGCCCCCGGATAAAGAACAGAAGGAGGGAAACCCCTTGGGGGAGCTTCCCTCCTTCACCTCTGTCATTTGTCATTCCGTTCTGCTGTCACCGCATGATGAGCCGCTACGCACGACCCGACAGGTTTCGGTCATGCGCAGGTTGGTACAGCCGTAGGGGATGAGGCGCATGGTGCGGATGGGGCCTGTAGCCACAGGGCTGTCCGGCAGACGGGCGCAGTGGCCGTCCTCCATGCGCCAGGAGACGGGAGCCATGGGGGCATCCAGCCACACCGGCGGATGGTCGGGGGTGAAGGGAGCGTCAAAGTCTCCCTCCCTGTACCGGAAGTCCGTGATGTCCCCGGCAAAGCCAAAGTTCCAGGGTGTGGTTGGCTCCACCCGGTAGTCGCAGTAGGGGAATTTCCGCTCCACCCCGTCCCGCACATACTCCACCGGTGTCCATGTCTCGCCGATGGGCAGAGCGTACAGGAGGGGGCCACGCCAGACGGTGAAGAGCTGATCCGGGCGGGTCTCGTAGACTGTCTCAAACCGGAGACGGACGGTCACTGTCACAGTGCCATCCCATAGCCGCACCATCTCATACATCTGCCCCACCGGCACCGGCTGGCCGTTCACCGCAGCCGATGATGCAAAGGAGGGGATGCGGATCCGCAGGCCGAAGCGCACCGGTCGGTCGGTGGTGACACGGTAGGTCAGGGTGTCCCGGAAGGGGTAGCCGGTGACAAGCTCGGCTTCCACCTTTGCACCACGGATGGCGGTGGTCACCCGGGCGGGAGCCAGTACACAGGAGGCTAGACCGGGGTGTCCGTCCTCCTCATATTTCATGAAGGTGGACAGAGCCAGCTTGGGAAAGCCCTGGTTGAAGTTGGCGGTGCAACAGCCGAAATTCGGCTCCAGCCCGAAGACAGCCGACTCCGGTCCGTCGGCACGGAACACCGAAGCGTCCATGGGGACAGCGGCCACCTGGTTGGAGAGCTGGGCGTACTGATGGGACCACATGTCCGGACTGACGGTGGCGGGCAGGGCGTTGTAGGCGGTCTCCTCCAGTCGGTCAAGCCAGTACAGGTTGCCGGATAGGGAGAATAGCTGTTCGTAGGAGTACATGGCCTCTACCACAGAGCACAGCTCGGAGCCGTGGATGGGGCTTTGCCCGGCCAGACATTCGTCTCCGGAGAAGTGATGGCAGGCCATTCCGTGCTCCCGGAGCAGCTTCTCCATGGCTTCCATGGCGAAGCGGTCGGGGTCGGAGCCGTCCAGCCGGGACATGAGGGCCTCGCTCTTGAGCATCATGGCCACATTCACCACATGGGTCAGGAAATCCCAGCCCGTGGTGCGGGTCTCCCACAGGGGGGAGTGAACCACCTTGTCCCAGTCAATGCCCTGGGTCTTCAGCTTCCAGCACAGCTCCATCAGCCATTCCTCCCCGGTGCGGTCGTACAGCCACAGGGCTGGGATGACTCCCTCAAACCACCGGGCACTCCCCCAGTTCCGGAGGGTGGTGCCGTTGAGAAAATCATTGAGCTGGAGCAGGGCACGGCGCAGGCAGGTCACCGCCCGCTCCTCCCCGGAGCAGTCGGCATACACCGACAACACCTTGCACATCAGCAGGGCGGCCCAGGTGTCATAATTGCCACGCTCCTCCGGCTTGCAGGGGCAGAGCCACCCGTCCGGTGCCTGGGCATCCATGACGGCATCCATGTACCGCTTGGCCCGGGCAATACGATCCTCATCCTCCAGTAAGTAGGCCAGGGGAATGAACCCGTCCAGCCAGTAGGGCACCCGCTCCCAGCCCTCCCGGTTCCCGCCGATCCAGGCGGAGTCCCGCACATCCGGCCAGATCTTGTCCAGATTCCCGGACAGGCCATCAGCCTGGATCTGCAACTGTTTCCTCAACCAGCCTGTGGGCTTCAGTTGAGCCGGGGTAAAGAATTCATACTTCAGCTTGCGCATGGTACTTCCTTTCCGCAAATGTAGAATGTCGGGTGATCTTATTCCTTTTTCCCCAATTCCTTTGTCCGTGTATAGGCAGCCCAGACTGCATCCATGGCGGTGCCACGGAAGGCGTGCTTCTCCAGAGCCTCCACGCCAGCGATGGTACTGCCCATGGGACTGCACACCGCATCCTTCAGCTCCCCGGGGTGTTTGCCGGAGGTCAGCACCATGTCCGCCGAGCCAAGCACCGTCTCGGCGGCGAACCGCAGGGCTTTGTCCCGGGGCAGGCCGCACTTCACACCGCCATCGGCCAGTGCCTCAATGAACATATACACGAAGGCAGGGCCACAGCCGGAAATGGCACTGGCGGCATCTATGAGGGACTCGGAGAGGGGACTGACATCCCCCGCCATGCGCAGGGCTTCGGTCAGTTCGTTCACCTCCGCCCCGGTCACGGGCTGGTTATAACAGTACAGGATCACGCCCTTGCCCACCGAGGCTGGGGTATTGGGCATGATGCGGATGACGGGGTACTGTCCCCCGGCCATGTCGCATACCGATGCTATGGACACACCTGCCGCCATGGAGACAAGCACGAACCGGTCAGTACGCCCGGCCAGCACCGGCGCAATGCCGGCAAGCACACTGCCCAACACCTGGGGCTTCACCCCCAGGAAGATGTACCGGCACCCGGCGGCGATCTGCTCATTGCTCATAGCCACGCCGCCGCTGGCCATGGCCATCTGTGCGGCTCTGTCCCGGTCGTAATCTGACACGGCAATGGGACTGCTCACTCCCTGGGACACCGCCAGAGCCAGCGTGCCGCCCATGTTCCCACAGCCAATAAAACCGAATGAATTCATCTGTATGACTTCCTTTCCGTACCGTTCGGTACTGTCGTACTGTCAGCGGATCTGCCCGTTCCCACGGATCACATACTTGTATGAGGTCAGTGCAGACAGCCCCATAGGGCCACGGGCGTGCATTTTCTGGGTGGATATGCCGATCTCACAGCCCAGCCCGAACTCCCCGCCGTCGGTGAAGCGGGTGGAGGCGTTGACATACACGGCGGCACTGTCCACAGCGGCGGTGAACCTGTCGGCACGGGTCGCATCCTCTGTCACGATGGCCTCGCTGTGGCCGGTGGAATGGCACCGGATGTGCCGGATGGCCTCCTCCAGACTGTCCACCACCCGGACAGCCAGAATGTAGTCCAGAAACTCGGTGTCAAAATCCTGCTCTCCGGCAGGCACGCCGGGGATAATGGCCGCCGCTGTCCTGTCCAGCCGCAGTTCCACCGGATGCAACCCCCGGGCCGCCCGGTCGTCTGTCAGCCGGGTTTTCAGTCGGGGCAGGAAGGTTTCCGCAATATCCTTGTGAACCAGACAGACCTCTGCGGCGTTGCAGACCGAGGGTCGGCTGGCCTTGGCATTCTCCACAATGTCCAACGCCTTGTCAAGGTCGGCGTGAGCGTCCACATAGATGTGGCAGATGCCGGTACCGGTCTCAATGCAGGGCACCCGGGCGTTCTCCACGCAGGAGCGGATCAGCCCCGCACCGCCCCGGGGGATCAACAGATCCACCACCCCCACGGCGTTCATCAGGTCGGCGGCACTTTGCCGGGAGGTATCGGTGACAAGTCCCACGGCGTCCTCCGGCAGGCCCATCCGGCGCAGGCCCTCCCGCAGGGCAGACACAATGGCCATATTGGAATGGATGGCCTCCTTCCCGCCCCGCAGGACGCAGACATTGCCGCTCTTCAGTGCCAGGGAGGCGGCATCGGATGTGACATTGGGTCGGCTTTCGTAGATCATGGCCACAAGCCCGATGGGCACCGACACCTTGGTGATGTGCAATCCATTGGGTCGCACACGCTCCTCCAGTACCTGTCCCACCGGGTCAGGCAGTGCGGCCACATCCCGCAGGGAGGCGGCCATGGCGGACAGCCGGGCCGGGGTCAGGGCCAGCCGATCCAGCATGACCGGGCTGATACTGTCCCGGGCCTGCTCCAGATCCCGGGCATTCTCCCGCAGGATGTCCTCCGTGTGGGCAAGCAGGCTGTCAGCCATGGCAAGAAGGGCACGGTTCTTCAGGTCGCTGTCCGCCAGGGCCAGGGTCTGCTTGTGGGCGGCCACGGCAGAAAGGAGAGAGGCGGTAGAAGTCACCTGTGCGGCGGTCGTATGGGTACGGTCAGTCGTCATAGTCTTTGTCTTCACTTCCTTCCATAAAATCTGGTGCCAACCGGCTTTCCGTCGGCAATGTCATACAGCAAAAGTGGCTTGGAGCCATCGGCGATGATCATGTCGATGCCGCTGTCCATGCAGATTCCGGCGGCCTTGAGCTTGGTCTGCATACCGCCGGTGCCCAGCTCCGACCCGGCATTCCCGGCCAGCGAAAGGATGCTTTGGTTCAACTCCGTGACGGAGGGGATCAGCACCGCTCCCGCATCCGTGTGGGGGTCGGCGGTGTACAGCCCTTCAATGTCAGAGAGCAGGATGAGCAGGTCGGCACCGGCACCCACGGCCACAATGGCACCCAGGGTGTCGTTGTCCCCTACGGAGATCTCCTCGGTGGCGACGGTGTCGTTCTCGTTGATGATGGGCAGGGCCTGCATTTCCAGCAGGCGGTTCAGGGTGTTTTGGAAATTGATGTACCGCTCTGCATTCTTCAGGTCACTGCCCGTGACCAGGATCTGACCCACCACATGGCCGTATGCAGAGAAGAGCTTGTCGTATGTGTACATCAGCTCGCACTGACCGACGGCGGCGGCGGCCTGTTTGGTTGGCATATCCCGGGGCTTCTCACGCAGAGCCAGCTTGCCCACCCCCATGCCGATGGCTCCGGAGGAGACCAGAATGATCTCGTTGCCCGCATTCTTCAGGTCGCTGATGACCTTGCACAGCTCCTCCACATGGCGAATGTTCAGATTCCCCGTCCTATGGGTCAGGGTGGATGTGCCCACCTTTATTACTACTCTCATATATTCTGCCCTCGTTTCCGATCGTATGATCAGCTATTATACCACATAATTATGAAAAAATCTACTGTTCTGTAATAATTCCGGGCAGAAGTTGTGATACCATACAGCAGCGCAGTCCTCGTACCCCCGGTCGAACTGACATGTTGCAGTTGCAAAGCCAAAGAGCACAATCCCTTGACAAACACCGGAACCTGTTGTATAATATGCCCATCCGGACATATCCGGTCATTTGATGAAAGAACGGAGAGAACATATAGGATGGAAAAAGTCAGAACCGCTGTGGTCGGCCTTGGATGCCGGGGACAGGCCATTTTGGATGGATTGCTTCTGGGTATGGACAATGTGCAGGTCACTGCCGTATGTGACAGTTATGAGGATCGCACGGAGAACGGTGCCTGCTCGGTGGAGCGGGCGTATGGTAAGCGTCCCTTTGCCAGCACCGACTACCGGGAGGTGATCAGCCGGTCGGATGTGGATGCCGTGCTGATCCTGTCCGCCTGGGAGTCCCATGTACCCATTGCCATAGAGGCGATGGAGCAGGGAAAGGCTGTGGGCATGGAGGTCGGCGGTGCCTACTCGGTGGATGATTGCTGGCGGCTGGTACGCAGCCAGGAGCGCACCGGCGCACCTTTCATGTTCCTGGAGAACTGTTGCTACGGCCAAAAGGAGATGATGGTTCTGCGTATGGTGCGGGAGGGCTTGTTCGGCCAGGTGGTGCACTGCGCCGGGGGCTACTGTCATGACCTGCGCAGTGAGGTAGCCGGAGGCCGGGAGAACCGCCACTATCGCCTGCGCAATTACCTGAACCGCAACTGCGAAAACTACCCCACCCACGAGCTGGGACCCATCGCTCAGGTGCTGGACATCAACCGGGGCAATCGGATGCTGTCTCTTGTTTCCATGTCTTCCATGGCCGCCGGCATCAATGACTACGCCGCCCGGCACCCGGAGGTGGATCAGAATCTGGCCACTGCCCGGTTCTGTCAGGGGGATGTGGTCAACACCCTGATCCGGTGTGCCGGCGGGCAGACCATCAGCCTGACACTGGACACCACACTGCCCCGGCCGTACAGCCGTTGCTTCACAGTCAGGGGAACCAGGGGTATGTACATGGAGGACAACGATTCCGTCTACCTGGACACCGACTTCACCGAGGCGGATCACTGGACATGGGACAAGCAGTGGGGCAACGCCGCCAGGTATCTGGAAAAGTATCAGCACCCGGTCTGGAGCGACTACCTGAAAAACGGCATCCGGGGCGGGCATGGCGGCATGGACGGGCTGGTTTACGATGCCTTCTTTGAGGCGGTTCGCAAGGGAGAGCCCTGTCCCATTGATGTGTATGATGCCGCCGCCTGGATGTGCATCACACCCCTGTCAGAGCAGTCCATCGCTATGGGCAGTCACCCGGTAGCCATCCCGGATTTCACCGGCGGTGCCTGGTGCGCACGGAAATAAACACAGCTTCGGCCATCGGTAAGGCACCGGTGGCCGAAAAAATTGCATTCATTTAGGAGCGTTCTCATAAGGATGTTTCCGGAACACGGTAGGGGCGAACTGTGTTCGCCCGCGGGAGACCGCAGGTCTCCCCTACGGATCCACATATAAATATCGGCAGAGAACTTGTTTTCTCTGCCGATTTGTGGTATAATTGTGCGGGTGATGCAAATGGATAAAGAAAAAGA
>CAMEON010000076.1 GCA_945929845.1 uncultured Clostridia bacterium | reverse complement strand
AGGCGGGAAAAGATGTGCCGAAGATGTGCCGCCGAATCAATCAGCGGTTCCTTAGGTATTCTGATTGAACTCAGTCAACACCAGACCCGGATTCTTATCCAGTGCCCAGTCGATCTCATACTGACCGACAAAGATCAGCAGATCCCGTCCCCGGACATCCTGCACCCAACGGGTGGTCTGCATGAGCTTCAGGTCGGCGGGATTCACATCCTGATTCTTAATGTAGCGGATGAGCTGGTGAGGCAGATCCCGCTTGTTGTACCTGACCCCATACTCGGATTCCATGCGGAACTGGAGCACATCGAACTGCAACTGTCCCACCACGCCGACCACCACCCGCTCCATACCGGTGCCCGGCTCGAAGAAGATCTGAATGGCTCCCTCCTGGGCGATCTCGGTGACGCCCTTGGCAAACTGCTTCCGCTTCATGGAGTCGATCTGCTCCACCACGGCGAAGTGCTCCGGGGCAAAGGTAGGGATGCCGGCGTAGGTGACCTGCTCCCCTTTCTCGCAGACCGTATCGCCGATGGAGAAGATACCGGGGTCAAACACGCCGATGATGTCCCCGGCATAGGCTGTGTCGATGATCTCCCGCTCCTGGGCCATCATCTGCTGGGGCTGGGACAGCTTGACCGGCCGCCCGGCCTGCACATGGTAGTACTCCCTCCCCCGCTCGAACCGGCCGGAGCAGATGCGCAGGAAGGCAATGCGATCCCGGTGCGCCTTATTCATGTTGGCCTGGATCTTGAAGACAAAGGCGGTGAAATCCGGATCGAAGGGAGAAACCAGCCGATCCCCGCTGACATGCTCCAGGGGTGGGGTGGTCATCTCCAGGAACCGCTGGAGGAATGCTTCCACACCGAAGTTATTCAATGCCGACCCGAAGAAGACCGGACTCAACCGGCCGTTTCGCACCTTATCCAGGTCAAAGTCAAAGGAAGCGCCGTCCAAAAGCTCGATCTGGGAGACCAGCTCCTCCCGGGCATAGGAGCCGATGAGCGCATCCATCTTCTCGGTATCGCTGATGTCGCATGCCACGCCCTCGATCCGTCTCCGTCCGGCATGGGTCTCCCCGAAAGCCAGGATGCTGTGTCTGTCCCGCTCGTACACGCCCTTGAAGCCTGCGCCGCACCCGATAGGCCAGTTGACGCAGTAGGTGCCGATGCCGAACTCCTTCTCCAGCTCGTCCACAAGGTCGAAAGGATCCCTGGCCTCCCGGTCCATTTTATTGATAAAGGTGAAGATGGGGATATGCCGCATGGCGCAGACCTTGAACAGCTTCCTTGTCTGCGGCTCGATGCCCTTGGCTCCGTCTATGACCATGACGGCACTGTCGGCGGCCATCAGCGTCCGGTAGGTGTCCTCCGAGAAATCCTGGTGTCCGGGGGTATCCAGAATGTTGATGCAGAAGCCGTTGTACTCAAACTGGAGCACCGAGGAGGTCACGGAGATGCCCCGCTTCTTTTCGATCTCCATCCAGTCGGAGGTGGCATGGCGGTCGCTGGCCTTTCCCTTGACAGCCCCGGCGGACTGGATGGCACCTCCGTACAGGAGGAACTTCTCCGTCAGGGTGGTCTTCCCTGCGTCGGGGTGTGAAATGATGGCGAATGTCCGCCGCCGCCGGATCTCCTGATCCATGTCTGTCTGGATCTCCTGTTTCGTGTCTGGCATTGATATCTATCCTTCCTTTGGGAAAATTCTGACTGTACTTACAACACAACCTGTATATTATATCCGATAAAGCGGTCTCTGTCAATCGGTTGAGTGACCAAAAGTTGCAGGTATCTTCCGTCTTTGTTTTTCACTTCATGAGCCATGACGGTTTTGCGCTACTTGACCGCCACATTCTCCTTCCCCAGCAGCTTCTCCAGCCGCTCCCGGACAAAGGGGGTCAGCCGCATCCTGCCTGCGCAGGGGGTATAGGTGCCGGTGGAGGTATCATAGAAGAACACGGCTGTCCCGCCGTCGCAGAAAATGTGCATCAGGTTCTCGGCCTTCCGGAAGCACTCGCAGGTCAGATCCGGCACACGGAGGTACAGTCTCTCCGGGGATCTGTCCTGCCCGGCATCCCGGGGGATAGGGGCTGGCTGTGGCTCCCGGGGAGAACGGGGCGCAGGTCCCCCCGCAGCCTGCTGCGGGGGGACAGCCGAGGGCATATCCAGGTAGGGATTGTAGCCGTAGCTGGACCTCGGCTGTCTTACCCCGCTGTCTCCTGCGGGAGACAGCGGGGCGGCCTGCGCCCCCCCTTGGGTCTTCTGCACGACCCCGGGCTCTGTCTTCTCCTGGGGCGGGGCGTAATGGGCATTGTCCACCAGCTCGCCCACCGTATCAGCCAGCACCTTGGTGTCTTCGTCCTCCCGCACGGACAGGCTTCCCTCCACATACAGGGCGTTGTCCGCCCGGATGATCTCCACATTCTGCTGGTACACCTTGGGGAAGGCCAGGCACTCTACGGTGCCGGTGGCATCCTCTATCCGGAAGAAGGCCATCTTCTCGTCCTTTTTGGTGGTCTTGACCGTCACCGAGGTGACGACACCGGCGATCCTGACCTTCGCTTTATCCGCCGGCGATGGGTGAAGCTCCCTATCATCGCCACTGCCGCTGCCGCTGTCCATGCCATTGTCACTGCCGCCATCACTGTCCTCCCCCTCTCCGGCGGGCAGGAAGGAGGCGATGGGCGTTGTGTCCAGTGCCTGGACGCACAGGCTGAATTCATCCAGAAGCTGACCGGAGAAGAACATGCCGGAGGATTCCCGCTCCTGGAGCAGCTTCTCCCTCGTGGTGTAAGGACGCACCTGCGGGTAACTGACGGTCAGCCCCATGTCATCCATGCCGTCCATGGAGAATATGTCCATCTGCCCCTCCAGGTTGGCCCGGCTCTGCTCCGCCCGGGTGTCTATCATCATCTCGTATACAGCCAGCATCTGTGCCCTGTGGGTGGGGAAGGAATCAAACGCCCCGGACTTGATCAACGCCTCCACCTGCCGCTTGTTCAGGTCGGCGGCCGACTGTCGCTGGATGAAGTCGTCAAAGGTCTTGTACGGCCCCCGCTCCCTCTCCTTCAGGATGGCACGGAGGAAAGCCTCCCCCACATTCTTCAATGCCAACAGGCCATAGCGGATGGTGCCGCCCTCCCCCACCGAGGAGGCGTGGAAGTTCATCTCACTGGCGTTGATGTCCGGGGGGAGCACCTTGATGCCGAACTTGGCCGCTTCGGCGGTATACTCCGCCATTTTGGGTTGGTTGCCCAACACCGAGGTCAAGAGAGCGGCAAAGTAGGCACCGGGATAGTGGGTCTTCAGGTAGGCGGTACGGTAGGAGATCAGGGCGTAGGCGGCGGCGTGGGACTTGTTGAAGGCATAGTTGGCAAAGCTGCTCATGTCATTGAACAGTTGGTCGGCCTTCTCCCGGCTCATGCCGTTGCGGGCGGCCCCCTCGACGAAGCTCTCACGCTCCGCCTCCAGCACGGCGGCCTTCTTCTTGGACATGGCTCGCCGCACGATGTCGGCGTGTCCGTAGGTATACCCGGCGATCACCCGGAATATGCTCATGACCTGCTCTTGATACACCGTCACGCCGAAGGTCTCGGCCAGCACCGGCTCCAGAAGGGGGGAGGGATAGGTGATCTTTGATGGATCCTGCCGGCAGGCCAGATAGGTGGGGATGGCCTCCATGGGACCGGGACGGTACAGGGCGATGGCCGCCTCAATGTCCTCCATGTTCCGGGGCTTCAGGCTGGCCAGCATCTGCCGCATCCCGCCGGACTCCAACTGGAACACCCCGGTGGTGGCTCCCTTGCCGATCAGCTCATACACCGCCTGGTCGTCCAGGGGCAGGTTTTCCACCGAAAAGCCGGAGACAGTCTCCCTGACCTGCACCTCTGCGTCGTGCATGATGGTCAGGTACCGCAGGGCCAGGAAGTCAAATTTCAGCACACCCAGTTTGGCCACGGTGTCCATGTCAAACTGTGTCACCACCGTGCCGTTGCAGACAGCCAGGGGGACATAGGAGGCCACCGGCCGATCCGTGATCACGATGCCGGCGGCATGGATGGAAGCATTGCGGGGCATTCCCTCAATGGCCATGGCCGTGTCCACCAGCTTCTTGACAGACTCGGAGGATTCATACAAAGTCTTCAGGTCAGGCAGACGCAGAGCCTCGGCGATGGTGATCCCCAGCTCGTGGGGCACGGCCCTGGCCACCACATCCACATCGTGGTAGGACAGACCCATGGCCCGACCTACATCCCGGATGGCGGCCCGGGCGGCCAGGGTACCGAAGGTGATGATCTGGGACACCCGCTCCCGGCCATATCGGCGGGCTACATAGTCTATGACCTCGTCCCGGCGGTTGTAGCAGAAGTCCACATCAAAGTCCGGCATACTCACCCGCTCCGGGTTGAGAAAACGCTCAAACAGCAGGTGGTACGCCACGGAATCCACCTCCGTGATGCCAATGGCATAGGCCACCAGGCTCCCTGCCCCTGACCCACGGCCCGGCCCCACCGGAATGTCCTGAGATTTGGCATAGTTCACATAGTCCCAGACGATCAGGTAGTAGTCGTCATACCCCATGCTGTGAATGACGGACAGCTCATATTCCATCCGCTCCCGGTATTCCGCCTCCCCGTGGCCGCCGCTGAAGGTGATCTGCCCAGCCGCCACCCGGCGGTCGAAGCCCTCCATGCACAGGCGGCGCAGGTACTCCCCGGCCTCCAGCCCGTCCGGGCAGGGGTACTTGGGCAGGTAGACATGGGAGAAATCAAAGGTCACCTGGCACCGCCTTGCGATGCGGACGGTATTCTCCATGGCCCCCTTGTACCGTCCGAACAGGGCCTGCATCTCCCCGGTGTCCTTGTAGTAAAATTCATCGGTGGCAAAGCCCACCCGGCTCCCCTCGTTGACGGTGCGGTTGGTGGCAATACAGGTCAGGATCTCCTGGGTCTCTGCGTCCTCCCGGCGCAGGTAATGGCAGTCGTTGGTGGCCACCACGGGAAGGGACAGCTCTCCGGCCAGCCGCAGGAGCATAGGCAGGATCTGCCGCTCCTCCGGCAGGCTGTGGTTTTGCAGTTCGATATAGAAGCAATCCTTGCCGAAAATATCCGACAGCTCCCTGGCCGCCGCCACAGCGCCCTCATAATCCCCCGCCGACAGGTGCCGGGGGATGTCCCCGGACAGGCAGGCCGACAGGGCGATCAGCCCGCTGTGGTACTGCCGCAAAAGCTCCAGATCCACCCGGGGCTTACCGTAAAAGCCCTCGGTAAAGGACAGGGAGGACAGGGTCATCAGGTTCCTGTACCCCTCCATGTTCTCACACAGCAGTACCAGGTGGGAGTAGGTGCTCTCCCGCCCCCCGGCTCCGGTCTTCTCAAAGCGGGAACGGGGTGCCACATACACCTCACAGCCGATGATGGGCTTGACGCCCTCCTTGACGCAGGCCTCGTAGAAGGCCACGGCACCGTACAGCACGCCGTGGTCGGTCAGGGCCACAGCCTCGTGCCCGCAGGCCTTGGCACGGGCGGGGATATCCTTGATGCGGCACGCACCGTCCAGCAGGCTGTACTCACTGTGCAGGTGCAGATGGACAAATTCTCCCATCCTTTCAAACAAGATCACCCGACGGCTCTGCGATCCTTGCCGCCGCCGACGGGTGTCTTCCTACGGTATTATGATGCTTCCGGCGGCAGGGTATTCCCCCGGAGGATCAGGCTGGCGTGTCCGCTCCTGTCCACGGCCAGCACCGCCTGTTCTGCCCCCAGGCGGAAGATCTCACGCCGGGCGGCACGCAGGCCGAGGAAGCCTGCCGGCAGGTCAAAGGCATCCCCGTCAATGGACACGGTGATGCGTCCCCTCAGGCGGGAAAAGGTGTAGACCACCCGGTGGGTTTCCGTCCCCTTCCCCTCTTCCGGAGCCGGGACTTTGTCCCCCTCCATGTCCGCTACTGCTTCCCCTTCCGGAGCGGCTATATCCGGGCTGTCCAGATTGGAAAAGGCCCCGTCCGCCTCACTGTCGGCATCCACGGTCACGGTCCATGTATACTGCTTCACTGTTATTCCCTCCCTTTCACCGTCCGGACGCAGTCAAAGCCGGGTCACGGCTGTCCGCCGGCTCCCTCCTGCACGCCCACGGTCTCGCCTTGTCCGTCCTTCGTCAGGCTGTACTTGGCCAGGTACATGGCGTAGTAGGCGTTGAAGTCCTCCTCGCCCTTCTTGATCCGCCCCAGGTACTCGTGCATTTCCAGGCTGTTGTGGGCGATCTCAATGACGCAACCTGCGATATTGGAGCAGTGGTCGGACACACGGCTCAGGGTGGTCAGGATATCCGACAGCACGAAGCCGTGCTCTATGGTACATTCCGACTTCTGGAGCCGCTGGATATGGTTATCCTTGATGGTATCCCGCAGGTAGTCGATGACCTGCTCCAGCGGTTCCACATGGGTCGCCGCCTTCATATCCCCGAACAGGAGAGCCTTGGCTGTCAGATCCAGGATCTCACACAGGGCCTGGCTCATGACGGCGATCTCTGCCCGAGCCTCGCCGGAGAAGGTCAGCTTCTTTTCCGAGATCTCCGTGGCCGAGGCGGCCAGGTTCACCGCATGGTCGGAGATACGCTCAATGTCGCTGAGCACATGGAGCAGCTTGGTCACCTCGTGGGCATCCTGTATGGTCAGCTCCTGGGCGCTCAGCTTCACAAGGTAGGAGCCCAGCTTGTCCTCATACATGTCCACCTCGTTCTCCATGCGCTCTATCTCGGCGACCTGCTTCTTGTCGTAGGTGTCCAGCACCCGCAAGGCGATCTTGATGGATTCAAAGGCTTCCCCTGCCATGGTGTCCATGACATCATCCGCCCGCTGTACGGCCACGGCGGTGGAATTCAGGAGACGGTCGTCCAGCATCTCTGCCTCGTTGTACTTCTTCCCGTCCCGGACGACCAGGCAGGCGATCTTCTCAAACAGGCCGGAAATGGGCAGGAGAAGAATCATGGAGAGGATCTTATATGCAATGTTGATAGCGGCCACGCCCAAAGCGTTGGAGTTCCGGCTCAGGAAATCGGCAACGATCCCCTGATTGAAGCCATAGTATATCACGCAGTACGCCGCTCCCAGCACCACAGCACTGACCACATTGAAGGTCAGGTGCACCACGGCGGCCCGCTTGGCGTTCTTGGATGCGCCGAAGGAGGAGATGATGGCGCTGATACAGGTACCGATATTCTGGCCCATCAGGATGGGGATGGTCATGGCGTTGTTGATAGCCCCCGTGGAGGTCAGCGCTTGCAAAATACCAATGGAGGCCCCCGAGGACTGGATGATGGCTGTGATCAGGGTGCCCACCAGAATACCCATGATGGGGTTCTGGAACATGGTCAGGATCCTGCGGAAGGATTCGCTGTCCCGCAGGCCGCTGACGGCCCCGGACATCATGTCCATACCGAACATCAGCACGGCGAAGCCGATCATGATGAGCCCCAGGTTCTTGCGGCGGCTCCCTCCCTTGAGGAAGCAATACTCCACCACGCCCACGATAGCCAGCGCAGCCGAGAGCAGACCCACGATGCTGATGCTCTCTCCGCCGCCGGCCGAGGACAGGGACAGGATCAGCGGTGTGACCGCCGCCCCCATGTTGGCGCCCAGGATGATACCGATGGACTGGGTCAGCGTCATAACCCCCGAGTTGACAAAGCCCACCACCATGACGGTGGTCGCCGAGGAGGACTGAATGATGGCGGTCACACCCAGGCCAAGCAAAAAGCCCTTCATCTTGTTGGAGGTCAGCTTCCCGAGGATGGCTTTCATCTGGTTGCCCGCAATCTGCTCCAGTGCATGACTCATCACATTCATGCCGAACAGGAACATCGCAAGACCGCCAATGAGGTTGAACAGATCGTTGATACCCATGTACCGTACTCCTTCTCCCGATCCGGCTGTCAGCCAGACCCTGACAGTGTACATTATACAGGAAAGCGCAGATTTTGTCAAGGGCTGACGGGAGATGAATGGCCTTTATTTATGATTGGCAGATTAAAGTTTTAACTGCACCCCCCGGAGGAAGAAAAAAAGATAGCCCA
>CAMEON010000075.1 GCA_945929845.1 uncultured Clostridia bacterium | reverse complement strand
GAGCAGTGCTGAATGAGAAGTTAGGGCATGACTATGTGGCGGAAGTGACCGAACCCACCTGTACTGCACAGGGATATACCACACACACCTGCTCCCGGTGCGGTCACAGCTATGCAGACAGTTTCACCAAGGCTAAAGGCCACACCCTTGGTGCAGAAGCAGACTGTACCCATGACCAGACCTGTACCGTGTGTGGAGCAGTGCTGAATGAGAGGTTAGGGCATGACTATGTGGCGGAAGTGACCGAACCCACCTGTACTGCACAGGGATATACCACACACACCTGCTCCCGGTGCGGTCACAGCTATGCAGACAGTTTCACCAAGGCTAAAGGCCACACCCCCGGGGCAGAAGCAGACTGTACCCATGACCAGACCTGTACCGTCTGCGGTGTCGTTCTGAAAACAAAGCTGGGACACACCTACAAGGCCACAATCACAGCCCCGACCTGTACTGAACAGGGCTATACTACCCATACTTGCTCGATATGTGGTGACAGCTACATAGACAGCTATACCAAAGCGATTGGCCACACTCCCGGAGCAGAAGCAGACTGCATCCATGATCAAACCTGCACTGTATGTGGTGTGGTTCTGAATGATAAGTTGGGACACACTTACACGGACATCTTTACGGCCCCGACCTGTATTGAGCAGGGATATACCACACATACCTGCACTGTATGTGGCTATAGTTACGCTGATAACTATACTGACATTGATCTGGGTGCACATCATTATGTGAACTATACTTGTACCCATTGTGGTAAGGAAATGCCTACAAGTTCAGGCTTGGAGTATAGAGAATTAGGCGATGGTACTTACGAGGTTTCAGGCATCGGAACTTGTAAGGATACCAGCATTGTGGTTCCTTTGAATTACAATGGAAAACAGATTATCTCTGTTGGCAGAGATGCGTTCAGAAATTGCACAAGCCTTACGAGCATAACCATTCCGGACAGCGTGATTAACATCGGTGACCGTGCCTTCGACGGCTGCACCGGCCTTATGAGCATCCTTATCCCGGATAGCGTCACCTCCATTGGCTATAGTGCTTTCTGTGGATGTTCGAGTCTTACGAGCATTACCATTCCGGACAGCGTTAACTCCATTGGTGATTATGCATTTTGCCGCTGTAGTAGCATTACGAGCATCGTCATCCCGAAAGGTGTTATCTCCATTGGCTTCTCTGTATTCAAAGATTGCACGAGTCTTGCGAGCGTTACCATTCCAGACAGTGTCACCTCCGTCGGCTGTATTGCATTTGGGGGATGTTCGAGTCTTATGAGCATCAATATCCCAGAAAGTGTCGCTTCGATTGATGACTTTGCGTTTTATGATTGTACAAGTCTAAAAAAGATTATTATCCCAAACAGTGTCACTTACATCGGCTATAATCCATTTTCCGGCTGCGTAAACCTTACGAGCTTGACCGTCGAAACTGGTAACCCTACATATCACAGCGCCAAGAACTGTATTATTAAAACTCAGGCAAAAACAATAATTGCAGGATGCAAGGCAAGCGTGATCCCTACCGACGAAAGTGTTACCTCTATCGGGGAATGTGCTTTTGAGAATTGTAAAGGCCTTATGAAAATCTCGATTCCCGACAATATTGTCTACATAGGACCTTCTGCTTTCTATAGTTGTCCTGATCTTGAAGAGGTTACGATGGGAAATGGAGTTTCTCGTATTGACGCTTGTGCGTTTGATAGCTGTACTAGCCTTAAATCAATAGTTGTTCCAGATAATGTAACCACTATTCAATATGCGGCCTTTCGATATTCGGGCCTCGAGAGCATCACAATTGGAAGTGGAATTGCTTATATTGGTTCTGAGGCCTTCGTATGTAGCCTAACTGATGTGTACTACAACGGTACCAAGGCACAATGGTGGCAGATATCGATTGAAGATTCATGTGGTGGTAATCTTGCGTCCGCTACTATACATTGCAATGATGGAATTATTGACCTAATGCAGTGGATGGAACATTGTGCTGAGCAGTATCCCGATGAATAGAAAATGCGCAAAAAGACAGGGGAGTCTCACCAGAGGTTCCCCGACCCTTATTCATTCATTGAATATCGGTTCATTCATTGAAAAATTTGTTACAGTACAGCGTACAGGGCAGTTTGGGTAAGAAAAAAAGCTTTCCATCTTGATTTTCCCCCGAAAATCGTGTATAATATAGCCTGCCGCATGGGGGAAGCGGGTGAGAGTCCCGCACGAGCCCGTCGCCGTGTCGTGTACAAGCCCCTCGGGGGTCCTTTGGTGGGCTTTTCGGGGGCTGAAGCTCCGGCCTGACCCGGTGCCGCAACCGGGAAATGTGTCATTGGACGGCTTCCGCTGTCTGAGAAGGCCGGCCGGGGTGCACCCAGTCGAAATATCCCGGCGGCAGAGATTCCCGGCTGTGTATATCACGGATTGCGAGAGCCGATCTTGTTCGGGAAAATAAAAAATCACAGGAGAATGCAGTATGCAGAAGTTACTCATGAGAGTGCGTAATGCGCACCGGGTGCGCAATGCGCACTGCGTGCACGGTGCACGCATGTACACATGGCTGACCTGCGTCCTTTGCACAGTGCTGATTGCGGCTATGGCACTGACAGCAACCGGATGCCAGACAGCGGGCGGCGATCAGGAGACAGGGGCTCAGACCTCCGTCGAATCAGCGACCGTAGCCATAACCGACAGTGCCACCGAGGCGGAAACCATTCCCGCCCTGGGACAGGGTGCCACCACCTTTACCCTGGCCATCACCTTCGGGGATAAGACGGAAAAGCAGTACCTGATCCACACCGACAAGCAGACGGTGGGAGATGCCCTGCTGGAACTGGGGCTTATCGCCGGTGAGGAGAGCGAGTACGGACTGTATGTGAAAACAGTGGACGGCGTGACCGCCGATTACGATGTGGACGGCACCTACTGGGCCTTCTATATCGACGGTGCCTATGCCGTGACCGGTGTCAGTGGGACCGACATTACACCGGGAGCCACCTATGCCCTCAAGGTGGAAAAGTAAAAGGGGTCTTGCCATCCGGGAGGTAGTCATCTTCGCCATGCTGGGCACCGTCATGTTCGTTTCCAAGCTGCTCATGGAGGGTCTGCCCAACATGCACCTGATCGGCGTTCTCACCGTGGTCTACACCCTGGTCTACCGCTGGAAGGCGTTGTGCCCGCTGTATGTGTTCGTCTTTCTGACCGGACTGTACGGGGGCTTCAACCTGTGGTGGCTACCCTACCTGTACATCTGGGCGGTGCTGTGGGGAGCCACCATGCTCCTGCCCCGCCGGATGCCGGCCTGGCTGGCACCGGCAGTGTACGCATTGGTGTGCGGTGCCCACGGGTTCCTGTACGGTACCCTGTATGCGCCGGCCCAGGCTCTGATGTTCGGGCTTTCCTTTCAGCAGATGATCGCCTGGATCCTGGCCGGGCTTCCTTGGGATGCCATTCATGGGGTCAGTAACCTCTGCCTGGGGGTGTTGATCTGCCCGCTGACCCTGCTTCTGCGAAAGGTGGACAGGTACGCCGGACGGCTGTAGGTGCACACCGGGGAGCTGGCACTGGGGAATAGCGACCATATAACAGAATGATGCCCCGACCAAATGCAATTCCTGCTTTGAAAGAGTCCGGGGAAACCAAGTGGCCATACGGCAAACTTCGGTTTCCCCGGCGTATTCTTATCCTCAGCCCTTCTGCTGGCTGTACAGCCTGACCAGCTCCACGAGGATATTGGTCTGGGCATCCATGGCCTCTGCGGTGATGTGCTCATACGGGCCGTGGAAAGCGTAGCCGCCGGTGCCCAGGTTGGGGCAGATCAGACCCATGTAGGAGAGCCTGGCTCCGTCCGTGCCGCCCCGGATAGGCTCCACGGTGGGGGTAACGCCGTAGCGGCGGGCGGCCTCTACGGCATTGTCGATCAGGTGGCGGTGGGGGCGCACCATCTCGGCCATGTTGCGGTACTGCTCCCGGATCGTGAGGCTGACCGTGCCTGCCCCATACCGCTGATTCATGCGGTCGGCCACCGCCCGGAGCAGGGACAGCCTGTCCGCAAACTTCCCGGCATCGTGATCCCGGACGATGTAGTGCAGCTCGGCCGACTCCACAGAGCCGGTCATATCTGTCAGGTGGAAGAAGCCCTGATACCCTTCGGTGCGGGCGGGGATCTCGTCAGCAGGCAGGGCGGCACCGATCTCCATGGCCACCAGTGCCGCATTGACCATCACATCCTTGGCCGATCCGGGATGGACATTCACGCCCCGGACGGTAAAGACGGCAGAGGCGGCGTTGAAGTTCTCGTACTCCAGGGAACCCTCCGCCCCGCCGTCCACGGTGTAGGCGAAGTCCGCCCCGAATCCGGCTACATCGAAGTGGTCGGCACCCCGTCCGATCTCCTCGTCCGGGGTGAACCCGATGAGCACCCGCCCGTGGGGGATCTGCTCCCGGAGGAGCCGTTCGGCCATGGTCATGATCTCCGCCACACCGGCCTTGTCATCCGCCCCCAAGAGGGTGGTGCCGTCGGTGACGATCAGGGTGCGACCCACAAGGCCGGACAGATCCGGGAAGGTGTCCGGGGAGAGCACCCGGCCGCTGTCCCCCAGGGGGACGGGGCCGCCGTCGTAGTTCGGGATCAGCCGGGGCTTGACCCCCTCCCCGCAGAAGTCCGGGGCGGTGTCCATGTGGGCGATGAAGCCCAGGCGCACCCTGTCCTCATAGCCGGGGGTGGCGGGAATGGCGGCGTACACATACCCGTCCTCTCCCAGCCGGACATCGGCGCAGTCCAGGGCGATCAGCTCCTCCCGGAGCATCCCGGCCAGCACCTTCTGGCGGGCGGTGGAGGGAACGGTGTCCGAGGTCTCATCGCTGGCGGTGAAGACAGCGGCGTAGGATAACAGTCTTTCATAAGCTCTCATGTGATCGACTCCTTTCTGTCAGGTAGTATATATTCTGCACATTACAGTTCAGGTAGGGTACGGGGATACGGTGGGAAACTTCTTGAGAAGAACAGCACTGGCGTTGCCAGTGCATGAAGTTTGCCATACGGCAAACTTCTGTTCCCCACACCCTTCAAGAACTTTCAAAACATATTTTGTGTATGAATCGGAGCGTTATTCTGTCGAATATTTGCTGTCTTTTTTCCAGAGGAGCAAGCGTTGCTGGTACCGATAGTAACAAAAACGCCTTCGCGGGGGCCCCTCGCCCCGCTCTACGGTGGAAAAGGGAGCGTCCTCTTGGGGAGCAGGTGAACTGTAACTTCTGCACAGGCATCAGAACAGCTTGATATTGTGGGAGGACACGAAGTCCTTCAGGAAAAAGACATAGAACAGCACAAGCCCTACGGAGAGCAGGGACAGAGCCACCACAAGCAGGATGTGCTTCCTTGTCAGCGTCACCCGCTTCTGCGTGGCGGGAACCAGGTGCATGGCTCGCAGGGCAGGGAGGAACGCCGAGAGAATGACGGTGATCAGCACCGCCTCCACCGGGAACAGAACCAGGTTCTTCACGATGCGCACCATGTTGATCAGGTTGTAGGCTTCCGCCTTCTCCACCCCGAAGTAGAGGTAGTAGTACCACTTCATCAGCAGGGAGGTCAGGATGATGTTGCAGACCAGGTTGACCGTGAACTTGGCCGCCAGTGCCCGGCCTGCCCCCAGGGGTCGCCTCCAGAAGAAGAGACCGAAAATGAAGGAACTGAGGATTTCGGTCAGGATGAAGGGGAAAAAGTACCCGGCGAAGCCCTGTAGGGCACAGCCCACCGTGTCGCTGACGGCACCCACCAAAAGACCCATCAGCGGCCCGTACACAAGGGAGCCCAGCGAGTTGACATAGCAGTCCAGGCTGACGGACAGCCCGGCGGCCAGCGGGATCTTGAGGAACTTGACGGCTACCCGCAGAGCCACGATGAGAGCCGCTATGGCCAGCATATTCACGGAGCGGAGCTGTGCCGCCGCCTCCCGCCAGTAGGCTCGACTCCAGATGGGTGGGTTCTGTTGTGTCAGCAGGTTGACATTCTCCATAAAAAATACCTCCTTCCCACAACCATCAGGCAGGAGACAGGAGGCATACAGACAACCGACCGTGTATGCTCGGATCATCGCCGAATGAAGCGGGATGCAAAGCAAAGACCGCAGTCCGACCCCCACCGTTCCCGGCGGCAGGCCGCCTTTCGTCCGACCGGCAACTCCCCGTCCCGTCGGCACTTGACGCCTCTGCTTTTACTCTTCAGAATTTGACCTCATTATACCACAGCACGACCGCCTTGTCAATAGCAAGCGGAAGAATATGTACGCTGGGGGAACTTTCTGGGTTACAGTTCACCTGCCCCCCTACAACACGCTCCTTTTTCCACCGTAGAGCGGGGCGAGGGGGTCGGAAGTTTGTCGGGACGGCAAACTTCATGAACTGGCGACAACCGGCTTGCCGGTGGAAGCAGTTCGGTTCTTCTCAAGAAGCCCCCAGGCGTTCTCCCGTACCCTACCTGAACTGTAACAATAAATCAGCGGTTCCTTAGGCCGACCACGGCGGAATGTATTGACAAATCGATATGAATGTGGTACAATGAGCCGCACACTTCGTGGGAGCCTGACGGGGAGTAGCCAATCGACAAAAAACAGGGCGTACCTGGCAGGGAGAAGAACGCACGGAAGGAGATACATCAATGATGGTGATAAGAAGATTCATAGCATTTGCGCTGGCAGGTGGCTGTATGCTGGCTGCCGTGGGGTGTCAGCACCTCGCAGAGGGGGCGGAAACGACCGGGGAAAGGGATAGCCTTGCCGTCACAGAGATCGGGACTCAAAAAGAGACGGTAGAGACGGAGAAAGTGACGGATACGGAGCCGATGCAGACGGATGCACAGGAGACGGAGCCTGAGACCAAGGCCTTGGAAAAACAGACATTCGTCCTCCGTGTGTCGGTACAGCCTCCAGAGGAAGAGCTGGCACTGCCAGTCAAGTCTTTTGACAGTTTGGAGGCGGCCTGTAAGGAGGCGGACAAGGGTCAATACTACGCCCGAGGATATGCGGTATACAGCGAGGATGGGCAGTTTCTTTACGGACACTACAACCAGTTCGTCACGGAGTTGCTCAGCCATGCCAAGCATGTAGCGGATTTTATCAAGGCGAATCAGTATACCTACGGGGATGCCGCCACCAACCCGGGCCTTACCTACAGGAGGTATAAGAAGACCGGCCGCCTGACGGAGAAGGTGGTCTCCTGCGACCGTTTTGTGGCGTGGGTGCTGTATGAAATGGGCTACACCGATCAGCCGAGCCAGACAGGCCTGGTGGTATGGAGCAACGGCTCGGTGAATGATCTGGGGGCTTACCTTGAAAAGAAAGGGTTCGCCAAGATCACGGATGCTTCCGATGTGCAGGCTGGGGACATTGTTTTTGTCAATCCCGCCACCACCGCCTCCGGCACTGTGTACCCCAGCCATGTGTTCCTGTGCGCCGGAGAGACCCGCTCGCCCTCCAACTATTTCCGGTATGATGCCGGCTGTGAAAACCGCATTCGCTGCGAAGCGGTGCCTGGCAAGGGGGGCGACTACAGTTCTTACAGTACCAGCGGCCAGCCCTTCGTAGAACCCATAAACAATTTCATGTTCGCCTACCGCTATGTAGAGGGACAGACGGAGCGGCCAGGGGTTGATTGACAGCATACCATACACCGGCACCGCTTGCGGAGCCGGTGTCGTTTTGATCTTTGACCTTTGATCTATGGTCCAAAAACCCCTCACCCTCTGCTGTCCGTATGAATTCCGGGGATCGCTATAGATGACAGATGACAGATGACAGATGACAGATGACAGGTGACAGATGACAGATGACAGTTGACAGTTGACAGTTGACAGATGACAGCTGACATGCACTTTTTGTTTTACCGTAAAAAGTGCCCACACTGCGGTTTTCACCGTGGCGTGAGCACTTTTGATTGACAGCTTACTGGTCGTTCCCCCGCCTCATAGCGGGGGAACTTCATTATGCCGTGAAACGACTCATGAATTACTTCACATTTGCAAAGTATTTGACGGTGCGGCACCAGGCCATCACTTCACATTTGCAAAGTACTTGATGGTGCGGCACCAGGCGATTACTTCACATTGGCGAAGTACTTGATGGTGCGTACCATCTGGCTGGTGTAGGAGTTCTCGTTGTCGTACCAGGACACGACCTGCACCTGATAGAGATCATCGGCGATCTTGGAGACCATGGTCTGGGTAGCATCGAACAGGGAGCCGTACCGCATACCGATGACATCGGAGGACACGATCTGATCCTCGTTGTAGCCGAAGGACTCGGAGGAAGCGGCCTTCATGGCGGCGTTGATGCCCTCCTTGGTCACATCAGCACCCTTGACCACAGCGGTCAGGATGGTGGTGGAGCCGGTGGCGACAGGCACACGCTGAGCAGAACCGATCAGCTTACCGTTCAGCTCGGGGATAACCAGGCCGATGGCCTTGGCAGCACCGGTGGAGTTGGGAACGATGTTCACAGCGC
>CAMEON010000074.1 GCA_945929845.1 uncultured Clostridia bacterium | reverse complement strand
GGCAAAAAAATCTGTACCGAATCTGTACCACCTCATTCAATCAGCGTTTCCTTAAATTGTTACGCCGTAGTAGGGGCGAACGCCGTATACGGATGTGTTCGCCTGGTAGGTTCCATGCGGGCGGATATGGGATCTGCCCCTACAATTGTAAAAACCTGTACGGA
This sequence comes from uncultured Clostridia bacterium, assembly GCA_945929845.1. Lineage (GTDB taxonomy): Bacteria > Bacillota > Clostridia > Oscillospirales > CAG-272 > CAMEON01. The sequence goes on along the minus strand of CAMEON010000074.1, from coordinate 8,857 downwards.
ACATAATGTGGTACGGTCCTTCCGCGGCCACCCTGCTGAACTGTAACCCGGGAAAGCGTAAAATTTCATATTCCCGTTAAATATCTATTGTCAATAATTAAAAAATGTGATATAATAGAGTCGATTAAAATAATCCGGGAGAGGAACGCATGAGAATGAAAGTGACTGTATGTATCGGGAGTGCCTGCCATATCAAGGGCTCCCGCCAGGTAGTGGAGCAGCTCCGGGCGCTGATCGCCCAGCATGAATTGCAGGACAGAGTGGAGCTGGGCGGCACCTTCTGCATGGGGCGGTGTCAGGAGGGGGTCTGCGTCAGCGTGGACGATGCCTTCCATTCGGTGACACCGGAAACCGTCCGGGACTTTTTTGAGACCCAGGTGCTGGCGAGGGCGTTGGTATGCTGATCGTACAGATATGCGTGGGAAGCTCCTGCCACATCAAGGGAGCACCGGACATTGTGCGTCTCCTGGAGGAGGCGGTGGCGGCCAACCACCTGGAGGATGATGTGGTGCTGACCGGCAGCTTCTGCACCGGCCGGTGCAACCGGGTGGGCGTCACGGTGACGGTCAACGATGAGGTGTACACCGGGATCACCCGGGAAAACTTCCGGGAATTCTGGGAGCAGAGGATCCTGCCGGCGGTGGCGGCTGACAGGGCTTGACCCTCCCTCTGCAAGCTGCGTGCCCATACCAGTAAGAAAGGAACATATCCGTCATGGCTGACTGTCTGACTCTGAAAAAATCCAACTGCAAGAACTGCTATAAATGTATCCGGCACTGCCCGGTCAAATCCATCCGCTTCTCCGGGAACCAGGCTCACATCATCGGCAAGGAGTGCATCCTGTGCGGACACTGCTTCGTGGTGTGCCCCCAGGGTGCCAAGGAGATCACCAGCGAGACAGAAAAGGTCAAGGTGCTGATCCAGTCCGGGGATCCGGTCTATGTCAGCCTGGCTCCCTCCTTCATCGCCAACTATGACGGTGTGGGCATCGGTGCCATGCGGGAAGCCCTCCTGAAGCTGGGCTTCGCCGGGGTGGAGGAAACAGCCATCGGTGCCACCATCGTCAAGCGGGAGTATGACCGCCTGCTTGCAGAGGATGGGCGGGATGTCCTGATCTCCTCCTGCTGTCACTCCGTCAACCTGCTGATCCAGAAGTATTTCCCCCAGTGCCTGCCCTGCCTGGCGGATGTGCTCTCCCCCATGCAGGCTCACTGCCTGGACATCAAGCGGCGCATTCCACAGGCCAAGACCGTCTTCATCGGCCCCTGCGTGGCCAAGAAGGACGAAGCCGCCAGCTACGGCGGCATTGTGGACGGGGTGCTGACCTTTGAGGAGCTGACCCAGTGGATGGGGGAGGCGCATGTCACCATCACCCCCGCCCAGACGGAGGAGGCGGATCCCGCCGGCCTTGCCCGCTTCTTCCCCACCACGGGCGGCATCCTCAAGACCATGGCTCAGAATGCCCCGGGCTATACATACCTGGCCATTGACGGCGTGGAGAACTGCATCGCCGCCCTGCGGGACATAGAGAGCGGGAAGATACACCACTGCTTCATAGAAATGTCCGCCTGCGTGGGCAGTTGCATCGGCGGGCCTGTGATGGAGAAGTACCACCGCTCCCCGGTGAAGGACTACATGGCGGTGGCCGGATTCGCCGGTAAGGAGGATTTCCCGGTAGCTCAACCGGATGCCTCCGGCTTGCACAAGCAGATGCCCCCCATCGACCGACAGGCCGCCCAGCCCAGCGAGGCTCAGCTCCGGGACATCCTCCGGCAGATGGGGAAGGTCAAGCCCTCCGACGAGCTGAATTGCGGCTCCTGCGGCTACAACACTTGCCGGGAAAAGGCTGTGGCCATCTATCAGGGGAAGGCGGAGATCTCCATGTGCCTGCCCTACCTGAAGGACAAGGCGGAGAGCTTCTCCGACAGCATCGTCAACAACACCCCCAACGGGCTGATCGTCCTCAACGAGGATCTGGAAGTACAGCAGATCAACCCGGCGGCCCGGCGGATCATGAATATCCGCTCCGCCTCGGATGTGCTGGGCGATCAGGTGGTGCGCATCCTGGATCCCCAGATCTTCATCGAGGTGCTGAACACCCGGCGGAGCATCCGGGATCGGCGGGTCTACCTGGCCGAGTACATGAAGTATGTGGAGCAGACCGTGCTGTACGATGCGGAATACCACCTGCTGATCTGCATCATGCGGGATGTGACCGACGAGGAGGACGCCCGCACCAAGAAGGAAGCCATCAGCCGGCAGACCGTGGAGATCGCCGACAAGGTGGTGGATAAGCAGATGCGCATCGTCCAGGAGATCGCCTCCCTGCTGGGCGAGACCGCCGCTGAGACCAAGATCGCCCTGACCAAGCTGAAGGAGTCCATCACCGATGAATGATCTGTGCGCTGATATTGGCTATAAAAGCATCAACCATGTGGGCGAGCAGCTCTGCGGCGACCATGTGGACATTGTGGAGCAGGGCGAAAACTCCACGGTGCTGGTACTGGCCGACGGCCTGGGCAGCGGTGTCAAGGCCAGCATCCTCTCCACCCTGACCTCCACCATCATCTCCACCATGATGGCAGAGGGGCTTTCCCTGGAGGACTGCGTGGAGACCATCGCCGCCACCCTGCCCATCTGCTCGGTGCGGGGGGTGGCCTACTCCACCTTCACCATCATCCACCTGGTGAACAACCGGGAGGCGGAGCTGATCCAGTATGACAATCCCCCGGTCATCCTGCTCCGGGACGGGGTCAACTGTGAGTACCCCATGACAGAGATGAGTATCGGCGGCAAGACCATACGCAAGTCCATCATCCGCCTGTGCGAGGGGGACATATTCATCGCCATGAGCGATGGCTGTCCCCATGCGGGGATGGGTCTGAGCTACAACTTCGGCTGGAAGCGGGAGGACATCATCGGCTTCATGGAAGCCTGCGCCGCCGGGGGCTACACCGCCAAGACCCTGTCCACCATGCTGGTGGATGAGTGCAACCGGCTGTACGGCGGCAAGCCGGGGGACGATGCCACCGCCTGCGTGGTCAGGATCCGGCGGCGGGAGCCTATGAACCTTCTGTTCGGGCCGCCCGCCAACCGGGACGACTGCGACCGCATGATGTCCCTGTTCTTTTCCAAGGAGGGAAAGCATATCGTATGTGGCGGCACCACCTCCTCCATCGCCGCCCGGTACCTGGGCAAGCCGGTCCGGGCCAGCCTGAAATTCGAGCAGAGCGACATTCCGCCCATTGCCGAGATCGAGGGCGTTGATCTGGTGACGGAGGGGGTCATCACCGTCAACCGGGTGCTGGAGTACGCCCGGGACTACCTGAAGGACAACGCTACCTACGAGCAGTGGGGCTTCAAGCGGGACGGTGCTTCCCTGATCTGCCGCCTGCTGTTTGAGGAAGCCACCGACATCAATTTCTTTGTGGGTCGGGCTGTCAACCCCGCTCACCAGAATCCGGATCTGCCCATCAACTTCAACATCAAGATGAATCTGGTGGAGGAGCTGTCAGAGTGCCTGCGCAAGATGGGCAAGCGGGTCAAGGTCAGCTACTTCTGACCCTGCACAATGATTTATTCTGAGTTTCGATACCGTCGACCGTTGACCGTTGACCGTCGGCCGTCGGCCGTCGGCAGGTATATTTGAAGGAGAAAGCGCACCATGAGAAAGTTCGATACCAAGGTCCAGCATCTGAAATACAAGGTTCTCCGGGAAGTCGCCCGGGAGGCCTGGGCAGACCGCCTGCCCGGCAGTGCCATAGACATTCCCAAGACCATCGCCCCGGGGAAGGTGCCGACCATGCGGTGCTGTGTCTACAAGGAGCGGGCCATCCTGGCCGAGCGGGTCAAGCTGGCTATGGGCGGGGACAGGAGCAACCCCGGGGAGGTCATTCAGGTCATTGACATTGCCTGCGATGAGTGCCCCACCGGCGGGTACGAGGTGACCAATGCCTGCCGGGGGTGTCTGGCTCACCGATGCGAGGATGTATGCAAGTTCGGTGCACTGACCTTTGACGAAAACTATGTGGCTCACATTGACAAATCCAAGTGCAAGGAGTGCGGAGCCTGCGCCAGGGTCTGCCCCTACTCCGCCATTGTAGGCCGCAAGCGCCCCTGCCAGAATGCCTGCAAGATCAAGGCCATCACCATGAATGAGGACAAGGCGGCCACCATCAACAGCAAGGCCTGCATCTCCTGCGGAGCCTGCGTGTACCAGTGCCCCTTCGGTGCCATCACGGATGTGTCCTTCATCACGGATGTCATAGAGATGATCAAAGGGAGCGACAGCAACCGGCGGTACAGGATGTACGCCGTGGTGGCTCCCTCCATCTCCAGCCAGTTCACCTACGCCCACCTGGGGCAGGTGGTCACCGGACTGAAGGTGCTGGGCTTCCACTCGGTGGTGGAGGCCGCCCTGGGGGCTGACATGGTGGCGGAGGCTGAATCCCGGGAGCTGGCGGAAAAGGGCTTCCTGACCAGCTCCTGCTGTCCCGCCTTCGTGGACTACATCCAGAAGAATTTCCCGGATGTGGCTCCCTTCGTCTCCCACAATCTCTCCCCCATGGCCACCATCTCCCGGTACATAAAAGAGAAGGAACCGGAGGCCAAAGTGGTCTTCATCGGGCCGTGCACCGCCAAGAAGAAGGAAGTGCAGAAGGAGGAGGTCAAGCCCTTCGTGGATGCGGCCATGACCTTTGAGGAGCTGCAAGCCCTGTTTGACAGCCGGGATATTGACATCACCACCCTGGAGGAGGGTGTACTGGACAACGCCTCCTACTTCGGCCGTATCTTCGCCCGTTGCGGCGGCCTGTCAGATGCCGTGGCCGAGGGGCTGAAGGAGCAGGGGCTTACGGACTTCGAGCTGAAGCCCTGCGCCTGTGACGGCATTGAGGCCTGCAAGGTGGCTCTGATCAAGAAGAGCAGGAACATGCTGGATGCCAATTTCATCGAGGGCATGGCCTGCATCGGCGGCTGTATCGGCGGTGCCGGGTGTCTGACCCATGGAGAGAAGAACAAGGCCGAGGTGGACAAGTACGGCAAGCAGGCTCTGGAAAAGACCATTGCCGATGCCGTTTCCCAGCTGAAGTGACCGCCCCGGCGGGCTTGGGGGACTCCATACCGACCATAAACCGACAACATCCCCGACAGATCATCAGGAGAAACACATATGAGAGACATTCTGTTCATACTCGCCGGCTACCTCGGCGGCAGTATCCTGTTCGCCCGGGTCTTCGGTGCCATCCTGAAGAGGAAGGACATCACCGAGGGCACACGGGACGGCAATCCGGGTACCGCCAACGCCTTTGCCAAGGGTGGGTTCCTCTGCGGCGCACTGACCCTCACCTTTGACCTGCTCAAGGGCTTTCTGCCTGTTTTTCTGTATCTGCGGCGGGAGCCATCCGCCCTGCTGGCACTGGTGATCGCCGCCCCTGTCCTTGGTCATATATTCCCGGTGTTTTTCCGATTCCGAGGCGGTAAGGGCATCGCCACCACCTTCGGTTGCCTGCTGGGTCTTCTTCCGATGTACCAGCCGGCCTGCGCACTGGCCTTCTTCTTCATCTTCTTCTCCCTTGTCCTGCGCATCTCCCCGCATTTTTACCGAACACTGGTTACCTACCTGTGTACGGAGGTCGCCCTCTTTTTCCTGGCGGATTCGTTCAGCATTTGGATCGGGTTCACGGTGATCTCCCTGACCGTGACCGTGCGGCTGCTGACCAGCAGGGAGGAGAAAGCTGCTTTGGAGGTAAAGCCCTTATGGATGCATTGATTCTGTCCTGTAGCACCGGCGGCGGGCACAATGCGGCGGCCAACGCCGTCCGGGAAGCCATGGAACGCCTGGGTCATCATGCCACCGTCATGGACCTGTACCGGCTGGCCGGGCATGACCTGGATCGCAAGGTGGGGAACAGCTATGTGAAAATTGCCCAGCGCACCCCCCGCCTGTTCGGTGTCATATACAAGCTGGGCGACGAGGTGCGGAAGATACCCGGGCACTCCCCGGTGTATGCCATCAACAAGCCCATGCGGAAAAAGGTGCAGGCCTTCCTTGAGACACACCGCTATGATGTGGTGCTCATGACCCACCCCTTCCCCGGCGAGATCCTGGCCTATGCCAAGAAGAAGGGTGTCCCCGTCCCGCCCCGTATCTACATTGCCACCGACTATGTGTGTACCCCCTTCACCGAGGAGACAGGCTGTGAAGCCTTCATCACGCCCGCCCAGGTGCTGAATCAGGATTTTATCCGCCGGGGGATCCCGGAGGAGCGGCTGTTCCCTGCCGGGATCCCGGTCAGGCAGGCCTTTGGCCAGGCGATCAGCCGGGAGGAGGCAGTGTCCGCCCTGGGTCTGGATCCGGGCAAGCGGTACCTCCTCTTGTCCGGGGGCAGCATCGGCGGCGGGCTGATCCAGCGCACCATGGCCGTGCTCACCTCCTACCTGGCGGCACACCCGGACAGCCACCTGATCGTCATCTGCGGCAACAACTGGCGGCTGTTGGAAAAGGCACAGGCGCTGTACGGGGAGGATCCCCATGTCACGCTCCTGGGCACCACCGACAGGATGGCCCTGTACATGAAGGCCAGCGACGCCTTCCTCTCCAAGCCCGGCGGCCTTTCCTCCACCGAGGCGGCGGTCAGCAGCACGCCGTTGATCCACATCTCCCCCATCCCCGGCTGTGAGAACATGAATATGTCCTTCTTCCAGTTCCACGGCATGAGCCTGGCTGTAGGCGACCAGCTTGACCGACTGCCGGAGGTATTGAACAGCCTCCGTGACCCGGCGGTGGTCAGCCGGATGCAGGCCAACCAGAGAGCCTACACCAACCCCCATGCGGCGGAGGACATCTGCCACCTGGCGGAGCAGATGGCGGGGGCGGCCGACGACCCATCCGCCGATGTATGATTTTTATCCAACGGAAGGAGCCTGTATGAAACTTTTCCTAAAGATTCTCCCCTGCACCGCCCTGGTGCTCGCCCTGTCCCTGTTCCTGTGCGCCTGCGGGCAGACGCAAAAGCCCGGCCAGGACAGTTCCGCCGAGTCGAAAGAACCTGGCCTGCCGGCTGATGCCATCCATGTAGTCAGGGACTGGGGTCTGCAAAGCGGCAGTGGCTACGGCAAGGCCAACTCCCTGATCCTGGCCGAAAAGATCACCGCCCTGGCAGACGGCTCCACGGTCTACTTCCCCGAGGGGACGTATGAGATCCTGTTTCCCCTGTACCTGATAAACAAGAAGGACATCCGCATCGTAGGCGACGGAGCCACCCTGCTCCGCTGTGGCGTGACCAACACCCAGGCCACCCAGCCCCCCTCGGATGACCCGGACATCCCGGAGGAGTACCGTTCCCTCACCGCCTCCTCCTGCTTCTTCTACCTGATCGGCGACCAGCGTGTGACCGTGGAGGGACTGACCTTCCGGTACGACATACCCACCTCCCTGTCCGGGCAGGTGATCTCTGTCTCCGGAGACCGGGCAGACATTGCCATCACCGACGGGTCGCCCCTCTCCGGGGAGGAGTATGTGACCGTCATCAACACCTTCACCGCCGACGGGGTGCCTGACCGCACCCTGGAGCAGTACGCCCAGACCCGGTTCCCAGTGGAGAAGCTCTCCGACACCACCCTGCGTATTTCCGGTCTGGATGTGGCCGGTGCCGCCCGGTTGCGTGAGGGGACCCGGGTATGCCTGCGCATGAGCACCGCCAGCGACTACATCTTCACGGTGCTTCAGACCAGCGATGTGACCTTTCAGGATCTGGTATTCTGCAACTCCCTCAACGGCGGCATCCTGATCGAGGAACGGTGCCGGAACGCCACGCTGACGAATGTACGGGTGCAACCGGACAACGACCAGGCACTGATGAGCCTGAATGCCGACATCCTCCATGTAGCCAGCCTGGGCGGGACGCTGACGGTGGAGGGCTGCGTCTTCCTGCGCCCCGGGGACGACTGCATCAATGTGCACACCGCCGCCGGCCTGGCCGAATCCGTCAGCGGCTCTGCCGTCACCATCACCTACCCCCGGGGCAGTCTCAGCCCCTGGTGGGCCGCCGTGGGGGACAGCATCGCCTTCTATGACCCGGCTACCTTCGCCCTCCTGGGCACAGCCACCGTCTCGGCCATAGACGGCCAGCATTTCACTTTCTCGGGCCTGCCCGACGGCGTGACCGAGGGAGCCGTCCTCTCCAATCAGACCCTGCACCCGGCCGTCACCATCCGCAACACCCGGGTGGAGAATACCCGGGCCAGAGGGTTCCTGCTCCAGACCGACCGGGTGACGGTGGAGAACTGCCACTTCTCCGGCGCGGCCCTTGCCGCCATTCTCCTCGCTCCCGACCTGGACAGCTGGTACGAAATGTCCCCGGCACGCCAGGTGACCCTGTGCGGCAATGTGTTCGTGAACTGCGGTGCCTATGCCGCCGGGGTCATTCAGATCAGTGCCGACCACGACGACCCCGCAAAGGCTTATCCCACCTGCATCCATGAGGACATCGCCATCACCGGGAACACCTTCTCCTCCTTGCAGAGTCCGGCACTGTACGCCCTGTGCACCCGGGGGCTGTCCTTTACCGGGAATACTGTGGACAGTTCAGACAGCTCCGATGCAGACTACGCCGGCCCGCTGGTCTCCCTTGGAAGCTGTGACACCGTGACTCTGGACGGAGTTCCGGAGAACAGGATCACCCAGCGGAATGTGACCAACCGCCTCCCGAACTGAAAAGGGCCGCCGCACGAAGCGACAGCCCGTCCTTACGATACCTGTGTCAGCCGCTCAACCGGTTCGGACACAGGTATTCTTTTTCTGGTTACAGTTCACCTACCCCCGCCGTGCGCTCCCTTTTCCGCCGTAGAGCGGGGC
>CAMEON010000073.1 GCA_945929845.1 uncultured Clostridia bacterium | reverse complement strand
CCCCGCTCTACGGCGGAAAAGGGAGCGCACGGCGGGGGGTAGGTGAACTGTAACGAGAAAGCAACTGCCTTCTGCAAGGCCTCCTTTTACTGCCTGTCGTATGTCAGCAGGGCACTGTTGTGAATGTCTCCCCGGCGGGCGGCAAACTGGCTCCGGATGTCGGCCAGGGATCCGGCACAGATCAGGTAGCTGTAGGTCAGGGGCTTGAAGCTGACCAGGCGCAGGTGGCGGGTGGGGGCGATGTAGTTGGTGGAGCCGGCCTTGGGATCCATGGAGCCGTCAAAGGCATGGCGGCCGGCCAGCCATCGGTCGGTGTCGGGAACATATAGGCCCAGGCCGTAGAGGGAGCTGTCCACAAAGGCGGCCCAGGTCTCGGTGTTGCCGGGGCGGACGGGGAAGGTACAGGCAGGCCAGTCGGTGGGCCAGAAGGGCAGGTTGTCCCGGTGGGACAGGGTGTCACCCGTCCAGGGTCTGTCCCCGTCGTAATAGTAGTAGTTGGCCAGGTAGCTGACTGTGTAGAAGGCGGGCAGCTCCTGGGAGGCGACCGGGTGCTCCCAGCCGGAGAAGTCCACGAAGCGGTTGTCTACCACCAGGCAGTCCCCGTCCAGGCGGTAGGTGTTCTCCATGTAGGAATAGGTGTCTCCGCCGTTCTGCCCCCAGTCCCGGGGACGGCACTTGACATAGATCTCCCCCTCACTCACCCGGGTGTCAATGAGCTTGGACTTGAAGTTCCCCCGGTCGCCGCCCTGCACCGGGTTGTAGCACCAGCTCTGTCCCATGAACTCGCCGGGGACATAGGGCGGCTTCCTGGTGCCGTAGTAGGACTGCTGAACCAGGCGTCCGGTGTCGGCGCTGTTGAGCAGGTTGTCAAGGCCGGGTACGGGACAATGCTTGTCCACCAGGCAGGAAAGACCGCCGCCCCAGGCCAGCTCCACGCCCACCCGGTACCGCTGGTTCTCAATGAAGTAGGTCTGCCTGGCCAGCACCGGAACCTGCTCCGCCGCAAAGCCCAGGAGCCGGATGGCTTCCGGCATCGGCGGGGTCTCGGCGGTGATGTTCTCTGCCGTGACCACCACGGGGCCGGGGTCTGCGGCTTCGCCGTTCAGGTAGGCGTCAATGTAGGAGGAGAAGGTGCGCTCCTCCCCGGCTTCCAGGTAGCAGAACTCCCGGCGGGGCGTGCCGGAGAGGTTGTACTCCACGGTGCAACGCAGGGGGATGGGGGAGGTGTAGGTCAGGGTATAGCGGTTGAAGGCGGCCGGTGCGGCCGTGTGCAGAATGGCCAGTATCATATGTGTGGCTCCTTTCCTGTTCGCTTGAAGTATACAGCCCGGGGCAGATCAGACATTGGCAGGTCAGGAATACTATACCATGTTTGCCCCGGTTTGTCAACCGTTTACGGAAAAAGAAAAAGGATCGCCGTTCCGCCGGGGTCTGACTGTGACATATTCTGATTGTCTTTTGGCTGTATAAATATTCATTTCGGGCTTTGCCCTGCTTTGCCCTGCTTTGCCCATCCCCCCGGCCCCCTTCCCCGCCGGGGAAGGGGGAGATGAGAGATTTTTTACGCCGGGGACTGCCGTCCCCGGCACCCCTGCAAATGCACCCAGCGTTATCCTACATCCGGTCCGCACAGCTTGCGTCCGGCGTAATGGGCGGGGATGCAAGGGGCGTAGGCCCCTTGCGAAAAAGCTTATGCTCTCCCCCTTCCCCGGCGGGGAAGGGGGCCGGGGGGATGGGGCTATAAGACTTACTTATGATATGTATAGAGTAAAAAGGATACATCGCGGGCACCTGAACTGTAACCGCCGGGGAACGGACAACGCAGTTCGTCCGTATAAATAAATGGAAAGGGAGCCATTTCCTGCGGGCGGCTCCCATATGAACAAGCGCATGCAAAAAGCACCGGGGGTTCTGCTCCTCGGTGCTTCCTGCTTCAGTCTTATTTTATATGACCTCAAAATCAAACGCAAACCGCTCGTCGGTGCAGTCCTCGCCCACCCACAGCTTGAACTTGCCCGGCTCAACGATCAAGTTCATGCCCGGGTCGTGGAACGCCAGGGAGGAGGCCGGCAGGGACAGGGTCAACTCACGGGACTCACCAGCCTGAAGGAACACCTTCTCAAAGCCCTTCAGTTCCTTCACGGGGCGCACGGTACTTCCCACCAGGTCACGGATGTAGAGCTGTACCACGGCGGCACCGTCATGGTTGCCCACATTGCGGACGGTCAGGGTCACGGTGATCTCGCCGTCCTGCGGCATTTCGGTCGCCGACAGGCGGATGTCCTCATAGGCAAAGCTCGTGTAGGAAAGGCCGTAGCCGAAGGGGTAGAGGGGTGCTATCTGACAGTCACGGTACTTCGCCTCAAAGGGCCATCTGCCCAGGGCGGGGCGGCCGGTGTTGGCATGGTTGTAGTAGATGGGTACCTGTCCGGTGCACACGGGCTGTGAGGTGGTCAGATGCCCGGAGGGAGACACCACGCCGGTCAGCAGATCGGCCACCGCATCGCCTGCCTCACTGCCCATCTGCCAGATGAGCATGAGGGCGGCCACTCTGTCCTTGTAGGGCGTGAGGATGAGGGGGCGACCCGCCGAAACCAGCAGAACCACCGGCTTACCCGTAGCGATCAGTGCTTCCAGAAGTTGACCCTGACAGCCCGTCAGGGTCAGGTCGGAGCGGCTGTTCGCCTCGCCGGACATACCCGCTTCCTCACCGACCACAGCCACGATCACATCGTAGTCGGCGGCTGCCTCGGATGCCTGCCGCACCTGCTCACGCTCGGCGGCCTTCTCCTCCTCGCTGTTGCCACAGGTCACGCCGCAACCCCGCAGGGTCAGAATATCGCAGGTGTCACCGAAGGCCTTGCGCATGCCCTCCTCGATGGAGACGGTGTGCGCCGGGTCGCAGAGGCACGCCCAGCCGCCCAGCAGATGACCTTTGCCCTCCTCGCCAGCCAAAGGCCCCACGAGGGCGATCTTCTTGCCCGCCATGGCGGCCGGGGTCAGAGGCAGGATCCCGTTGTTCTCCAACAGAACGGCGGCTTCCCGTCCGGCCCGGCGGGCAATGTCCATGTGCGCATCGCTGAAGAAGCAATCCTCGCCGGACTCATCCACCAGCGGTTCATCCATGAGTCCGCAGAGGTATTTGAGCGTCAGAACTGCCAGCACCGACCGATCCACCTGCTCCATGGTGATCCTGCCCTCCTCAATCAGTGCGGGAAGGTACTCGTTGTACGGGTCGCCGGCCATGATCATGTCACAGCCTGCACCAAAGGCGAGACGGACGGCCTCCTTGATATCCTCGGCAAACCCGTGGGGAACCAGCTCCGTGACCGCACCTGCATCGGACACCACGAAGCCCTTGAAGCCAAGCTGGTCACGAAGCACATCGGTGAGCAGGTAGCGGTTGCCGGTGGCGGGTACGCCGTTCACATCCTCAAAGGCCGACATGACCGTGGCCGCCCCTGCGTCAATGCCTGCCTGGAAGGGGGGCAGGTACACATCGTACAGGGTCTGGAGCGACAGATCGGCGGTATTGTAATCCCGCCCGCCGATACAGGCGCCGTAGGCGATGTAGTGCTTCATGCAGGCGTATACATGATCCTTGCCGATGGTCTCCCCGTCGCCCTGGTAGCCCCGCACGGCCGCCTCGGAGAAGCGGGAGCAGAGGTAGGTGTCCTCGCCGTAGCCCTCCATGATGCGTCCCCAGCGGGGATCCCGGGCAATGTCCACCATGGGGGAGAAGGTCCACTTCAATCCGGCCCGGTAGGCTTCCTTGGCGGCGGCCTCATTGCAGAGGCGGGTCATCTCGGGATTCCATGTGCAGGACTGAGCCAGCGGCGTGGGGAAGGTGGTGCGGTAGCCGTGTATGACATCATCGGCAAACAGGGCGGGGATGGGCAGACGGGTAGCCTTCATGAGGGCTCGCTGAATGCTGTTGGTGCGAGCCGCACCCTTGATGGTCAGGTAGGAACCCACCTTTCCCTCGGCGAAGTGATCGTCAAAGGTCTGTTCGTCATCGGAATAGATGGAGGTGCCGAACTGAGAGAGCTGACCGGTCTTTTCGGTCAGCGTCATGGTGGCCAGCATGGCCTCGGCTTTCTTTCTTGCCGCCTCGTAGGCGGGGGAGTTCATGAGATTCGCCATAGGATCGCCTTTCTGTCTGTTTTGTTATGTTTTTGCGCCGGAACATTCGTGCTCTCATAGCACCCCTATTATACACGAAAAGCCGGCGGTTTGCAATAGGTTCCGCGCTTTTTAGATTTTTTGATGAAGTTGCCATTCGGTGGGTTGCAGTTCAGCCAGGGGACGAGGAAACGCCTGTTTTCCACCGTACGCCCGTCCCTGTAACCGCCGCCCGCCTGTGCCGCATATACTGGTAACGGCTCACGGCCAAGGTTTACCACCAACATCAGGAAAGGCAGGTCAGAGGATGAGCATGAAGATCGTACTGGTTCGCTCCCCGGGCTTCCTGGCACCCCTGCTTCGGAAGCTGTTCGGGATCCGGAAAGAGAAAAAGCCCCGCCGATAGGGCATGGGCCCGGACAGGGTGAGGGCCGTCATGGCGTGACGAGATCCCCGGAGAACATAACCGCCGGCGATAGCAGTTGCCGTTGCCGTTGCAGTTGCAGTCACAGTCGCTGGCAGGACAAGGACAGACGCACAGTCACGGAGCAAAAAGCACCCCTTCTGCCCACGAAGAGCGGAGGGGTGCTACTTTCTTCTTTGCTTGTGCGGCGGGGTCACGCCTCGGGCGCATCCACCACCAGGGGCTTGAGATCATCCAGCAGCTTATCCACATTCTGGCTGTCGTGGAAGGTCAACTTCACCGGCTTGCGCAGATCCAAGCTGAAAATGCCCAGCAGGGACTTGCCGTCCACCTTGTAGCGCCCGGACTCCAGATCCACCTCGCCGTCGTAGGCAACCAGGGTGTTGACCAGCGCATAGACATCGTTGATCTCGTTGAGCTTAATGTATACAGACTTCATAGGGGTCTCCTTTCTGCCGATTCTCTCGGCGTACCGCCGGCTTCCCGCCTGTCTTTCTGAAAGGCAGACAAGCTCCTGTCTCCGGGGCAGACCCGAAGAACACCGGCCTTCATTCATCCTTCTTTTACAAATACGATTATAGCACTTTCCCGGACATTTGGCAATAGGGAAATTTCACAAATATATCATATTATTGCTGCGATTTGTTGACAAAAACGACGATATGTGGAAGAGGAGGGCGTGCGCAGGGCGTATGACGGCAGGTTTTCCACAGATCGGTGGACTATTTGTCCACAGGCTGTGGAAAAGTGTGTGGAAACCTCTGCCACCGGAGGAAAATCCGTCACGGGACAAGCCTTTCGCCTCTTCTTCGGCAGGGAACGACCCGGAGAGGGGCTGTGGAGAAACACAGCCCGCCGGCGGGTGCAAGCCCGTTCCCCGCTCACAGCCCGCAGATCAGCCGTTCGATGACAGCGTAGCCGTCGGCGGACGAGCGTTTGAGCGACAGGTCGGCGGCCTGGCAGGCTCGGATAGCGGCCCGCAGGGCATCCGGCTGGATCTTGCGGATCTGCCGCAGGTAGAGACCCACCTGGTACTCGTGCATCTTCAGGGTCGCCGCAATCTCCCCGGCGGTATAACCGCCTGCGGTCATCCCGCCTGCGGTCATTCCGCCTGCGGTCTTCCCACCGTCTGCCAGAGCCTGCACCGAGGCCAGCCCCACCACCACCCGGGACACCTCGGACAGGATGTACAGCGGCTCCACCCGGCGGAGCTTCAGATCCCGGAGGATGGCCAGCGCATCGCTCCGCCGCCGCTCCATGACGGCGTTGGTGAAGGCGAAGGCGTCGTACTCCATGGCCGGGGTGGCGCATCGGCGGATGTCCTCTTCCGTGGCCTGGCTCCTGCCGTGAGCCAGACAGAAGAAGGACACCTTGTCGATCTCGGAAGCCAGGGTGTACATATTCCGCCCGCACCAGGTGACGGTGAACTGACACACCGCCATGTCGGCCTGCACCCCGTTGTGCAGGTAGTGCTTCTGCACCCACCCGTACAGCTTGGACGGGGTGTTCCGCTCGAAGTACACCGGGGTCAGGTATTCGCCAAGGGTGCAAAGCAGGGGCGAGGGGCGCTTGGGCAGGTTGCCTGCGTCCAGCGCTTCCTCTGCCACCGACAGGATGAACAGGAGGTAGGGGTAGTCCGGCAGGACGGACAGGGCGTTACACAGGCTGTCCAGCTCGGAGGTGCGCATGGTGTTGAAGTTCAGCCCTGTGACGGTGATGATCTTCCGCTCCGCCCCCACAGGCGGGGCGGCCATGGCATCCAGCAGGGCATCGGTGGTGAAGTCCAGCCCGTCCATGCGGATGTCATTGAGGCTGGACAGGGCATCGTCGGCAGGGCAGACGGCGGCACGGGCCATGCGCAGGACCGTGGCCTTCATGTAGTCCTCCTCGCCGAAGAACAGGTAGCCGCCGCTGGGATGGCTCTTCAGCATCTTCCGGAAGTCGGCTTCCTTCCACAGGGACGGCACCGGGGCACTGGGGGAGGTACGCATAGCCGCTCACCTCCTTCCCCGGGAGCCGGGGGTCTTGGCGGGCTGTTTGCCCGGCCTGGCATGGCGGGAGCCGTCCCCCCTGTGCTGTGCAGAGCTTCTGTCTCTGCTCCTGTCTCTGTTTCTGTCGTTGTTGTTGTCCCGGTTTCTGTCGCTGTCTCTGTCGCTGTTTTGGTTTCTGTATCTGTATCTGTTGCTGTCGCTGCCTCTGTTGCCCGCCCGATGCCGTGTGTCCGGCTCCCGGCTCCCGCCGGGGGTGTTCTGCCGTTCCGGCCTGACCAGGCAGTCCGGGCCGTACCCGATCAGATCCTCCCGCCCGGCCCGGCGCAGAGCTTCCCGCACCAGGTCTGCATTCTCCGGGCGGTTGAACTGGAGCAGGGCACGCTGGAGCTGCTTCTCGTGGTAGTCGGTGGCTACATAGACCGGCTTCATGGTCAGCGGGTCTATGCCGGTGTAGAACATGACCGTGGAGGCGGTGCCGGGGGTGGGATAGTAGTC
The DNA here is from genome assembly GCA_945929845.1 of uncultured Clostridia bacterium. Taxonomy (GTDB): domain Bacteria; phylum Bacillota; class Clostridia; order Oscillospirales; family CAG-272; genus CAMEON01. The sequence continues at coordinate 2,003 of CAMEON010000073.1, read as the reverse complement.
CTGCACCTGCTCTGGGGCGTAGTGCTCCCGCTTGAGGCACAGGGCCAGGGCGATGGCGTCCTGGAGGGTGGAGCCGGGGTGGCTGGACATCAGGTAGGGCACCAGGTACTGCTCCTTGCCGCAGGCCGCCGACAGCCGGAAATACTTGTCCCGGAAAGCCTCGTACACCCGGTAGGCGGGCTTGCCCATGCAGGCCAGCACCGGGTCGGAGCAGTGCTCCGGAGCCACCTTGAGCTGGCCGGACACATGATCCTTCACCAGCTTGCGGAAGAAGGTGTCGTCCGGGTCGGCCATCAGGTAGTCAAAGCGGATGCCGGAGCGGATGAACACCTTCTTCACCCCCGGCAGGGCTTGGATCTGCTTCAACAGCTCCACATACTCGCTGTGGTCGGCGATCAGGTTGGGGCAGGGCGTGGGTGCCAGGCATTTCCGCCCGGCGCAGACCCCCGCTGTCAACTGCTTCTTGCAGGCGGGGTAGCGGAAGTTGGCGGTGGGGCCGCCCACATCGTGAATGTACCCCTTGAAGTCCGGGAGGGCGGTGATCTTCTTTGCCTCCTCCACCACGGACTGGATGCTCCGGGAGCGGACAGTGCGCCCCTGGTGGAAGGCCAGGGCGCAGAAATTGCAGGCACCGAAGCAGCCCCGGTTGTGGGTCAGGGAGAAGCGCACCTCCTCGATGGCGGGCACGCCCCCGGCGGCTTCATACATGGGATGGTAGGTGCGGCAGTAGGGCAGGGCGTAGACCTTGTCCAGCTCCTCCCGCTCCAGGGGGGGCATGGGGGGATTTTGCACCAACAGCTTGCCATCGTACAGCTCGCAGATGGCCTGCCCGGAGATGGCATCCTGATTCCGGTACTGCACGCCGAAGGCCTCGGCGTAGGCTCGCTTGTCCTGCTTCAGGGTGTCGTAGTCAAAGGTGGCCGCCACCGGGTAGTGGACGGCATCCTTCTCCTCCGCCCGGCACAGGTAGACCGTGCCCCGCACATCCCGGATCTTTCTGACAGGCACGCCCCTGTCCAGCAGGTGCGCCACCCGGCGCAGGATGTTCTCCCCCATGCCGTAGGTCAGAAGGTCGGCTCGGCTGTCCACCAGGATGGAGCGGCGCACCTTGTTGTCCCAGTAGTCATAGTGGGCGAACCGGCGCAGGGAGGCTTCCAGCCCGCCCAGAATGATGGGTATGTCGCCATATGCCTCCCGGATGCGGTTGCAGTAGACGATGGTGGCCCGGTCGGGGCGCAGACCCATTTTGCCTCCGGCGGAGTAGTAGTCATAGGAGCGGTGACGCTTGGCGGCGGTGTAGTGAGCCACCATGGAGTCTATGTTGCCCGCCGTCACAAGGAAGCCCAGCCGGGGCTTTCCGAAGGTCTTGAAGGCCTCGGCGGACTTGTAGTCCGGTTGAGCCAGGATAGCCACCCGGAACCCCTCGTCCTCCAGCACCCGGGAGATGATGGCCACCCCGAAGGAGGGGTGATCCACATAGGCATCCCCGGTCACATAGACGAAATCCGGCCTGTCCCACCCCCGGGCGGCCATGCTCTCCCTGTCCACCGGCAGAAAATCTGCCGCTGTGGGTGCCGGTGCGCTGTTTCTTTGTCCCTTTTCGTTCATGATGGTATCTCCTGTTCTCGGTAGCTGTCGGTATGTACTCTGCTCCTATTTTACCATATCCCCGCCCCGCTTGCAAGGGGTTTTCAAGAAAAACCGCAGGGGAGCGGGGAACATCATTGAGCGGCCAAGAAGAACACCGACCTGAACGCAAAGTGCAGGTCGGTGTTTATCTTCATGGTTCTTCATTTTACCCGGACGAGCGGTGAGGTGACGAACAGTCCGCCGGGCACAGAGATCTCGATATAGTACACCACCGCATCGGCAGGAATCTGTCCCGTGACGCAACCATCCCCGGAAAGGGTCAGGTTTGCGGTCTTCCAGGTCTGATCCATGAAGGTGGACTCATAGCCATACTTCTCGTGTACGGAGTAGGTCATATCCTCGGTGAGATAGTA
>CAMEON010000072.1 GCA_945929845.1 uncultured Clostridia bacterium | reverse complement strand
GAAACTGCAAAGCGGTGCCACATCAATCCCTTCGATGTGATTTCACATATACTGCTTGGGAAATCCTGCTTTGGCGTTGAGAAAAGAGGTGAACTGTAACCGGGGATGCGGTGGGGAACCTCTTGAGAAGAACAGCACTGGCTCCACCGGCGATGCCGGATGTTGCCAGTGCGTTTCCCATACCCCTCAAGAACTTTCAAAACAAGTATTGTGCACTGTTCGGAGCTTTTGCGTGTCATATTCAGCATCTGTGCCCTGCGGCAGGCAATCGGAAAGGGACTGCTGCCCGGTGCAACAGTCCCCTGCGGTAAAAGAGCAATTATTCTTCTGCTTCTGCTTCTGCTGCCGTGTCTGTCTCGACAGTCGGCTCTGCAATGTCAGCCACATACTTAGCCACATACTCGTTGCCCTCGTAGGAGGCCGGGTCGATCTTGTCCTTCAGCGTGGAGTTGGCCGTGACGAAAGCGAACCGGCCGATCTCGGTCAGGTTCTTGTTCAGGGAGATGGATGTAAGGCCGGTGCAGTCATAGAAGCACAGGGTACCCACCGTGGTGACAGAGTCCGGCAGATCCAGCGAGGTCAGGCCGGAGCATCCCCAGAAAGCGGCATCGCCGATGGAAGCTGTGGTTGCAGGCAGATCCAAGGCACCCAGCGCAGAGCAACCCTTGAAGGCGAACTCGCCGATACTGACCAAAGATTCACCCAGGTCAACAGAGGTGAGCTTCACGCACCCCTCAAAAGCACCCCGGCCGATGGTCTCCACGCCGTCCGGCAGGACGATGGAGGGCAGCTCCGTGCACTCAGCGAAGGCGTAGTCGCCGATGGAAGTAACCGTATCGGGGATCTTGACCTCCACGATGGAAGCCAGGTGGTAGAAAGCCTCACTGCCAATAGCGACCACCGTGCGCTCCCCGAACTTAGCCGGGATCTCCACATGGTCGTTGGTGGTGGCCTTTCCGGAATACTTTACCAGGATGGCGGTGTCGCCCTCCCCGTTTTCAAAGGTAAACACGCCGGCGTCGGTTGTGATGGTCATGACCTCGGGTGTATAGTTGTTAATGGCATCCGGATCTCCCAGATTGTTGGCACAGGATGCCAGGGTGAGCGATACCAGCAACACCGCCAGCACAACGGCTGTCAGAGCACGAATCTTTCTCATCAGAACAGTTACCTCCGCAACTTACAAATATCATTGCGTGTATTATAGCTCAATTCCGTGCAATTGTCAAGGGATTTCCGTGTGGAGTTTGTAAATAATTTATACATCGTTACAGTTCAGGTAGGGTGCGGGGAGTACGGGGATACTGTGGGAAACTTCTTGAAAGAAGTTTCCCACACCCTTCAAGAACTTTCAAAACATGTATTGTGTACTGTTCGGAGCATTATTCTGTCATATTTTTGTTATCGCTTTTCCGGGGATCCAGCGTTACTGTCGCCCAAAATAGCAAAAACGCCTTCGCGGGGACCCCTTTCCCCGCTCTACGGTGGAAAAGGGAGTGCGCTGTGGGGGAGTAGGTGAACTGTAACTATACATCCGCTATGCAGCGATCACAGCTCGATCATCTGCTTGGGGCTCCTTGTGAAATCATGGACGGTGCCGTCCGGGAGGACGGTGATCATGTCCTCGATACGGCAACCGTACTTCCCTTCCAGGTAGATGCCCGGCTCCACCGTGACCACATGGCCCGGCCGGAGCAGGATATCCGGTGCCGAGGAGGCGGCAAAGCGGGGATTCTCATGGATGAACAGCCCCACCCCGTGTCCCAGGCTGTGGCCGAAGCAGCCCTCGTACCCGGCCCCGTCGATGATGTCCCGGGCGATTTTGTCGGCATCACAGCAACGCATACCGGCGTGGAGAGCCTCCAGTGCGGTGGTCTGCGCCTTCAGCACCGTGTCATACAGCCGCTTCATGTCCCCGTCGGCCTTGCCCAGCACCACCGTGCGGGTCATGTCGGCGCAATACCCCTGATAGCGGGCACCGAAGTCCATGGTCAGAAAACCTTTCTCCAGCTTCACCGGACGGGGCACCCCGTGGGGGCGGGAGGAATTGGTGCCGGACACGGCGATGGTGTCAAAGGCCGTCCCCTCCGAGCCGTGGGCACGCATGAAGAATTCCAGCTCCAGTGCCACATCCAGCTCGGTGCGGTCGGGCGTGATGAAGTCCAGAATGTGGGCAAAGGCGCTGTCGGTGATCTCCTGAGCCTTGGTCATGCACCGGATCTCCTCGGTGTCCTTGATGAGGCGCAACGACTCGATCAGGGCAGAGGCTCCGGGCAGGAGCTTCACCCCCTCAAACATCTGGGCGTACCGGCTGTAGAGAGCGCAGGACACCGCTTCCTCCTCAAAGCACAGCTCCCCGACCCGGTGCTCCTTCAGGAGGCGAGCCACATAGCGGAGCATGGAAGTGTCCGGCATGACCACCCGGATCTCCTCTCCGTCGGCGGTGGCCCGAGCCGCCTCGATGTAACGAAAATCCGCCAACAGGTAGGCGGTCTCCGGCAGGACCAGCACATACCCGTCGGTGTAATTGAAGCCGGTCAGATACCGCTGATTCAGCTCGGAAGAGACCAGCACCGCCTGGGTACGGGCGGCTTTCATTTCGGCTTGCAGATTCTTCAGGTGTGACATGATTCTTTCTCCTTTTGCATTTCAGAATAGGGCGTGATCTCAAATACCCGCCAGGGTCTGCCAGTACCTTTTCATGGTCAGGGCATCCTCCGGCATGGTGCCGTCCGACTCGCAGATGATGCGGGGGGACAGGTCGTCCCGGACGATGGCCTCCATCAGCGGCTCAAAGGCCGGGCCGTATGCGGTGTCCTCAAAGGTCAGGTGCTTCTTCTCCCCGGCATCGGTGTACTGAATTTTGGAGAAGTGGCAGTGCAATGTCCGGGCGTACACATCCCCCAGGGCACAGCCGATGGTGTCGAACACCCGGCGGTAGCTGTCGCAGTCCGGGAAGGCACCGCCTCGCTCCCTGGCGTTCAGGTGGCCGAAATCCACCACCGGCCAGAAGTGGGGATCCACCCGGCACTGCCGGATGACCTCCTCCAGCGTGCCCAACTGGTTGACCTTGCCCATGGTCTCAATGCCCAGGCGGATGGGGGTGTCGCCCACCGCCTCCATGACCTTGCCCAGGGTATCACAGGAGAGCCGCATGGCCTCCTCCCGGGAGATCTTGGCGGCACTGCCGCTGTGGATGACGATGGTGTCCGCTCCCAGAAGCTCCGCCGCCCACAGGGATTTCTGTATGTACTCCACGCTCTTTAGCCGTTTGGTCTCATCCACCCCGGACAGGGAGATGAAGTAGGGGGTGTGCAGGGACATGAGGATACCGTTTGTGCGGGCCGCCTCTCCGATAGCCCGGAGGGCATTCTCCCCGGCACTCACCCCCTGCCCGGCCTCATACTCATAGGCATCCAGCCCCTTGCTCTTCAGCCAGGCCGGTGCCTCTGCGGTGGACTTTCCGCCCTCCCGCTTGAACCATTCCCCGTTCCCGCCGGGGCCAAAGGTCGGATTGCTCATCGTAAGACTTCCTTTCTCATATCTTTTCATTCTTCAGGTACCCGGGCACCGTGCGCTTACCAGGTGATCCCGTGCTGTTTCTTGAAACTCCGGATGAAGGGCTTCTCGCACCACCGCTTGAAGCGGAAAAACAGGTTCCTCTTGTCCCGGATAGGCGGCAGGATGATGGCCCGCAGGCCGATGCGCTTCCCGGCCAGGCAGTCGGTCAGGAGCTGATCGCCCAGCATCACCGTGTGCGCCCGGTCTGTGCCCAGTGCCTTCATGGCCCGGTACAGCGTCCGTGCCCGGGGCTTGCCGCTCTTCCAGTAGGCCGGAACTCCCAGGGTGCGGTTGAACAGCTCCACCCGCTCCCTCTGGTTGTTGGACACGAAGGCGATGGAAATGCCCGCCGCCCGCAGGCTGCCGATCCAGTTCCGTATCCTGTCGTCCGGCTCCGCCTGCTCGTAGGGAGCCAAGGTGTTGTCTATATCGGCCAGCACGGCCCGCACGCCCAGCGATTCCAGGAAGGCGGGCGTGACCTCCTCATAGGTGCGGAACATATAGTCCGGCATCATCCAGCTGCTCATGGGGGTTTCCTCTCCGCGGCCGGCTCTGCCTCCGGATACCGCTCGGTTTTCATCTCATACGCCCCCTATTTTACCACAAACCACGCCGGTATGCAAGTGCTTTTTGCATTTTCTTTACGGCAAGCCGGGGGACGAGGTTACAGTTCGCCTACCCCCAGGCGTTATTCTGTCAAATATTTGCTATTGCTTTCCCAGAGGAGCCAGCGTTACTGTCGCCTAAAACAGCAGAAACGCCATCGCGGGGCCCCTCGCCCCGCTCTACGGCGGAAGAGGGAGCGTACTGCGGGAGGTAGGTGAACTGTAACGAACTGTAACCACCTGCTTTCAACTTTTACTGTTTTTGCACAAAAAGCTATTGCGTTTTTCCCGGAGGTATGCTATACTACCCACTGTAGGTACATCAAGGCCGTGAACCGATGCAGAGCACCAGGATCCCCGGGTACACCGGCGCATGGCTCTCGCCCCCAGGACGGAGCATGCCCGGATTTCACTGAGAAAGGAATCGTTAATATGAAAAAAACAGCCCTTCTTATGTTTGCCGTATTGGTGGTTTCCCTCTGTTCGATACTGTGTCTTTCTTCCTGTAACGGTGGCGAACAGCCGGACGGAACCCTGCCCGGTACAGATGCGTTGGCGGAAGCTCCCTCAGAGAGCCCCCCGGAGGCACCGACCGAGGCCGCAACCGAACAGCCGACAGAGGCTGCTACCGAAGCCGCAACCGAACAGCCGACAGAGGCTGCTACCGAAGAGATTACCAAGCCGGAGGATACCGCCGGTGCGATCATTTCCTCTCCAGAGATCAGTGTGTTCCAGATCGTATACCCGGCGGACGCATCCGACGCCGTAAAGGATGCGGCTCTGTACCTTGCCCAGTCGCTCCGATCCGCCTTTGGGACGGCTCCCGCCGTGGTGGCGGATACGACACCCCCTGTCCCGGACGGCTTTGAAATTCTTGTCGGCAAGACCAACCGGCAGGCCGCTCCTCTGGCCGACTGTACCGACCGGTACACCTGGTGCGTACAGGTGTCCGACTGTATCATCAGCCTGGATGCGGTGGACGAGAGCCGCCTTGTCCGTGCCGCAGACCATCTCGTGGAGGCCTATGCGAAGGACAGCACGGTGCTTGGCCTGAAGATGATCACCGACTACACCGACAACGGTGAGAAGTACCGGCAGGCCCTGCACTTCTCGGTTCCCGGTGAGCGTTGCTACACCGTGGTGTACGATGAGGATGCCACGGAGGATGTCGTCCTCCTCGCACAGTGGTTTTCCAGATCCTACACCGCACGGGGGAATACGCTGCAGCTTTCCGCCGGACTCGTGGACGGCCCGTATGTCAAGATGGAACTGGACAATTCCCTTGCCACCGACTGGGCGGTGGAATTTGGCGGCAACGGGATCATCACTGTCCGTGGGAAAGACAAGGATGCCTTGGCATGGGGCCTGACCCAGCTCACCGGCTCAAGAATGGTTGCCGATCGGTACGGAGAGATCCTCATCTCCGACACCGGCAGTATGTCCGGTGACATGAGCGCATGTACCCGTGAGGGCTGGGCACTGCCGGTTCCGGCGTACGAGGGCGGCACCCTTTCCTCCAAAGTCTACAATTGCGGCGCAGGCATTGAGAACGATGCCAAGCGGTTGGCGTACAGTCAATCCTACATGATGTGCGTCAGCGGTACGACGCTGGAAGAGTACCGTGCGTACCTGGAAAAGCTGGTCTCCTGTGGGTATGTTCCGGACAGCGAGAGCACCCTTGCAAGCCCGGGTGGAGAGAATCTGTACGCACAGTACATAAACGGCGTTTCCACGGTGTATGTGTACTTCCTCCCCAAGGCGAAGGAAGTCCGGGTGATCGATGACCGTGCCAGCGTCCCCGAAAGCCTCTTTGAGTACGACTACACGCCGGCTGCCGATGATGTCTCGGATGTCATTCTCTACGGCCTTTACCTCCACCCGCTGGGCATCAACGCCAACGAACCCGGCGGCGACCCCAGCATCAACAACTGCGGCGAATTCATGATGATCCGTCAGCCCGACAACTCCCTGTTCCTGATCGACGGCGGGTCAAAGCTACAGGCGACGGACGAGGCTGTGGAAGGGGCATGGGCCTATATGCACGAAATAACCGGCACGCCCGAGAACGAGAAGCTGAAGATCTCCTGCTGGTTCATCACGCACCCCCACGGTGATCACTACGCCATTGTTGCCAAGCTGCTTGAAAAGCACGGCGACATGATGGAGGTGGAGCGTGTGATGTTCAATTTCCCCCATGCTGACACCATCAACTCCTCCATCACCCAGGCACCCCGCACAGCCATAAACAAGTATTGCCCCAACGCCCTGGTCATGAAGTGCCACTCCGGGCAGTCCATCAGCCTGGGCGGGATCGTCGTGGATGTCATGACGGCACACGAGGATGCTGTCAGCGCAAGGACAGGGACTTCCACTGTCACCGAAACCAACTCCACCTGCACGGTGATACGCATCACCCTTTCGGACGGACAGCGGGTGATGATCCTCGGCGATATCACGGCGGCACGGGAAGAGTTCTTCGCAAAGAACATAAAGCCGAAAGAGCTTTCCTGTCGCATGGTTCAGGTGGCTCACCATGCATGGAATGTACTGCCCCGTATGTACAGAGGTATCGGTGCGGAATACGCACTGTGGCCGCAGTACGAGTATTCCAATTTTGAAAATGTCAATAACCACTATGTGCTGGCTACCAATGTGGCCAACCTCCTGGATCAGGGCGGCGCAAAGTACCATTACTTCTCCGGCCTGAACACGGTACGGCTTACCTGCCGGGGCGGGGAGATCGAAGTGACGCTGACTGATCCGATATACTGATCGCTTTTCCTGTTTTTCGTTCATTGTATCACCAAAAAGGCATGTGCCCGGATATGGAAGGAGGATCATAGGTATGAGATCGAAAAAGTCAAAGAGAATACGGCGAATGTCACTGGTCGCACTGTCGCTTTTGCTTGCGGCACAGAGCCTGGCACTCACCGCCTGCTCGCCCTCCGACAAGGTTCCTGCGCAGAGCGACGGGGAGCGTGCGGATGTGTCGGGGGCGGAAACCGACTGCTTGGAAAGTGATGTGGAAACCAAAAAGGAGACGGAGCAAATGTCCGAACAAAACACGGAGCCGTTGACCGAATCGGAAACGGCGGCCACAACAGAGGAAGAGAAAGAGGAAGAAACAGAACAGGAGACCGAACCCTATGCGGATGACTCCATGATCGTCCTGTACGACTTTTCGGACATACCCGAAAGCCTTGACTGGAGTGCCACGCCCTTTGGCATTGCCAACCCGCTCCTGCTCACCGACGACGATGAACTGCATGTGGATTCCGGGGACGCCTTGCAGGTCACGCTGCCCAGTGAGGCAGCGTGGTGTCAGTCCTTCACAATGAGTGTATCGGGATGGGAAAGCCGGAAGTACATCCGCCTGTGGGTGGACAACATGACCAGCGGGGCACTCTCCGTGGGACTGACCCTTTACACCGGGAACCAGAGCTCTGCGGCGTGCCCCATGGCAGAGAGTGCCAAGGTCTATACCGCCAACGGAAAGCCTGTGATCTGCACGGTCAACGATTGCTCCGGCATGGGGGCGGGGGTGTCCACATCCGTGGAACTGCCCGCCGGATTCCGGGGCTGGGTGGCGTTCCCTGCCGACCAGTTGACCCCACGCCGTGATGAACCTTTTCTGGACGGCACGCCTGAAGAGGTCAATATCGACCTGCGTCCCTCGGGCTTTTCCGCCGGGGAGAGCTACATGCTTGACGAGCTGGTGCTTTCCGACCGTCCCGACGGCCGCCCCAGGGGAGAGGATATAGACATTCCGCTCCCTGCGGGTCTTGCGGAAAAGCAGGCACAGATCCAGCACATGATGACGCTCTGTCAGACCGAGGCCGTGGTATTCTGCGCATATCCTGCCTACGACCCCGACGGAGAGTATGAGGGCATCCATGCCATTGCCTACGAGGGCGTGGACAGGAACGGAAAGAAGACCCGGGTCTTTGCCTATGTGGGGTACCCCGAGGGGGCGGACAGCACCACGCCCGCCATCGTACTGGTACACGGCGGGGGAGGGCACGCCTTCCTGCCCTGGATGAAGCTGTGGATGGACAGGGGATATGCGGTCATCGCCCCCGATGTGACGGGGTATTTCCCCGATGCGAAGAATGCCGGGGCTGACGAGACGCAAAACGGCTGGGTCTACGGACTGCACGGTGTCTTCTCTGCGGACGGATACCTATGCCTGCCGAACAACGATGGCATGAGCCATTCCTCCTCCGCCGTGGAGGATCAATGGATATACCATGCGCTGGCCGCCACCGCCAAGGCGTTCTCGCTGTTGGAACAGAGCGGAAAATGCGATCCCGGGAAGATCGGTGTCACAGGCATCTCCTGGGGCGGGGTCATCACCTCGCTGTACATAGGCTACGACAGCCGCCCTGCCTTTGCCATTCCGGTCTACGGCACGGCCTACCTGGATGAGGCGCTGTCCTGGATAAAGGATAACTTTGCGGGAGCTGATACCAGAGCCCTGTGGTCTGCCGCCGACCGGTTGGATCGGGTGAGTTGCCCGGTTTTGTGGCTGGTGTGGAATGACGATAACTGCTTCTCCCTGAACTCGGCATCCAAGAGCTACCTTGCCACCAAGGACATCCCGGGCACCCGCCTGGCCGCCGTCAACGGGATGCTACACGGGCATTCCGCCGCCTGGGTGCGCCCCGAGTCCTACGCCTTTGCCGACAGTGTGGTGGGTACGGGGGATGCGCTTCCGATATTTGTGACCCTGCCCACTTCGTCCGGCGTTTCCTGCACCGTCGGGAACGGCAGGCGAGCCAGGCTCTACTATCTCACCGAGGATATGACCTACTCCGTACACGAGAAGTATGGCTATGAGACCACCCTCATGAATCAGACCTGGAAGACCCCA
>CAMEON010000071.1 GCA_945929845.1 uncultured Clostridia bacterium | reverse complement strand
GCAGTGCAGAAAGCAGTGCAGAAAGCAGTGCAGAAAGCAGTGCAGAAAGCAGTGCAGAAAGCAGTGCTGAAAGCAGTGCTGATAGCGCAGACCGGACGGCCTCGCTGGAGGACTTTTACCGTGCTCACCTGGCTCAGATCAGCACCCTGCGGGACTACACGGAGGAGGAACGGTACTACACCACCGTGAGCGGTTACAAGGCTGTGTCCGTGACCTACGCCGCCACCGTGGCGGGGACGGCCTACCGTTTCCGGCAGGTGCTGTGCCGGGTGGCCGGTCGGTTCTACCTGTTCACCTTCACGGCTCCGGCAGAGAAGTTTGACACCTACACGGACATTGTCAGCGAGATCATCGAGAATATCCAGTTCTACAACACGCCCTACGAGGGGAGCGGCGACACCAAGAAGGTGTCGGACAAGGTGACTGCCCCGGAGGGGATGTTCCTTGTATCCAACGACAAGGTGGCCTACCGTTTCTTTGCCCCGGACGGGTGGACTTCCAACGGGGAGAGCGGTGCGGAGCTGGTGTATGTCACCGAGGCGGATGGCTCCCGCTCCAATGTGTCCATGATGGCTTACTACCCAGAGGACGAGGGCTTCAGCGTGGCGGATTACTGGGAGATGTGCCGCCCGCACTACGAGGATGCCCTGCCGGGCTTCACCCTGCTCTCTGCGACGGAGGATGAGAAGATCGGCGACCGGAATGCCACGGTGTATGTGTACACCTACACCCTGGGCGGCGTGACCTACAAGACCCGGCAGGCTGTGTGCGTGTACTCCACCATGATCTACACGATGACCTATACGGCTCTGCCTGACTACTACGACAGCCACTTGCCCGAGGTGGAGCGTATGCAGGCCCAGGTGGTGTTCCGCTCTCCCTTCAAGGGGGCGTGAGGGACTTATGGGAAGTTTGAAGGAACAGATGAGCCGGATGGGCGGCGGACAGCCCCGACCCTGGGTGTACCTGGATAACAGTGCCACCACTGCCCTGTGCCCGGCGGCCCGGGAGGCCATGGAGCGGGCTATGGATGCGTACGGGAACCCCTCCTCCCTCCACGGCATGGGGCAGGAGGCGCACCGGCTGGTGAGCCGGGCACGGGATCAGGTGGCGCTGGCTCTGGGACTGAGGAGCACCCGACCGGGGGAATTGATCTTCACCGCCTCCGGTACCGAAGCCAGCAACACAGCCATCCTTGGCGGTGTGTATGCCAAGGCCCACCGGGTGGGTCGCCGGATCATCACCACCGACTGCGAGCATCCGTCGGTGGAGGAGACCATGAAGCGGCTGGAGGCCGACGGCTTTGAGGTGGTGCGCATCCCCACCCGGGGCGGCGTGCTGGACACGGAGGCCGCCCTGGCGGCACTGGAGGTGCCCACCCTGCTGGTCAGCATGATGCTGGTCAACAACGAGACCGGGGCGGTCTTTGATGTGGCCACCGTTTTCAAGGCGGCCAAGGCCCGGAACCCGGCCACCCTGACCCACTGTGATGCGGTGCAGGGCTTTTTGAAGGTGCTCTTCACCCCGGCGGGCATCGGGGCGGACATGGTGACGGTCAGCGGGCATAAGGTACACGGCCCCAAGGGCGTGGGGGCTTTGTACATCAGCCCGGCCCTGTTGCAGGCCAGGGCTGTACGCCCGTACCTGATCGGCGGCGGGCAGGAGGACGGCCTGCGTTCCGGCACCGAGAATACGGTGGGGATATGCGGCTTCGGTGCCGCCGCCGCACAGGGGGCCGCCCACCGGCAGGAGAGCATCGCCTGCATGACCGGCCTGCGGAACGACCTGACAGACCGCCTTGTCCGGATGGGGGTGCAGGTGAACCTGCCCCGGGGAGCAAGAGCACCCCATATCGTCAATCTGACCCTGCCCGGCATCAAGTCCCAGACCATGCTCAACTTTCTGTCGGAGCGGGGGGTCTGTGTGTCCAGCGGCTCCGCCTGCTCCTCCCACGGGGGGCATACCAGTCGCTCGCTCCTGGCCTTCGGGCTGACAGCCGGGGAGGCAGACTGCTCCCTGCGGGTCAGCCTGTGCGAGACCAACACCCCCTCGGATCTGGACGCTCTGTGCCGGGGGCTGGAGGAAGGGCTGGAGCGGTTGGTGCGGATCAAACGGGATCCGTGATCCCGAGCCATCATAGAGCCGGAGGTATGTACATTCATGGAACTGCAAGAGAAAGTGAAACTCATGACCGCCAATGTGTGGGCGGATGTGTTCGGCAATCCGGTGCCGGGGCGGGACACGGCACTGGCTCGGATGGTGATCCGCCACCACCCGGATGTGGTCTTTTTCCAGGAGATGCACCCCCACTGGTGGGCGTCTCAGCTCAGCCCCCTGCTTCACTGCGCCGGGTATCGGCGGCCGGAGCCGGATCTGCACGGCAATCCGCTGAATTATACGCCGCTGTACTACGATGTTACCCGCCTGGAGGCGCTGGCCTGCGGCTTCTGGAAGTACACCGGTCTCAACGATTATGATTCCAAGTCCGTGACCTGGGCATTGCTCCGGGTCAGGGAAAGCGGCAAACTGTTCGGTGCCATGGCCACCCACCTGTACCATGAGCAGAACGACAGGGGCAACACCGCCCGGCTCCGGAATGTCAGGGAGCTGCTGGCCTGTGCGGAGGCACTGCGCCGGGCGGCAGACGGGGACGGGCAGATACCGGTCTTCTGCGGCGGAGACTACAACTGCGACCTTTTGTCGGAGCCGTATGCCTACCTGGAGGCGCAGGGGATGGTCTGCGCCAGCCGCCTGGCGGCCTGCAAGGTCAACGACATCTGCACCTGGCACGCCTACCCGGTGTACGACAGGATGCGGAATGTGTACCACAGCCAGCCGTCGGACATGGATTCCGTGTACTCCATCGACCACATCTGCGTCCAGGGTTCGGCCGCCGTGGACAGCTACACCGTGGTCTGCGACAGGGAAGCCTTCACCGTCAGCGACCATTGCCCGGTGGAGATACTGGCGAGGATATGATCGGAAGATCAAAACAAATTGAAGCCAAACATGTAAATAAAGTGTTAAAATTCAAGAAGAGGGGTTGACAAAATGATGCCAAAGGGCGAAAATCGACAGACGGATAATACTGCCATAATTACCAACTGCCCGGAAAACGGGGCAAAATCCGACAGCAAACGCATATACAGCCGAAACGAAGGAAGTATTTCCGGAATTCTGCTGGTTGCCTTGCTGTCCCTGCTTTGCATGGCTTTGATGGTATCCTGCCAAATGCCAGGCCCGCAGGGAGAGCCAGGCCCGCAGGGCGAGCAGGGCATTCAAGGAGAGCCAGGCCCGCAAGGTGAACAGGGGATTCCAGGCGAGCAAGGCCCACAAGGCGAACAGGGCATTCAAGGAGAGCCAGGCTCCCAGGGTGAACAAGGCCCCCAGGGCGAACGAGGTCCCCAGGGCGAACGAGGCCCCCAGGGCGAGCAAGGCCCCCAGGGCATTCAAGGCGAGCAAGGCCCGCAGGGCATTCAAGGAGAGCAAGGCCCGCAGGGCGAACAGGGCCCCCAAGGCCCCCAAGGGGAACAAGGGCCTCAAGGTGCTGCCGGTAGTGACGGGCGGGGCATCACCAATGTGCAGATCGTGGATGGCCAGTTGGTGATTCGGTATTCTGACGGGACGGAAGCAACGGCAGGTTCACTGGCCTATGACGCTCAGGTGGACGAGGCGCAGTTGAAACAGGCGGTAGAACAGTGGCTGGAGGCGAATATGCCAGGCATTGTAGAGGAGACAGACGGCTTTCTGTGGGATACCTTCCGTTGGAATGTGACTGACCCGGATGCCTGCTATGCAATTCCCTATGCATCCGGAACCTGGTACAGATGGTCTACCGGGTATATCCCTGTCAACCCCGGGGAGGTGTACTACTGTCTCCATGTAACGGTGCATGCCTACAATGAGGATCGGGAAGATGTAGGCACTATCCCCCTGGAAAGCGCACGGTTTACTGCACCTGATGGTGTGGCCTGGGTGGTGCTTGAGAGTGGATTGACCGCCTCCGGCGATGTCATGCCGGATAGCCTCAACCTGCTCCGCAGGGGATATGGGCGTGAGAACCTGACCTATATGGATCGGGGCAAGGTATCGTATGAGGAGTCTATCCCTGTCCTGTCCGAAAAAGCCCTGGCGTACTTTAAGGCATACCTGGGGAATACTACACCGCTGGCAGGAAAGAAGATCGCTTTTATCGGTGACAGCTTTACCTCCCCCGGCGTCTGGACAAAGGAGATGTGTACGCAACTGAACGCCATTCACCATATAAATAAGGCAATAGGTGGCGGCTCCTTCGCAACTTACAACGGATATAGAAAAACAGCCTATGAGCAGGCTCAGGAGATCGTCAGCGGCGGTTATACCCCGGACTACATTCTGATCACGCTGGGTACCAATGATTCCGCCAACCGGGTACCGGTGGGCAGTTTCACACACAGCACGGATATTGCCGACTTTGATCTGGCCACTTTCTGGGGCGGTCTTCAGGCCTGCATCAACTACTTACAGAATCATTTTCCGGATGCAGTGATCCTGATCGGTTGGACACCGGCAGGAGGACTGAGCATGGACGATTCCAATGAGTACCTGAATGCCATGAAGTCTGCGGCCTTACGGTACGGCGTGCAGTACATTGAAACCAGAACCTGCGGCATGACGACACTCTCGGAGATCTATGCGGACTGTTACGAGAATGGCACCCGGGGCGGCCATCCCACCAATGAGGGCCAACTCCGCATCGGTGCCTATATGGCCAGACTTCTGAACGGATATCTGTGATGCAATCACAAGGAGGGGAGGGACACCAGCCCCTCCTTTCCGTTTGCCTGCACGGTTCACTGTTCGCCCAGCTTCTCCCGTTCCCGGTAGTCCGGCAGGATGGCCGCTACCTCCCGGTAGAAGGCGGGGGAGTGATCCTGGTGGAGAAAGTGGCACAGCTCATGCACCACCACATACTCAATGAAGGGCAAGGGGTACTCGCACAGACGGCTGTTGAAGTTGAGGGAGCCGTTCTGTGCGGTACAACTGCCGTGGCGGCTGGTCATGCGCTTGAAGCGGATGGATTTGGGGTAGGGGATCCCCCGCCGGGCGAAGGCGGGAAAATGCTTATCCAGAAACTGTATGACCGCCTGGCGGGTCTCCACCCGCTCAAAGGCTTCTATGCCCGCTTGCCTCCACCCGGCATCTGACGGATCCGGAAGCGAGCAGGTCAACACCCCGGCCTCCCTGTCAAAGTCAAACCGCCCCTGACGCCCGGACGAGGCTGTTCCCGACAGGGGCTGGAAGACCAGCCGGATATGACTGCCCAGGTAGGGCAGGGAATCGCCAAGTGCCAGTTCAGGCAGGTCAGGGTGGCTTTTCGTCCTTTGTGTCACCCGCTCCATGGCACCGAGAAGCCAATCCTCCCGCTCCCGGAGAAAGGCCTCCACCTGCCCGGATGAGACCTTTGACGGGACGGATATGTGGATGCTTCCGTCCCGGCGTACGCGCATATTGATATTCTTCACCTGCTTCCGCTCCAGTTCATAGGTGACAGTGGTTCCGCTGACGGGCAGACGGTATGTTTTTTTGGCAACAGACATGGCGTTTTCCTCCGGCTTCTGCTCAGGACAGTGACCACATTATATCACAGCCGGTCTTTCCTGTCAATCGAACCCGGAAAAATCATACGGCTCACCCTCATGGGAGGGTACGAACCGCAGTCCCCAAACCAGACCCTGTCCCATATAGATTTTACGCCTGGGCTTTGCCCGGGAAGCATAGTCTGTACGGCTAAAGGATAGTCAGAATATATCGTGGTCAGGCACCGGAACGGAAACCCGTGAAAAATCTTTATACAATTTTGCGTGTATTTATTCACTTTTGCTGTTGACATTCGTGGTCAAAACCTGTATAATGATACCCGTAAGATCCTTGAAAAGGCTGTCCTTTGCCCGGTGTGCGGCGGGGCGGCGAATATGCGCAGAGAAAGGAATGGGGTTAGGTATGGCCGGACAAAAGGCGAGGGAACAGCACAGGAATGAGCGGCGGGAGGCACGGGAGGCAGTGTTCCTGCTCCTGTATGAGACGGAGTATCACACCGGCGAGACCCCGGAGGAGATCTTCGCTCGGGCGGAGGAGAACCGGGGATCGTATGCCGACGAGGCGTACCTGAGAAACACCTACTTCGGCGTCATGACACATCTGGAGCAGGTGGACACCCTGATCGGTAAGTATGCCAAGGGGTGGCGGACAGGGCGGCTGTCCCGTGTGTCCCGGGCGGTGTTGCGCCTGGGTACCTACGAGCTGGCCTTCTCCCCGGTCGTACCGGCTCCGGTGGTCATTAACGAGGCGGTGGAGCTGGACAAGAAGTACGACGACGCCAAGGCCCGGGCTTTCGTCAACGGGGTGCTCAATGCCATTAAGGACGGCCTTCCGGGTGAACAGGCCAGCGGCAGGACTGACGGCTCCCCCAAGGCCGCTCCTGCGGATGACGGTACACCGGTAGCACAGACAGAACCCGCCGAGGAGCCGACAGCCGGGGATGTATCCCATGGGTGAGGGAACGGACTGCTGGGTCGGGTTTGACACCAGCAATTATACCACTTCGGTGGCCGTGGCAATGCGGGATGGCAACGCACCCGGCGGTGTTTCCGTAGTCGCCAACCTGAAGACACCACTGCCAGTGCCGCCCGGTGGGCGGGGTCTGCGGCAGAGCGAGGCGGTCTTTGCCCATGTCCGGAACCTGCCCGGCATGACGGATGCGCTGGGTCGGGTGCTGTCCGAGTCAGGCTACCGGGTGGCGGCGGTGGGGTACTCTGCCCGTCCCCGGGATGCCGCTGACTCCTATATGCCCTGCTTCTTGGAGGGGGCGGTGGCGGCTCGGGCCTTTGCCGCCGGGTGCGGCGTGCCTGTGTACGCCTTCTCTCATCAGAGCGGGCATATCGCCGCCGCCATGTACGGGGCCGGTCTGCTCACCGGGAGCGGGGAAGACGGTCTCCGGTTCCCGGAACAGCCTCTCCTGGCGTTCCATGTGTCGGGGGGCACCACAGAAGCTGTCCTTGTCAGACCCAGGCCGGAGGGGGCAGAACCAGCCGTACTGACTGCCGATGATGGCCGGGCAGGCGGCCATACCGTGCAACCCCTGGCCGGGGGCTTTTCGGTGGAGATCGTCGGGGGCAGTGCGGATCTCCACGCCGGGCAGGTCATTGACCGAGCCGGGGTGATGATGGGTCTGCCCTTTCCCTGCGGGCCGGCACTGGAGGCTCTGGCCGCCTCCAATCAGAGCAAACTGCCGCCTGTCAAGTTATCCGTCAGGGATGGCTTCTGCAACCTGTCCGGGGTGGAGAACCAGGCCGCCCGGCTATGGCAGGAGACAGGTGACGCTCCTCTTGTCAGTGCCTTCGTGCTGACCTGCGTGGGGCGCACCCTGCGCCGGATGACGGATCAGCTCCAGCAGAAGCTGGCCGGGCCGGGGGAGAATCTACCGGTGCTGTATGCCGGCGGGGTCATGAGCAACCGGCTGATCCGCCCCCTGCTCCGGGAGGGAGCCGGGTGGGAGACGCATTTTGCGCCTCCTGCCTATGCGGCGGACAATGCCGCCGGTGTGGCTCTTCTGTGCGCCGAGGCCTGGGGGCGAGGCATCCGGCCTTGCTTGTCCGCCCGTGCCGCACTTCCCAATGAGAAAAGATGAAAGGAGCCTGCCGCCATGTCCCGAACCGGCAACGGTGCGTTGACTGTTTCCCAACTCAATGAATCCATCCGGGCACTCCTGGAGGGCGACCCCGCCCTGCGGGATGTGTGGGTGCAGGGGGAGATCTCCGGAGCCAAGCTGTACAGCTCCGGACACCTGTACTTTTCCCTGAAGGATGCCGACAGCGTCATCAGCGGGGTCATGTTCAAGTGGCAGTTGCAAAGGCTGACCTTCCGGCCGGAGAACGGCATGAAGGTGATCCTGCACGGGCGGGTGTCCGCCTATGTGCCCCGGGGGCAGTACCAGCTGATCGCCGAGGGGATGGCACCGGACGGTGCCGGAGCACTGGCGGTGGCCTTTGAACAGCTCAAGGCCCGGCTGGGGGCGGAGGGTCTGTTTGACCCCGCCCGGAAGAAGCCGCTCCCCTTCTATCCCCGCCGGATCGGGGTGATCACCTCCCCCTCGGGGGCGGCCATTCATGACATCATCCGGGTGACCGGCCATCGCTGTCCCTCGGTGGAGCTTCTGCTCTTTCCCTCCCCGGTGCAGGGGGCGGAGGCATCCCGGTACCTGGCGGCCGGGGTGCGGTACTTCAACACCATGCGGGGCGACCCGGCACAGGGGGTGGATGTGATCATCATCGGCCGGGGCGGCGGCTCAGCGGAGGATCTGTGGTGCTTCAACGATGAGAACCTGGCCCGCACCATTGCCGCCTCCGACCTGCCGGTCATATCGGCGGTGGGGCACGAGGTGGACTTTTCCATATCGGATTTCGTAGCCGACTGCCGAGCCGCCACGCCCTCGGCGGCGGCGGAGCTGGCGGTGCCGGACAGGGAAGACCTGTCCCGCCGTCTGGACAGTCTGGACACCCGGATGCACACGGCACTCCTGTCCCGGCTGAACCGGGAGGAGACACGGATCCGCCGCCTGGCCGCCTCCGGTGTGCTGACCTCCCCGGAGGGCGTGCTGACCCGCCGGGCGGAACAGGTGGACAATCAGGCCAGGCGGCTGACCCTGGCTATGGATCGCCGGATGGAAGCCGGTGGCCGGGAGCTGGCCCGGCTGTGCGGCCAGTTGGATGCCCTGTCCCCCCTGGGGGTGCTGAAGCGGGGGTATGCGCTGGTTCAGACCGGGGAGGGTCATGTGGTGTCCTCGGTGTCCCAGTTGGAGGCGGGTCAGGCTGTTTCCCTGCGCCTTTCGGACGGGCAGGTAGAGGCCAGAATTATAGGGAACCGCTGATTGATTCGGCGGCACATCTTCGGCACATCTTTTCCCGCCTGCTTCTTGCCGAAAAACTGGATGTACATCCAGTACATCTTGCGTTTTTCGCAATCGCAGACGAAAAAATCTGTACCGAATCTGTACCACCTCATTCAATCAGCGTTTCCCTGGGAAGCACAGACCGCCCGTGAGATGATAGTAGGAAAGCAAAAGGTGTACAATATGGAAGAAAAGGATATGCAGAGCAGTGAAGCCATATCCCCAGCTCCCGCTGAGGAGGAGGCTACCAAGGCCAGGCGTGCGCCGACAAAGAGAAAGAAGGCTTCGGATCCCGCCGCAGAGGCGGAGGCAAAGGCCGCATCCATGCCCTTTGAAGCCGCCGCCGCCCGCCTGGAGGAGATCGTCAAGGCACTGGAGGGGGGCACGCTGTCCTTAGAGGAGAGTCTGTCCCTGTACGAGGAGGGGGTCG
>CAMEON010000070.1 GCA_945929845.1 uncultured Clostridia bacterium | reverse complement strand
TTGACGATGACTGATGCCCAACCGATGAAAGAACCCCTTGCCATGCCCCGAAAGACCCCCGCCGCCCCTGACCTGCCGCCCCTGCCGGAGCTTCTGTCCCCGGCGGGTTCCCCGGAGGCACTGGAGGCGGCACTCCTGTCCGGGGCGGATGCGGTGTACCTGGGCGGCAGCAGTTTCAACGCCCGGATGAACGCCCACAACTTCGATACCGGGGCACTGAAGGAGGCCGTGGCTCAGGCCCACCGACTGGGCGGCCGGGTCTACCTGACCCTGAACACCCTGGTCTATGACCGGGAGATGGGGGAGGCATTGTCGGCCGCCTACGAGGCCGCCACCGCCGGGGTAGACGGACTGATCGTCGCCGACCTGGGTGTGGCGACCCTGCTGGCCTCCGCCCTGCCGGAACTGCCCCTCCACGCCAGCACCCAGCTCTCCGGCCACAACGCCGCCATGGGCCGTGTCCTTGCCCCCTACGGCTTTTCCCGCTTCGTCATCGCCCGGGAGACCTCCCTTGGCGACCTGGAGACCGCCGTCCGGGAAAGCCCCCTGGAGGTGGAGGTCTTTGTCCACGGGGCCTTGTGCGTCTGCCATTCCGGCCAGTGCCTGTTCTCCTCGGTGGTGGGGGGACGGAGCGGCAACCGGGGCCTTTGCGCCCAGCCCTGCCGCCTGCCCTACCGACCCGGCTCCCGTCCCGCCGGGGAAAAGAACAGCCGTGGCGGGGGCGAGAGTGGCGGGGAGGCCTACCCCCTGTCCCTGAAGGATCTCTCCCTGGCTCGCCATGTCCCGGCCCTGCTCCGGGCGGGGGTGGCCTCCCTGAAGATCGAGGGACGGATGAAGAGCGCCGGGTATGTGGGCGGCGTCACCGCCGTCTGGCGGCGGCTCTTAGATGAGCGGAGGGGAGCCAGCCGGGAGGAGATGGACATCCTCTCCGACCTGTTCTCCCGGGGCGGCTTCACCGACGGCTACTTCACCGGCCGGGTGAACCACACCATGATGGGCATCCGCTCGGCAGAGGACAAGGAACGCTCTGCCCGGGCGGAAAGCTCTGCCCAGGCGGAGCGGGCGGCGGGAACCAGAGGGCAGGGGCGGTTGCCACTGACCCTTACGGCTACCATCCGGGCGGGGGAGCCGGTCTCCCTGACCGCCTCCGCCCCCCTGTTCCGACAGGGGAACACGGCGACCCCGGTCACGGTCACGGTCACGGGGGATGTCCCGGACACAGCCCGGGATCCGGCGGCGGCTCTGTCCCGTCAGGTGGTTCTCCGCCAGCTTGGCAAGATCGGCGGCACCGCCTACTGCCTGTCCGAGGACTCTGTGACGCTGGACATGGGGGAGCGTCTGCTCCTGCCCCTGTCCCGGCTCAACGCCCTCCGGCGGCAGGCACTGGAGGAGCTGGACAAGACCCGCCAGGCCGCCATGCCCCAGCCCGCCGCCATCTACCACCCGGATATCCCCCTGACCACCGACTCATCCGTGCCGGAGGGGGAGGGGATGCCGGACACTCCGGCGGGGCAAGGAAACCCGGGGCAGGTGATCCGCACGGCTCGTTTCTACAGTCCCTCCCAGATCACCCCGGCGGCGGAGGGGTACTTTTCCCTCTGCTCCCTGCCGCTGTTTTGCTGGGAGCCGGGGAAGCACCCGGCGACCCGGGGGGTGATCCTGCCCCCGGTGATCTTTGACAGTCAGGCGGCCTGTGTCCGGGAGCGGCTGTGTCAGGTGCTGTCTGCCGGAGCCAGGGTGCTGACCGTCTGCAACCCCGGGCATCTGCCCCTGGTGCGGCAGGCACTGGAGGCGGCGGCTCTCTCTCCGGCAGAGGTGACGCTCTTTGGGGATTTCCGTCTCAATGTCACCAACACCCTGGCGGCGGCCCGGCTGTTTTCCATGAGCCGGGATGTGGTGGGTACCTCCTTCGCCGGACTGATCCTGTCCCCGGAGCTGACCCTGCCCCGCCTGCGGGATCTTCACCGGGCCTTCCCCGGGCGGGTGGAGACCATTGTATATGGCCGCCTGCCCCTGATGCTGCTTGAAAAGTGCGTCGTCCGGGAGCTGTACCCCGACAAGCCCGGCTCCGCCGGGGCGGCCTGCCGCCTGTGCGGGGAGAACAGAGCCTCCCTGCGGGACAGGCGGGGCATGGTCTTCCCCATCCTGCGGGAATATCCCCACCGGAACCTGATCCTCAACAGCCTGCCCCTTTCCATGACGGATAAGCCGGAGGTGCTGGCCGGGGCCGGCATCCACCGACGGCACTTCCTCTTCACCACCGAGTCCCCGGAGGCCGTGGACACTGTCATCCGGTGTGACCGCCAGGGATTCCCGCTGAATGCCCCCGGCGGTGTGAAGCGCATCCAGTAGGCGGGAGCCATCATATACGGCGATCCTCGTTCCAGGGCGGAACGAGGATCGTGTATTTTGAGGTGACAGAACCGACAGAACCGACAGAACCGTATGAAAGGGTATCTTTTCAGCCCCCGATCAGGACAGCATGCCCACATCCAACCGCTGGTAGCCGCCGTACATGGCCTCTGCCACGGCACTGTAGCAGTCACTGCCCAGCAAAAACTCCGAGATCTCCCCGAACTTTTCCGCCATGTCTATGTCGGCGAAGGCCTCCGGGTACAGCACCTTCCCGATGAAGTAGGCGTCGGCAAAGGCGATCTCCAGGTTGGTGTAGTAGGCGTTGTAGGGCATTTGCAGGTACACCTCCCCGGTGCGGAAGGCGGTCAGACTGTCAAACACCGTCCGGTTGGCGGCGTACTCCTCCTTCAGGATGGACAGGCCGCCGGCATCCAGGATGATCACCTCCGGGTCAAGGGACAGGATGGTCTCCAGATCCAGTGCCTTCTGGTATCCCGTATACCCGGCGATGTCCAGCACATTCCGGGCGTGCACAGCGTTGAACAGCGAGTAATTCCCGGTGGAGCTGCCCATCCCGTGGGTGCCGTAGTTGCTCTGACAGCCCAGGTACACCGTCTTCCTGTCTGCGTCCGGCACATCCGCCGTCCGCCTGTCAAGATCATTTTTCAGTTCACGGATATACGCCGTCACAGCCCCGGCTCGCTCCTCCCGACCCAGGATCCTGCCCATGAGGGTCAGGGAGGTCAGAATATCCTCATCAAAGGCCTCGGTGGCTCCGTAGCTCAGCACCACCACCGGAATGCCGGTGGCTCTTTGCAGGTCGTCCATGGCCGCCACATCCGAGGTGTACAGGGAGAAGATCACATCCGGGTGGACAGACAGCAGGGCCTCCGCATCCGGGGAGCCTTGCGGCCCGCCGCCGCCCACGGAGGGCAGGGACTGGAACAGCGTCTGATTCACCATCTGGTACGGCCGGACGGAGATCAGGAACCCGTACTCGCAGGCCTCTACCCCGCAGAGCTTGGACAGATCGCCCACATAGCTGTACAGCCGCAGTGCCCCGGCTCCGATGCAGGCCACCCTCCGGATATCGGTGGGGACTGTGACCTCCCGACCCAGCAGGTCGGTGACGGTCTGGGTTCCGTCCTTTGTGGGATCCCCGTCGGCGGAACCGCATCCGGGGAGGATGAGTACCCCTGCTATCAGGGTCAGAGCAAGGGCGAGGGAGAGTAAGCGAGACAGGAATCTTTTCATTTCGGTAGCTCCTTTTGTTCCATAGAGATCAATGATCAGCCGTGCGTGAGGTGTCAGTATTGATGCGGATATCCCAGGCTCCCCCGGGGGCGGCGGTGTACTGCCGCTTGCCGGGGGCAAAGGGGCAGTCGCTGAGGAAATGCACATGCCCGGCCAGGATGGCGGCCACCGGGGAATCCGGGGCGGTCACCTTGGCGCAGAAGGCCCGGGTCAGCGCAGATTGTTGGTCATTTCCCAGCAAAAAGTACCTGTCCCCGTCCGCCCCCCAGTGCTGTCTGACCAGCGGGAGCAGGCCGTCCGTGCGGAGGGGCACATGGATCACCAACAGGATGGGCAAGCCCCGCTCCATCTGCCGGTCAAAAAGTGCCATCTGCCGCTCCGTGATCTCCCGCTCGGAGTCGTCCAGCCCCACCACCAGCAGGTCTCCGTACTCCCTGACCCAGAAGGCGGGATCCGGCCCGATCAGCCGGGCGTAGGCCGGGTACTGCA
Organism: uncultured Clostridia bacterium; assembly: GCA_945929845.1. Classification (GTDB taxonomy): domain Bacteria; phylum Bacillota; class Clostridia; order Oscillospirales; family CAG-272; genus CAMEON01. Next base: position 5,447 of record CAMEON010000070.1, on the reverse strand, counting down.
CCCGCCCATCCGGCACACGGTACTGATAGCTGGCTCCCTCATGGTTCCCGTACACATACAGGGACTCCACTCCGGTCTCCTCCAGCTTCTCCGTCAGGTAGCGGAGACAGCTCGGGTGGTAGTAGTCAATGCAGTCCCCCGCCATCACCAGGGCATCCGGCTTCATCTGTCCGGCCAGGGTCATCAGATCCTCAAAATTATCCCATGTCTTTCGCCCCTCCGTCCCCCAGCGCACCGCCTGCTTCTCCGCAAAGGCGATCTCCTCGGCGGTATCCTCCGGATAAGCCCGGGAAAGGTGGGCATCCGAGATGTGCAGGAACCGCCGGCTCTTCACGCCGGGTATATGTATGTGGGCAACTCTTGTCTGTATCATGTCGTTACTCCTTTCCGATACTCTCAACTGCCGACTGTTTCCCCACGGTCTGTCCCCTGCCGTGGCACCACCACCGTCTGACCCTCCACCTGTGCCACCGTTACCTCCACGCCGTACACCGCCCGGAGGGTGGCCGGGGTCAGGATCTCCGGCCCACCGGCGGCATAGATGCGCCGATCCTTCATCAGAAGGAAGCTGTCCGCAAACCGCACCGCCAGGTTCAGGTCGTGCATGGTGACAAGGACGCAGGCTTCGCTGTCCCGGACGCAGACCCCGCCGTCCCGGACGCAGACCCCGCTGTCCCGGACGCAGGCTTCGCTGTCCCGGACGCAGGCTTCGCTGTCCCGGACGCAGACCCCGCTGTCCCGGGTCACGGTGCGCAAAAGGTCAATGGTGTCCACCTGATGCTTCATGTCCAAGTTGCTGGTGGGCTCGTCCAGGAGCAGAACCTGGGGCTGACTGACCAGAGCCCGGGCGATGGCCACCCGCTGTCGCTCGCCGCCGGACAACTGCTCCACAGGTCGCAGAGCCAGGGGGGCAAGGCCCAGCTTCGTAAGGGTCTTCTCCACGGCGAGAAGGTCGTCAGCTCCGGCCTCCCAGCGGAAGCAGGGTCTCCGACCCAACAGCACCGCATCGAACACCGTTGCGTCGGCGAAAACAGGCTCCTGGGGGACAAAGGCCACCTGCCTGGCCAGCTCCCCCGGCTTCATGTCTGCTACCTCCCGGCCGTCCATGCAGATGCTACCGGAGGTAGGGACAAGCAGGCGGTCGATACAGCGCAGCAGGGTGGACTTTCCCGCTCCGTTGGGGCCGAGGATGGCCAGGCAGGTTCCGCCCCGGGCGGTGAAGGACACCTTCTCCAGCACCGGCTGGCCTCCGTAGGAAAAGGACAGCTCTTCCACTTCCAGCGTCATATCCGGACTCCTTTCTTCTTCCTGAGCAGCATCCACAGGAACACCGGTCCGCCGAACAGGGAGGTAATGGCCCCCACGGGCAGGGAGATACCCGCCATCAGGGAGCGGGACAGGGTGTCCGCAAAGAGCAGCAGGGCGGCCCCGGCCAGGGCGGAGCCGGGGAGCAGGAAGCGGTGGTCAGAGCCGAGGAACCGCCTGACGGCCTGGGGAGCCACCAGCCCCACGAAACCGATGATGCCCAGGAAGGACACGCACACGGCGCAGATCAGGGAGGACAACAGCAGGGTGACGAAGCGCACCGGCCCGGTACGCACGCCCAGGCTCCGGGCGCAGGCTTCCCCGCTGGCCAAGGCGTTATAATTCCAGCGGTTGGCCAGGAAGAAGACAAGGGACAGCACCACCGTCAGCAGCATGATCAGATCCTTCTCATAGGTGGCCCGTCCCAGGTCGCCGAAGGTCCAGAACACGGCGGCGGCCACCTGTGTGTCCAGGGCAAAGCACTGGATGACCGTGGTGCCTGCCGAGAAGATGGAGCCTACCGCCACCCCGGCCAGCACCACCGTCTCCGGGGAGAAGCCCGGCCCGGCGGACGGTCTGCCGGACAGAAGCAGGATCAGCACGGTAGAGCCCAGGGCGCACAGAAAGGCGCACCCGGTGACAAGGTAGGGGTTGCTGATGGACACCGCCTCCCCGTGGGTGGAGTGGAAGGCCCCCGCCCCCAGCAGGATGATGGCGAAGTTGGCACCGAACACGGCGGCCTGGCTGACCCCCAGGGTGGAGGGGGAGGCCATGGGATTCTTCAGCACGGTCTGCATGACACAGCCTGCCACGGCCAGCCCAGCCCCGGCTATGATGGCGGCCAGCACCCGGGGCATCCGGATGTTCCACAGGATCGTGCGGTTGGTCTGATCTCCCACGCCCAGGAAGGCTTTCAGCACCTCCCACGGGCTCATCCCCGCATACCCGGCGTGAAGACACAGCACCGTCAGGGCGACATCCAGGAGCAGTAACCCCAAAAGCACCGCCAGCTTCCTCCTGCGGTGCTCTCTGTACTGTGTCAGCAGACTCGCCTCTTTCATGTCCGTCCCCTTCCCATTGGCATTCCGCCATTCCGGCAGACCTCATTATACCACAACTTGCCCGGCTTGGCAAGGGCTTCGGTCAAAAACGGGGGCGGGAGTACGGAGGTACGCTGGGAAACTTTCTGGAGACAGCACTTGCACTGTGAGCAGTGTAAGTGCATGAAGTTTGCCATGCGGCAAACTTCGGTTTCCCAGACCCTTCAAAGACTCTCAAAACAGGTATTCTGTACTGTTCGGAGCGTCGTTACAGTTCTGCAAGGAGACTATGGAATGAACATTTCACATTACGCTATATATATTTTGGCAATTGTAGGGGCTACTGCCGTATACGGAGCCATATACGGATGTGTTCGCCCACCCTGCGGGCGGATATGGAATCCGCCCCTACAGGTAAAGGAAGTGAATGGTCAGCCCCAAGCTGACGGGAAAAGCAAGGATTCATGGATGTTGTTATGTGTCTTGCGCCGTTGTTTGGGTCAAATACAAGGCTCGAATCATAGAAAACATGAGTGTCGAAAACACCAATATGCCAAAGAATTGGAGGCAATACTCACAAACAGACAGGTATACAAACCAATTTTTTGAAACGGTACGGACGACCTCACCGTGATTCACAAGGCAATATGCTTCATTCATGATCTCGGGACTGCCCCCTGCAAGCAGAATAGAGATGAATCCCACGGCTGAGACAAGTAAGGATGTGATCTGAGAAATGCTGACTGCGAGGTCAAAGCGTGTTCTCTTTACGGGCTCTTCGTTTGTCATGCTGTTTTTTGAAATCACGCCTGAAAGAAAAACTTGCAGGACAACCGATGCAAACAGACATATAAAGGATATACCGGACAGGTCAACGAAAAGATTGATGACGATCAGAGCGATATTGGCAAGCCATGTAAACAGGGAGAGTCTGTACAACCCTGTATGCACTCTTTTATCTTCTGTTATTGGAAGGTGTAACGAATGTTTCATATGCGCCTCTTCTTTCCAGACTGTAACGAAACAGAGACTACTTTGGAACTTTCAGGCAACCATTCATTTTCGGGTGCGTTTTCCATTTTGCGGATTACCGGATTTCTCCTGATCCCCGACGCCCAGTTTCTTTACCAGGAAGAAAACCTGCAACATTTGAATAGCAATCACCAAAAGAAATGAATTTAACCATACAATGACCAGTGCAAAGATCCAAGAGAGGACATGCTGAGAAACCGATGGAAACAGTATCCTGGCTACCGAGGCTCCAAGAACCCCGGCTATACCGTATCCGATGCCAGTCGAAACCTGTTTCCGTTTCGGTGGATTCAGGTAGTACCCGCTTTTGATCCTCCTTTGTATAAACACCTGGCTCACCACGATATGAGCGGCCAGAACAACAAACCAGTACACGAACAGGTACATATTTTCAACCGATATGACGAGGTATGCACCCAGCGTGAACATGACTGTACAGAATGTAAAGGGAAAGGAAACCATTGAAAGCAAAAGCTTGTTTGTCTTTCCCCTGACCACGAGCGGGAGGATCGTCAACAAAAGGTTCAGTATGGAAATACCCAGGCAGAGCCAGCCCGATCCGAACGCCGCATATATCAATGCTGCGCCGAGCAATGTCATATCTGCACAACAGAAAATATACAGAACGAAATGGCGGGTTTTCAAATGCTGTATGTTGCCGAGTTTGTATGCGACATACGCCCGAATATTCTTGTCCTCCGGCTCTTGATGCGGAGCTTGAGATTCAGCGGTCTTCATATCATGTATCTCCTACCTGTACAGTGGCTTCCCCTTATTCTGTCGATCATTCCTTTCAAGGCCTCCGGGAATACCGCTTCCCCCGCTCGCCCGGTGAAGGGGAGGAGCGGGGGCAGGGCGGGGTGTCAGTTCCCGGCGTCGGTCTCCTCTGTCCCGTCAGCTCCGGCGGCCACTGTGTCCAGCGACCCCAGGATGGGCAGGACGGTATCCGTACCCGAGACATAGTAGGCAGGGAGCTTGCCGTCCCACTGCTTGATGGTGTAGTACCGAATCAGGATGTCGGTCAGGGAGTTGGCCAGGGCCTCGTTGACGGCGGCATCCTTCTTTCCGGCGTACTCGGCGGCATCTGCCTGGATCTGGAGCACCTCCCGGTCAGCCTCGGCGGCGATCTTGGCCACCTCAGCCTCGGCCTGGGCGGCCACCTTCTGCCGTTCGGCGGCGGCCTCCTGCTCCATGTTCTTCTGGTTCTGCTCGATCTCGGCCTTCAGCTTGTTCTGCTGAGCCACCTGCTTGGACTCCACGGCGGCGGTGAAGGCGTCCGAGAAGTCCAGATTCTCAAGGGCGGTATTGACGATCTCGATGTTGTACATATCCAGCTCTTCCCGCAGAATATCCGTGATCTCCGCCGACAGGCTGTCCCGGCGCTCGATCAGGCTCTCCGCCGTGTACTTGGCAATGACGCTCTTGACAGCCACCTGGATGCGGGGTGCCATGACCACATCGTAGTAGTTGGCTCCGATGGTCTTGTAGATGTTCTGGGCGTTGCCCTTGTCGATCTGGTAGTTGATGGAGTAGCTGACAGATACCTCCTGAATGTCGCTGGAGAAGGCGGACAGATCCACCACCGCCTTCTGGGTGCGGTTGTCAATGGACACCACCTTCTGTACCGGCCACTTGAAGTGCAGACCGGCCTCCAGGGTGTGATCCTCCACCTTACCGAAGGTGGTCAGGATGCCGGTGTGCCCGGTGGGCACCGACACGATACAGCCGCAGAGCAGCAGCACCAGGGAGCAAAGCGCCAGCCACTGCTTCTTGTTCTTTGCCCACACCGTGGACTTGCCCACCCGGGTAAAGCCCAGGACGAACCACAGGATCAGCCCGACGGCAATTGTTAAAACGATCCAAAGCATATATGTACCTCTTTCTTCCCTGTTGATTGGACTTACGCCGTCCCACAGGATTGTGTTTAGATTATATCACAAAGTCACTTGATTGTCAATAGGTTTCATAAAAATGTTTTTGAATTTTTAAGGAACCGCTGATTTAATGAGGTGGTGCAGATTCGGTACAGATTTTTTCGTCTGCGATTGTGAAAAACTCAAGATGTACTGG
>CAMEON010000069.1 GCA_945929845.1 uncultured Clostridia bacterium | reverse complement strand
CTTGCCTTATTTTACCTTTTCTGCGGGGGACTTTTTTTACGGCTCCAGGCGTTCTTCTCGTAACTATATCAGTAAAAAGATGAAAGGAAGGTGTGCCGTGAAATACTGCAACAAGCTGTTCCGCACCCAGCGGCCCTACGATGTGGAGGACACCGACGACCTGTTCGTCCGGGCCATGCGGGAGAATGTCCAGTGGCAATACGACCACTGTACGGACTACAGGCGCATTCTGGATGAGGCTGGGTTTGCCCCCGGGGACATCGCACAGATGAACGACCTTGTCCGTCTGCCCTTTTTGCCGACCCTGTACCTCAAGCACCACCGCCTGATCAGCGTGCCGGAGCGGGAGCTGTTCATCAAGGCCACCTCGTCGGGAACCAGCGGCAGCTTCTCGGAGATAGGCTTTGACCTGCCCTCCCTGCTCCGGGGACTGCACATGGTCATCACGGTAGGGAAGTACCACCGCCTGTGGTCTCTCCGGCCGGTGCATTACCTGATCTTCGGCTACCAGCCGGCTCTGGACAACCGGACGGCCATCAGCAAGACCGCCCTGGGATTTACCTTCTTTGCCCCGGCTCTGTCCCGCACCTATGCCCTCCGGCACCAGAAGGACGGGGGCTATGCGCTGAACATGGAGGGAATGCGGGCGGCGTTCCTGAAGTATGAGAGATCCTCCGCCCCCATCCGTACCATCGGCTTTCCGGCCTACACCTACTTCCTGCTGAAGGAGATGAAGGAGGCCGGTCTGCGCCTGAAGATGCCCCGGGGGAGCCTGGTCACGCTGGGCGGGGGCTGGAAGCAGTTCTATGCCCAGAAGGTGGAGAAGGCAGACTTCTACGCCCTGGTGGAGGAGGTGTTGGGCATCCCGGAGGATCATGTGGTGGAGTTCTTCGGGGCGGTGGAGCACCCCATCCTGCACACCGACTGCCGCTGTCACCACTTCCATGTGCCCGCCTACGCCCGGGTGATCATCCGTGACCCGGACACCATGGAGCCTCTGCCGGCCGGGGAGGTGGGGCTGGTCAACCTGCTGACCCCCATGGTGAAGAGCGTGCCCCTGGCCAGCATCATGACCGACGACCTGGGACGGCTGACCGAAGGCCCCTGCCCCTGCGGGGAAAGCTCGCCCCGGCTGGAGATCATCGGCCGGGTGGGGGTGCGGGACATTGTGACCTGCGCCGCCGGGGCGGAGGAGCTGTTGGGAGGAGGGAAGGAGACATGATCCTTGTTCATGGAGAGATCCGGGAGGATCGGGAGCAGCTGGCGGTGATCACCGCCATGCAGGCGGACATGTACCGCACCCTGGCCCGGGGGGATTTCCCCCAGCCGGAGACAGTCATCCGGGCTTGCGATACCCTGCTTGGCCGGGTGCTGGCCGGGGAGTTTGACAGCACCGTGAATCCCCTGCTTACCCGGTTCGGCATCAGCCGGACTTACTTTGAGCAGATGGCCCGCCTTTTCTCCCGGCCATGCCTGGAGTACAAGTGTGGCATTGAGCTGTGCGATGTCGATGGCCCGGTGGGCCGCCCGCCCATTGGTGGGACGACCCTGCGCCGCCGGATGCCGCTGGGCATTCTTTTGCACATTGCGGCGGGGAATGTGGACGGTCTGCCTGCCTACAGCGTGGTAGAAGGTCTGCTGGCCGGGAACATCAACATCCTCAAGCTACCCGCCGGGGACTCCGGACTGTCCATCCTGCTGTTGGAACAGCTCATCCGGGTGGAGCCGTCGCTGGCAGAATACATATATGTGTTTGATGTACCCTCCACCGAGACCGAGACCCTGCGCACCCTGGCCGGGTACGCCGATGGGGTGGTGGTCTGGGGCGGGGATGCCGCTGTCCGGGCGGCCCGCACCCTGGCCGGGGTGGACACCCGGATCATTTCCTGGGGGCACAAGCTGTCCTTCGCCTACGCCACCCCGGATGCCTCAGACGAGGATCTGCGGGGGCTGGCTCGGCACATCTGCGAGACGGAGCAGGTGCTCTGCTCCTCCTGTCAGGGGATCTTCCTGGACACCGATGACCGTGACTGTGACCGTGACCGTGACCGGGAGGTACAGCTATCCTTTGCCAGGCGGTTCTTCGGGATTCTCCGGGAGGTCAGCGATGCCATGGGAGCTGCCGACTACGGAATGCGTGCCAAGAATGCCATCCATATCTACAATGAGCGGCTGGAAGCCCACGAGACCGGACATACCATCTTCTCCGGGCACGGCGTCAGCGTCATCTGCGCAGAAGACAGTCAGTTGGAGCTGTCCTACATGTTCCGCAGTGTGTGGGTGAAGCGGCTTCCCCGGAGCGGGATGGTCGCCGCCCTGCGGCCCTATAAGGATCACCTGCAAACCGTGGGGCTTCTCTGTCCTGACCCAGCCGACCGGGCGGCTCTGGCGGAGCTTCTGTCCCGGTCGGGGCTGGTGCGCATCACCACCGGGGCGGGCATGTCCCGCATGATCTGCGGGGAGGCCCACGACGGCACTTACCCATTGCGGCTGTACTCACGGACGGTGGAAACGGATGTGGTGGATCCGTCGCCGTGACAGTGGCCATCCGGAAACCGGAGGGGGGCAAACACGATATGACACATAGAAAAGGGGCCGTTGCTTCATGCAACAGCCCCCGTTTCATCAGGTATCAGGTGTATCTGTTATCTTCTCTTCTTCAGAGCCACACCGGCGGCCATAGCCGTCATGAGTACAGCAACCGCCCCACCAATCACGGAAGAACAACCGCCCTTGGTATCACCGGTTTCAGCTTCGGCTGTGGTATCGGCAACGGTTTCACCCTTTGTTTCGACAGCCTCTGTCTGCTTCGGTTCTGTATCCTTCTCAGTTTCGGGCTGTGTGGGTGCCTCAGTGACCGTATCTTCCTTTACAGTCGTTTCCTCGCCGCCTTCGACCTTGGTTTCCTCCTCGTTGTTCAGACCGAGGAAGCCCTGTGTATATGCCTTGGCTTCATCGGCAGAGCGGAACATACCCATCCACATGACATCCCACTCAGACTCATCACCGGTAGTATCTGCGCCATGGAAGTCCACACGCAGGAAGTTGATCCGGTCAAACCACCGATAGGAGAGGTCAATGACGATCAGCTGGTACTCGTCGTCCTCCCCGTACACCTCACAGTCATCATCGTAAGGACTCCAGGTTGCGACCACATCATTTCCGGCAGAAAGGATCTCGCCTGCACCGTAGTAAATGATGCCACCGTTTCCGTAGTAATTACGAAGCAGGAAGGCGACCACAGGAAAATCATCGGCAGAGTAGGACAGGGAGTTCTTGATACCCCATGTAACCATTCCGTTTGCCTCGATCGCCTTGAAGTGGTAGGAGTTATCACCCTGGGGAGTGATCTCATACTGGGCACTTTCCGGATCTTTCTTGAAGCTGGACTTGGTGGCATCCCACAGCAGACAGGGCTGATTCTCCGGAATGGTAGAGGGGTCGGCCAGGGGTGCCACGACTTTGACATTCTCCTGGGGCTCTGCGGAATCGTCACCCACAGGGGTCTTGCCGTTGAAGTTCAGGATGGTCATGTCAGCGGTGCCGCCTGCTTCCGTAGAGTGGAAGGTGATGCCCACATAGAAATCGCCGTTTGCCACCAACTGCTTCATATTGTTGCTGATGTTGGAGACACCGCCCACGGTCACGCCGCAGACCTTGATGTCATACTCCGAGCCGTTCCACTCCACATCCAGGGTGTAGTGCTCACAGCCGTTCTCATCCACCTCCGGGGTAATGGTGGTGTTCCCGTTGGGGGCAAAGCTACCGCCTGTGCCTTCCTCGTTGTTGGCTGTGGTCCAGTAACTCTCAACCACGGCGGGCGCACCCTCACCGGTTCCGCGGATCAGGCAAAGCCAGCCGCTTCCGTAATTCAGGTTGCCGGGATTCACCGTCGGGGCATCCCATAGGGACAGCGTAATCCACTCGTCGCACTGACCGGTGATTCCACGGTAGGAGAACTGATCCACACGGAATTCCAGGTGCAATCCGTCCTGAAGATTCCATGCTTCCTTTGTCTCTACCGTATAGTACGGCGTGCAGTTGGTGAAGTCGGCACTAATGGTCTGGAAGCCCTCCGATGTGTAATGGTAACCGGCTGCAGGGGTGTAATCCTCCGGATCATCGCTGGCGGGGGATCTGCGGGTGTACCAGTCGCCTTCCACGGCGGCTGATGCGGTGAGCGTCACTGCGGGGATCATGGAGAGAACCATGACGGCGCAGATGACAAGGGCGATCAGTTTTTTCATCATATTCATCCTTCCTGCGTGAAAATCGTTCCGGTGTTTCGGCCTACCGGAGCATTGCGCATACCTATTATATCACATGCAACGAAAGATTGCAATCTGTGAACCTGCACTAATTTACTTATTAAAAATTGTGCAAGTATAACAAAACCCTCCCCCGCCGGAGCGGGGGAGGGCACATTGTGTATTCGCCTGGCTTTTCAAAAGCCTATCCGGCTACGCCTCAGTGTCTCTTCTTCAGAGCCACACCGGCGGCTGCGGCGGCCAACAGCACCACAGCGGCACCACCGATGACGGAGGAGCAACCCTTTGCATCATCTGCGGGAGCGGTGGTAGTCTGATCATTTGTGACCACAGTATCCTTCTCGCCGCTGGTCACATCGGGAGCCTTGGTCTCGTCAACCTTGGTCTCGGACTCGACAGGAGCAGGAGCCTGGGTGTCCTCACCCTGGGTAGGCTCCTCCGTGGTCTCCTCGGGCGGGTTGGTCACGACGCCCTGTGCACCCAAAGAATTGGCGGCATAAGCCTGAGCCTCTTCCACGCTACGGAAGCAACCGAACCACACCAGGTCGAACTCGCCGAACTCAGGATCGGACACATCAAGGCCGCCAAATGCCAAACGGACGGCATTGATACGGTCATGCCACATATCGGTCAGGTCAGTCATGACCAGAACATACTCATCGTCCTCGCCGAAGTAGCAGGTGCTGTCATCATACAAGCTCCAGGGTGCAACGCAGGAATCCTGCGCAGACATGACATCGCCGGCAGAATACCAGAACTGGCCGCCACCGCCCCAGTAGTTGCGGAGCAACATGGCGACTACAGGGAAATCGTCAGCGGAGTAGGAGACGGAACCCTTGATCTTGGATTCGATGTACACGCCATCGCCCTGAGTAGGCATACAATGGTAGGAGTTATCACCCTGTGCGGCGACAGGCATATTGCCGTTGATCTTGCCACTGTGGCAGGTAGCGGATGCATCCCACAGGAAGCAGGGCTCATTGGCAGGAATGGTGGAGGGATCTGCGATGGGAGCGATCACATTGACATTCTCCTCCGGCTCCTTGGAGTCGTCACCGGTGGGCTTGCTGCCGTTGAAGTCCAGGATGGTCATGGACAGGGGAGTGGAAGCCTCGGCGGTCTGAGCAATGATGGACACCCAGAAATCGCCGGTGGCGGACAGCTCGTTCATTCTGTCATTGATGGTAGACATACCGGCGATGGTCACACCGTTGACCTGAATCTCGTATGCTCCGCCGGAATAGGTGACATCAAAGGTGTAGATCTCGCACCCGTTGTCATCCACCTGGGGATTGGTATCCACTTGACCGGTGTAACCTCCTGCGAAGTCGCCGCCCTTGCCCTCCTCATCGTTGGGGGTGGTCCAGAAGCTCTGAACCGCAGCCGCGCCTTCGCCAATGCCGCGGATCAGGCACAGCCAGCCGGCGCCATAATTCAGGTCGCCGGGAGCCATCATCTGGCGATCCCACAGAGCGATGGAGATCCACTCATCTCTCTCGCCGGTCTCGCCCTTGTAGGCGAACTCGTCCACACGGAACTCCAGGTGCAGGCCTTCCTGCAGGTTGTCTGCATCCTTGCGGCGGATAGCCATCCAGGGGGTGATGCCGGTGTAGTCAGGGGAAATGGTCTGGAAGCCCTCGGAGGTGTAGCGATAACCGGGGGCCGGGGTGTAATCTTCGTCGTTGTCCACATCCTTGGGGTTACGGGAAGTGCCCCAGTCGCCTTCCACGGCGGCTGATGCGGTGAGCGTCACTACGGGGATCATGGAGAGAACCATGACGGCGCAGATGACAAGGGCGATCAACTTCTTCATACTTACTGTGCTCCTTTCAAAAGCAACTGTTTTTCGCATACCCGAACCGACAGGGCACAGGTATGCAGGGTAGATTTACGATGACATTATAACACAAAATACCTGTGGGGTCAACCGTGTATTTGAAACAAATTTGTGTAATATTTGTGTACAAATTGCATAATATATCCGGATACTCAGCATTTCTCCTGTCCGTGACCCAGCAATGTTTCATAATAGTATACCGGCAAAGCACTCCATCCGTGGCACAGGCTGCCCGCATCGGCGAAGTCGTCTGCCCCCTGGATGGTCTCCCAGAAGGTGGTGGCTCCCTGCCGGAGCATGTACAGGTAATCCCGATCCAGCTCATCCAGGATCATCGGCGCATACTTCTCCCTGTCCAGTTTCAGCAACGCATCAAAGCGGAAGGCGTTCATGCTCAGGGTGTTGGGGTACACGGTCAGACCCACATCCGCCCGGCCGTTGGTCTCCAGCACAGGCAGGATGACAGATCGAGAGCGATCCACCTCGTCGGCGGCTCCGCAGAGCATACACAGCGCCTGGGTCAGGGTGGTATACTCTCCCCGGTGGATGCTGTCAAAGCTCTCGAACAGACCGGTCTCCGGGTTGTAGAAGACGCGGGCAATGGCCCGGTTGAGGTCTGCGGCATCCTTCCTGTAGGCGGCGGCCTTCTCCGTATGTCCCAGTGCCTGACAGATGTTGGCCAGTGCCCCGAGAGCCAGGGACAGGAAGGCATTGAGAGGAGCCTCCAGGCGGCGTTCCGTTTCCCCGAAGGCACCGGTCATGGTGGGTGTCCACTCATAGAAGTTCCAGTAATCGTGACGGCCTTCAAATTCGGCATAAAAATTGTCAATGACCCCCTCCGGCAGACGCTTGGCAAGGAACACCTTCATCAGGGCTTCCAGCATATCCAGATGCTCGGCGGCCAGGGTGGTGTCACCGGAGTGACGGATGTACTCATCCATCTGCACGAAGTACATACAGGAGAAGGAGGGAATGGGAAAGTCCAGCCCGGCGGGGTAGCAGAGCATGAGCAGGCCGTCCCGGCGGACGCCGTGGGAGATCAGCTCCAGGGAGGCTCTGGCCGCCTGGTATTCGCCAAAGGCGTAGTAACCGCAGAGCATCTGGTTCCGGGAGTCCATGGTGTACAGTGCCTGCTCCCGCCAGGGGCAGTCCTCGTAATGCTCGTGGAGGCACTGGAGCAGGGTGTTCTGACACACCTTGTATATGGTCTCCCGCAACAGGTTGCCGCACCGGAAATCCTTCCTGTGCAGAGGGTAGGTGGTCGGGCGCAGACCGGCATAGTAAACCGTGGCTTCCCGGGCGTGGATGAAGAATTGCAGGTACCGACAGCCGAAGCGGCGGAAGGTGTGCAGGTAGGTGTTGCGCCCGGCCTTCAGCCGGAAGTCGCACCAGAAGCCCCGGATGGAGGTGCGGCACCGCCCGTCCTTCAGGTGCTCCCCAAAGCCCACTTCCATCCGGCAGTCCTCCGGAACCTCCATGTCGAAATCCAGGAATCCGGCTGTTTCCTCCCCTAGATCCACGATGAAGCAGATCCCCTCGGCACCGGGATCTCCGTCCACTATTTTCAGCCTGGCAGGCTGGGAAAAATCCAGACACCGGTCCCCTCTCAACTCATGGGGATACCGATAGGAGATGGCGGCGTACTGCATGAGTACCCCGGGGTTGTCGGATTCTGTCACATACCGGAACTGTCCGGTCTGGCAGAAGCGGGCAGGCATCCGATCCCGCAGGATCAGCTTCTGATTGGGCCGGAGGTGGAAGTCGGTGGAGATGCTCCCCACTACCCGGGACGGGACAAAACCCTCCCCGCCGCCTTGCAGGAAGCCGTCATAGCCCCCCATGTCGTAGTGATAGGTCGGCCCCAACTGGCCGGAGATCAGGTCGCCCCGGCCGGACAAGTAGTCCCGGGACAGGCGGGAGAGGGTCTCGGGGGAGGAGCAGGTCAGCACGGCACCATCCCCATCCTGTATCTCAAAGATCACCCCGGCCTCCCCCTTCTGGTAGGTCTGGGAGTCAATGCCGTAGTACCAGACCACCACCGCCAGCCGGTTCTCGCCCGCCTTGACGAAGGGGGTCACATCCACCCGGTCGTATACTTTATAGGTAGGATAGTCCGCATACTGGCCGAAGGCGGCCATCTGCCCGCCCAGGTACAGAGTGTAGTTGGAGTCCGAAGCGATGGACAGGGTGTAAGGCCCCCTGCTGTTCCCATCCACCGTGAAGGTAGTGACAAAATCGCAAAACTCGTCCTTGCCTGCTGCCTCCTGCCGCCAGATCCAGGCGGCTTTTTCAAATGCTTTTTCCATGTTGGTGTGTTCCTTTCCTGAAAAAAATAAATGATTCGTTTACTTTTATACTTTCTGTTTATAATTTTTCCCCTGCCAGGTGTCCCCGGCGTACAGGGCTTTGTCTATGTCGTTGATGACCGTCACCTTACGGCGGCTCCAGTCCGGGGCCAACAGTTCCTCCGCCATGCCGTCCCCGGTCAGGCGAGCCACCACAGTGTCCGGCGGCAGAAGTTCCAGCGCACGCACTACCGTGCGAATGTAGTCCGCCCGCTCCATGGGGACATACGCTCCCCGCAGGTACATCTCCCCCAGGGCTGTCCCCCGGAGGACATGGAGCAGGTGTAGCTTCACCTGATGGGGGTGCAGGGCGGCTACCGCCCGCACCGAGTCCAGCATCATGCCTTCGTCCTCCCCGGGCAGGCCGAAGATCAGATGGATGCAGGTCACGGCACGGGGACACGCTTCCCGCAGTCGGGTGTAGCCCTCCACAAAGTCTGCCATGGTGTGACCCCGGTTGATGCGGGCGGCGGTGCCGTCGTGGGCGGTTTGCAGACCCAGCTCCACGGTCAGCACGGTGCGGCAGGACAGATCGGACAGATAGACCAGTACCTCCGGTGGCAGGCAGTCCGCCCGGGTGGCGATGTTCATGCCCACCACGCCGGGGAAGGTCAGCACCTGTTCGAACTTCTCCCGCAGGATGGGCAGAGGGGCATAGGTGTTGGTGTAGGCCTGAAAGTAGGGAATGCAGGCATCCACCGGCCACTTGGCAGACAGGGCGACCCGGGTGCGGTCATACTGCTCCCGCAGGGGGACGGCGGCAGGCTGAGCAAAATCCCCGCTCCCCCGGGGGGAACAGTAGATACAGCCGCCGTACCCACAGCGGCCGTCCCGGTTGGGACAGGTAAAGCCCCCATCCAGCGGGATCTTGGCGCACTTGCGCCCGAAGGTCTGCCTCAGCCAGTACTCATAGGTGTAGTACCGCTTGTTGCTGTCGGTAAAGGGGAACGGATTGCATTCCGCCTGGGTGGGTGACTTCATGGCATGGCTCCTTCTTTGGCCGGTTCGTGGTTTCTGACACCATTATAAAGAATTCCGTCCGGTTTGTCAATAGTGAAATGCGAAAGCAGAAGGATGCGCCGCTCCCCTTACATGACGATGGAGGGAAAGCTCTTGGGGGCTCTACAAGAAGCCCCCAGGCGTTACAGTTCACCTACCCCCCGCCGTGCGCTCCCTTTTCCGCCGTAGAGCGGG
>CAMEON010000068.1 GCA_945929845.1 uncultured Clostridia bacterium | reverse complement strand
AGGCGGGAAAAGATGTGCCGAAGATGTACCGCCGAATCAATCAGCGGTTCCTTAATGATTTGGCTGTCTTCTGCATCACCGTGGCGCTCACCTCTGGCTGGGGCGCAGTCGTGGCTTCTGCCCGCTGTGCTTGCAGGCGGAGGGGGTCATGCCATAGTTCTTGCAGAAGATGCGGTAAAAGGTCGAGTAGTCCTCAAAGCCGCAGGCCAGAGCTGCCTGACCGGTGCTCATGCCGTTCAGCATCAGGTCGCAGGCATAGTCAATGCGCCTGCGCAGGACATACTGCCAGATGGATACGCCGATCCGCTCCCGGAACAGGCTGTTGACATACACGGTGCTGTACCGGAACACCTCCGGTACAAAGCGCAGATCTTTGATCTCCGCAAAATGCGCAGAGATATACTCCGCCACCCGCTCAAACAGAGCGGTGCCCCGGGCATCATCCGTCCGGGCGGCGCAGGGCTCCCCCGCCAGCGGATTGCCATGCCGGAACAACTCCTGCAGGATGGGACGGATGTAGGTCAGGGACTGCTCCCGGGCGTTGCCGGAGGATATGTCCGCCAACCGTTGCATACACATCTGCAAAAAGGCCAGCGGCTCCTGCGCCAGCTGATGCCGGTTCAGCGTTCCCTGATCCCGGTTGTCAAACAGGGCACCCACCGCCTCCTGTACGCCCGGCTCTGGCGGCAGAACCTCCCGTACGAACTGGACATACAGATACTCCACCGGCTCCCCTTCACACACCAGCAGGCGGTGCGGCTCTCCGCACCGCAGCAGCATGACATCGCCCGGTGCCAGAGGGTACCGGCTGTCCGCCGCCTGAAACCAGCCGCCCCCGGACAGTGCAAGAAAGATCTCATAGGAATCATGAGAATGGGTCAGATACTTAGACGGCACCGGACAGTCGTCCAGCCTGTGCTGTGCGCAGATACCCGCCGCTTCCAATTCCGTCACCTCCTGTGATCTGATGCCTTCATTATACTCCATTTGTTTCGTTTTTGCAATATTTTTTCCACGCATTTGTCATTGTTTTTGCATGAAATCTGATATATAATACCTGTATACTACCGCAAAAGGAGGATGAGCATACCATGAAATTGCAAAAGATCAAAGCATATGTGCTTCTGTGCGTGTGCGCCCTGTGCCTGTGCGCCGCCATGTGGCTGTTTTCTGCCTGCCGGAACGACCCGGCGCAGACGCCGTCTGAATCTACGGATGCGGTGTCTGTGACCGAGCCTCTGACCGAGCCGGAGGAGCCTCAGGAAACAACTGTAGCCGCCCCCACCGAGGCCGCCACGGAGGAACCGGAGGAGCCGCAGACCATCGTATTTGACGACTCCGTCACCGAGGAGACGCTCCTCGCCCCGGACGAGCAGGTCACCCAGCCCCACTACCTGTATTTCAATGACTTTTCCGAACCCATCCGGGAAAGCGATCCGGATTGGTTTGCCAACAGTGTGGCGGATTTTTCGGACGGCAACCTGACCAGCACCGGCAGTACCCACTTCTATGTGGCCACCAAGCATAAGATCAAGGCAGAGACCGCTTACATCACCCTGGAGTTGCAGGCCAAGCGGCCCGGCTCAGCCCCCCATGACTCCGGGTTCATCGGCCTGCGGGTGCCGGGCTATGACAATCAGTTCTGCGCCACCGGCAACAACGGCATTTGGCTGGCTTTCCAGAACAAGTCGGTGGGCCTTATCAATACCTGGCCCACAGTCTCCCTGTTTGAGACGCCCTATGATTTCAGCGAGCCCCGTCTGGTCTACATCCAGGACGACACCGGAGCCGGGATCATCTCTGTCTTCACCGACGACGACGAGGGCAACCGGGTCCTGGTCTGCCGGGTGATCATTGAGGACGGGCGGAACATCGCCGTGGTGGACGCAGAGGGAAAGACCCGCATCACCACCACCTTCAACTACGATGTGGACAGCGAAGGGTATGTGTGCTTCTGGGCCCACCAGAACAACGGCGGTGTGGTGTACGACGACATCATGCTGGAATGGGATGAGGCTGTGGCCGTCCCGTATGTGGGCTCCGACCCGGCGGGACTCCGTGACCTGTACAGCGACACCTGGACCGGCACCGACGGAGCCGGGCGCACCCTGGTGGTCAGCGATGCCGAAGTGGAGGATAAGCTGGTGGGCATGTTCTACGAGGTGTGGCACACCCCCACCCATGTGACCTACCCGGATCAGCTCCTGTATGACCATTACGCCATCTATCAGGAGGGTGGCGTGGAAGCCGTGAAGGAGGCCATTGCCAGCGGCCCGCTGGGCTGGGGCCACTACTGGGCACAGCCCTACTTCGGCTACTACATCTCCACCGACCGCTGGATCATCCGCAAGCACGCCTCCATGCTGGCCGACATCGGCGTGGATTTCATCTACCTGGATGTGACCAACGGCGAGCCCTTCCCCAATGTGTACAAGACCATCTTCCAGGAGTTCAAGACCCTGCGGGATGCCGGGGTGGACACACCGGACATCTGCTTCTTCCTCAGTGACTCTGCCGAGCCGAACCAGAAGGTGTTCGCCGACATATGGGATAACATCTACGCCACCGGCCAGTACAGCGACCTGTACGCCATGTACAAGGGCAAGCCGCTGATCTTAGGCAACCTGTCCTCTTTCGATGAGGAGATCACCTCCCAGTTCACCGTGCGCCGTTGCTGGGCTCTACAAAGCGAGCTGGGCGACGGCAAGGACTACTGGAACTGGATGTGCGAGACACCTCAGGTGGCCTCCTACAACTCCCAGACCGGGGAGATCGAGGAAATATCCATATCCGCCGGGATCCTGGCCAACCTGTCCATCGGGCGTAGCTACACCGCCGCCGGAGGTCAGCCTCCTCTGAGCAGACTGTCAGACGGAACCCTGGACTACTTCCAGTTCCAGATGCCCTCCACCGCCTACGGTCTGTTGTTCGCCGAGCAGATGAAGCGGGCAGAGGAGGTGGACCCCTATGTCCTGCTGGTCACCGGTTGGAATGAGTGGACAGCAGGCCGCTGGGAAACCACTGCCTACGGAGCCAAAATCGCCAACACCTACCTGACCAACAGCGGGGAGGACTGGACAAAGAACTACTATGTGGATGCCTTTAACCCGGAGTTCAGCCGGGATATCGAGCCTATGTCCGGCGGCTTCGGCGACAACTACTACTATCAGCTGGCCGCCTTCCTGCGCCTCTTCAAGGGTTCCCGGAACCCCCTGCCAGCCGACGGGCAGACGGAGATGGATCCGGCCGGGGATGTGACCCAGTGGGACAGCGTGTGGCCGGAGTACCGTGATACCGCCACCGACACCTACCACCGTGACTCCATCGGCTTTGGCGGCTTCAACTACTACACCAATGACAGCGGGCGGAACGACATCCTCACGGCCAAGGTGTCCCGCTCCGGCGACTGGGTGTACTTCCTGGTAGAGTGCCAGGAGGACATCACCGCCCCGGAGGGCTCCAACTGGATGAACCTGTTCCTGGACAGCGACTGCGACAGCACCACCGGCTGGGCCGGGTATGACTTTGTCCTTGGCCGTCAGGTAGGCACCCTGACGAACGGCACCGGCACGGTGTCGGTGGAAGCCTTCTCCGGCGATACCTGGGACAGGACTGCTGTGGGCACCGCCGAGATCACCCTGAACGGCCGCTACCTGACGCTGAAGGTCTCCGCCGCCCTATGCGGTCTTACCGGCGACTTCGACTTCAAGTGGGCGGACAACTCGGTGGATGACGGGGAGGTCATGGCCTTCCTGGATCAGGGCGATGCCGCGCCCAACGGACGGTTCAATTTCGCCTATCGCACCGGTGCGCTGGAAGCATCCTTTCATGAGACGCTGGCCGCCTACCTGCAGGGCGGTGCCGGCTTCGTGGTCGGGAAGTCCTACATGGCTGCCTCCGACAACCTCTACACGGTTCTGCCCGCCTCCACCGCCGTGACACCCCAGCTGTACCGGGGTCGCCTGTTCCTGCCCGCCTCTGCGCTGTCGGCTGTGGACGGCATCTCCGTGAGCCTGTCTGGCGACGGCAGCTCCGCCACCGTCACGGTAGGCGGTACGGTACTGGTATTCACCGCCGGGGCAGACACGGTGTCCATGGGCATCCACACCGTGGTCATCCCTGTGGCACCCTACCTGTCTGACGGACAGCTGTACATCCCCCTGCATGTGGTAGCCCACTTCGGCGGCATGAACCTGCTGACCGACCAGTATGGCCGGGCACTGATGACCCCTGCCGCCGTGGACGGCCTGTCCGAGGAGGACATCACCAAGCTGCTGAACGCACTGGATCGGGCTATATAAGGATACGGCGGAGGACGCTGGACCCTTCCTGATAAGAACAGCAATTGCACTGTACGCAGTGCAATTGCATGAAGTTTGCCGTACGGCAAACTTCTGAACCCAGACCCCCAAGAACTTTCAAAATGTGTTTGTATTCATATTCAATGAGTTGTCTGATGATATATTATTCCTCCAAGGGATCCAGCGTTGATGTTGCCCTGAATTGCAGGAACGCCGTTGCCAAGCGTTGCTTCGTCCCCTTTCCCTGTTTTACAGTGGAAAAGGGAGCGTACTTCGGAGGAAGCTGAACTGAACGAAAGCCCGGGGGCTTCTGAGGAGAGGCCCCCGGTTTTCATGATGATCATGTCCATTCCGCACTTTCAAAGGGGCCGTTGCATCAGCAACAGCCCCTCGGAATATTCGCCTTATAAAGACTGCCGGTTCCGATCCCTGTCAAAGGCAGAAGTGCATGAAGCGCATGGCCTCATAGTAGTCCGCTGTGGTAAAGGAAATGGTCTTGGCATCCACGGCAAGGGCACCGGGGTAGAAGGAAAGGCGATGGGCAGTGCCCCAGTCCTTATACTCCACCCGGATCTCAAAGGACGGGGGCAGGGTCAGCATGCAGGCGGCCCGCTTGTCCGGATCCTTCAGATTCTCCAGGGCCCGCCGGACGGTCATGCGGATATCCTCGCAGACCACAGCCGGGTGGCGGGAGATGACGGCACTGCCCAGGCCGGTCTTGGCGGCCACGGTCTGTATACCGGGCACCAGCTCCTTCGCCGCCTGGCAGAGAGCCTCGTCCCCGGAGAGGAACACCACCGGGATGCCCAGGTAGGCGGCCATGTAGGCGTTGATGGTGAACTCCGAGGCTCGCTGGCCATTGATGTACACCTTCTGCACCGAGGTAGTCATGGTGTGGGACAGGGGGTTCCCGTCGCTCATGGCATCGCTGTGGTAGCCGGTGAAGGCCACGGCATCGTAGTGCTCCTGATCCAGTCCCCCCATCATGCACCACAGATCCCGGCTCCAGCCACGGATCAGCCGGGTGCTCTGGGGCAGTCCGGCGGGGTCTATGTTCCGGGCGGAGTCGTGGGCATCCTTCACGGTGGACTGATAGCCCGCCTGTTCGGCACCCTCCACCGCCGCCGACACCTCCTTTGTCATCTGGGAGGCAAAGTAGCCGTACCGTCCCTCCCCGTACTCTGTTTCGTCCCAGGTATCAATACCAGCCGTGCCCTCTATGTCGGCACTGATGTATAGCTTCAGATCCATAGGCATATCCTTTCTGCTTGATTTAATCATAGGTTTCCTGTGCTTTATACTGGTTTTTCGCCCATCCCCCCGACCCCCTTCCCGATGGGAAGGGGGAGTTCTGAAAAATTTTCTGCAAGGGGCTTCGCCCCTTGCAACCCTGCTTGCTGTGCCCACCACAGCCGTTCTACCCCGATGGAAACGGTATCGGGCGAGAAAGCCAGGGGGAGGAAGAGATCATAACGATCACATCAGGATATAACGCCCCCAATATAATAGCAACATGATTTGAAAGTTCTTGAAGGGTGTGGGAAACTTCTTTCAAGAAGTTTCCCACCGTATCCTTTCGTTACAGCACCGTCACGGTGTCCTCCAGCGGGAAGCGCTGGGTGTGGCGGGGGCTGGGCTGGCAGTCCTCGGTGGGGTAGCCCAGGGCCAGGAGCATGTAGGGGACGGTGGTATCGGGCAGGTCGAACGCCCGGGCCAGCCGCTCCGTATCAAAGGCGCAGATCCAGACCGAGCCAAGCCCGCAGGCGGTAGCCTCCAGCATCATGTGGGTGGCCACGATGGAGGCATCCATCTCGGCCAGATTCCGACCCACCACCGGCCGGTCGCAGGCAACGGAGGTGTCCCCGCAGACAGCCAGAACCAGCGGGGCGTTGTAGCAGGGCTTGACCTGTTGCAGCTTCTCCATGGCCTCCCGGGAGCGGATCACATAGATACGCTGGGGCTGGCGGTTCATGGCCGTGGGAGCCAGCCGCCCGGCCTCCAGCACCTTTTCAAGAAGCTCCTCCGGTACCGGCGTGTCCGCAAAGGAGCGCATGGAGTAGCGGCTCCCGGCCAATGCAAGAAAATCCATCATGATAGATCCTCCTTCTGCCCGGCGGTCTTACCCGTCGGACTTTTTGTTTTTGAAGACCAGCAGTTTGCTGAAAATATAGTTGCAGATGATGACAATGACGGCGGCCACCACCTTGGCAATGATGTCGCACAGATTCATGGTCATGCCGAACAGAGTGGCGTGTACCAGGGCGGGGAAGGCCAGCGTCAGACCCAGGGCACCGAAGTAGGTCACCACATAGTCCACAAAGAAGGTGGCCAACCGCCCGGCGGAAAAGGTGGCCAACTGCCTGACCATCGGCACGCTCCGGTCGGCATCCGTGAACACCCACTTGCGGTTGGTGAAGAAGGCGAACAGCACGGCGGCGATCCACTGCACCACCTGGGCCACCGTGTAGCCGATCAGGTACAGCTTGCTGCCCGTGTCGTCGGAGGCCAGGTCAAAGGCGGCCCGCCATGACCACAGGATGGCGAAGTACACCACCCACCCGACCAGGGTGGTCAGACCGCCGAAGACCAGGTACAACAGCACCTCCCGGTGCTTTTTGCAAAACTCCTTGATTTTTCCCATGCCGGACTCCTGTCAATCCCGCCGATAGGTGGTGCCTTCCTTGGTGTCGATGAGAGTCACGCCCCGCTCGGCAAGATAGGCACGGATGCGGTCGGCCTCGGCGTAGTTCTTTGCCCGCTTGGCGGCGGCTCTCTCCCCGATGAGGCGGAGGATCTCCACCGTGAAGGGGTCTTCCTCCCCGGCTCCCCCGGCGGCGGGGGCATCCCCGGCGGTGGCCGTGGCGGCCTCGGCGGCCTTCTTCCGGTTCAGGGCGGCGGCATGGTCAAGCAACCCCAGGGACAGCACCTGGTCGAAGTCGGCCACAAGGCTCTGCTTGGTGGCGGCGTTCACATCCGCCTTGAGTACATCGTACAGGGCGGTCACGGCCAGCGATGTGTTCAGATCGTTGTCCAGCGCCTGGGTGAAGCGTTGCTTCAGGGCGGCGAAGCCGGCCTCGTCCACCGTCTCTCCCTCCGCCGGGGACAGCGATGCGATGCGGGCCACCAGCTTGTTGTATGCGGCGGCGGCGTTGTCCATGTTCTCCCAGGAAAAGACCAGGGAGCGGCGGTAGTGGGATTGCAGGCAGAAGAACCGGTAGACCATGGGGTCATAGCCCTTCTCCTCCAGAAGGGACACGGTCAGAAACTCGCCCTTGGACTTGGACATTTTCCCGCTTGCGGTGTTCAGGTGGTGGACATGGACCCAGTAGCGGCACCAGGGGTGACCCAGGTAGGATTCGCTCTGGGCGATCTCGTTGGTGTGGTGGGGGAAGGCATTGTCTATGCCGCCGCAGTGGATGTCCAGGTACTCGCCCAGGTACTTCATGCTGATGCCGGAGCACTCAATGTGCCAGCCCGGGTACCCATAGCCCCAGGGGGACTCCCACTTCAGCTCCTGGTCGTCAAACTTGGACTTGGTGAACCACAGCACGAAGTCCGCCCGGTTGCGCTTGTTGCTATCGGCCTCCACGCCCTCCCGGACGCCGACGGCCAGATCCTCCTCCTCAAAGTCGTGGAAGATATAGTATCTCTTCAGCTTGGAGGTGTCAAAGTACACATTGCCCCCGGCCACATAGGCGTAACCGTCGGCCAACAGCTTTTCAATGATCTTTATATACTGGTCAATGCACCCGGTGGCGGGCTGGACAATATCCGGGGTGCGGATGTGCAGCTTCTCGCAGTCGGAGAAGAAGGCGTCGGTGTAGAACCGGGCGATCTCCATGACGGTCTTGTGCTCCCGGCGGGCGCCCTTGAGCATTTTATCCTCGCCCTCGTCGGCATCGCTGGTCAGGTGTCCCACATCCGTGATGTTCATGACACGGGTCACATCGTACCCGGCGTACCGGAGGTATTTGTCCAGCACATCCTCCATGATGTAGGTGCGCAGATTGCCGATATGGGCAAAGTGGTAGACCGTGGGGCCGCAGGTGTACATACTCACCTTGCCCGGCTGGTGGGGGATGAACTCTTCTTTCTGGTGGGTAGCGGAATTATACAGTAACATAATGAAGTTCCTTTCAGGTGTATCTCACAGGATGATGATAGGCTCACAGGCTGATATTCCCTGCCCCCGACTGACCGTCCAGCATGGCGGCCAGGTGGCGGGCGGCGTGCAGGGCAAAGGCGGCATGCTCCAGCCGCACGGCTCTGTCCGCAGGCAGGTCAGAGGTTCTGAGTTCCATATCCAGTGCCGGACATCGACTGCTCACCCCGCCGGTGACGGCTCGCAGGCCGGTCATGGCGTCCTGCCAGTCGATACTGCCCCGGCCGGGGATCAGGTGGCCGTCCCGGACGCCGTCATTGTCATGGACATGAAGCACCCGCAGGCGGGGCCCCACCACAGAGAGGCAGAACGACTGCCGGAGGCCGGACAGGTGGGCGTGGCCGAAGTCCCAGCAGATGCCAAGATCCAGCGCATCGGCCAGAGCCATGATATGCTCCGCCCGACAGCCGAACACCGTCTCGCCGGGATGCGCCGGGAAGGGCTTCCCCGCCATGTTCTCCAGAGCCAGGGTGATGCCCAGGGCGGCGGCGGTGTCCCGCAGAGGGGTCAGGTAGGCAACATTCTCCCTCACCCAGGCCTCCTCGGTGCAGACACTGCTGTGGCGGACGATGGGGTGTATGACCGCCAGCGGGATGCCCAGGGGGTCTATCGCCCGCAGAGCCGCCGTCTGTTCCCTGACAAAGCGGGCCATGGCCTGCCGGTCGTCCGGGGCGGGCATGTAGAAGGGCAGGTGGCAGACGGGAAGCGTCAGCCGCCGCCCCCTTGCCCGCAGGGCAAAGGCATACAGCACGCCGGGCAGACCGTCGTCGTGAAGGTCTATCTCATCCAGCGACAGATCCACGCCGTCAAACCCCGCCTCGGCGGCAAGATCCGCCATGGCCGACAGGGAAAACCGCCTGCCCTCTGCCGACAGGGCATAGTACCGGCTGGGTATCAGCACCTGGACCGTCCCCGCCGCCTTTTCATGCTTATCCTGCGCCATGGGCTCACCTCCCTCTCCGGTCTGCATCCTTCGTCCGGGCACAAACCGCCTATTGTATTCCTATACCTATTATACCACGCCCTGACCCATTTGTCAAATGATTTATATCATTTTCTGCAAGGAGAACGGGGAGGAACGCCTGGGGGCTTCTTGATAAGAACAGCAATTGCACTGTACGCAGTGCAATTGCATGGGAGCCGTAAAAAAGTCAAAAAATGAGCGGATGCGTGGGGTCGAGGGGTCGCAG
>CAMEON010000067.1 GCA_945929845.1 uncultured Clostridia bacterium | reverse complement strand
TTGAAAGTTCTTGGGGGTCTGGGGGCTTCTTTCAAGAAGCCCCCAGGCGTTCCCCTCGCCCTCTGCCTGAACTGTAACGTTCCGCCGCCGTTAGAAAAGCGGCACCGAAAGCAGAAAGAAGGTTATTTTTTCTATGAAAGAGAATGTTTTATCCGCCTGCCGTCCGGAGCTTGTCTTCCGGTACTTTGAGGACATCTGCGCCATCCCCCACCCGTCGGGACACGAGGAGGCACTGGCTGATTATGTGGAGGCGTTCGCCCGCAGGCAGGGCCTTGCCTGCCGCCGGGATGAGGCCAACAATGTGTTCATCCGAAAGCCAGCTACCACCGGCCATGAGGCGGCCGGGGCCGTGTTGCTTCAGGGGCATATGGATATGGTGGGGGAGAAGGATGCGGAGTCGGAGCACGACTTCCTGACCGACGGGCTGTCTCTGTCCGTGGAGGACGGTTGGATCCGGGCGGATCACACCACCCTGGGCGGGGATGACGGCATCGCCGTGGCTATGATGCTGGCTTTGCTGGATCAGACACCGGAGCCGCACCCGGCTCTGGAATGCCTGTTCACGGTGTCAGAGGAAACCGGGCTCAACGGTGCCTGGGCTTTTGATCCGGACGGTATGGGCATGACAGCCACCCGGATGATCAATCTGGACAGCGAGCAGGAGGGCGTGATTACCGCCGGGTGCGCCGGTGGTGTCCGGACGGACATCACCCTGTCGGTGGGGACGGTTCCGGCCAGGGGCACCGCCGTCACGGTATCTGTGGCCGGGCTGGCCGGGGGGCACTCCGGTGCGGAGATACACAAGGGCCATCTCAACGGCATCAAGCTGTTGGGGCAGTTGCTCCTGCCTTTGGTTGACGAATACGATTTCCGTCTGGTCTCCCTGTCCGGCGGCGGCAAGGACAATGCCATCCCCCGGGACGGGACAGCGACGCTGTGCCTGCCTGCGGAGCAGGTGTCCGGCTTCTGCGCCCGGGTGGCCGCCGAGGCGGAGGCCATCCGCCGGGAGCCGTCCACGGTAGCGGAAGACAGGGACTTTGTCTGCGCCGTCACGCCTGCCGGGGAGGCCGCCGGGCTTATGATGGACAGCGACGGGACACGGCGTGTCCTGACCCTGCTTGGCCTTGTGCGGAACGGGGTGCTGGCCATGAGTGCTCATGTGCCGGGGCTTGTGGCTTTCTCCCGCAATCTGGGTATCGTCAGAACCGACTACATCCAAGGCGGCACCGGGGCGCAGGTGAGCCTTACCTTTTCCACCCGGTCGGCCTGTGAGCATCAGCTGGACGCCAACCAGACCGAGCTTTCCTGCCTGGCCGCCGCCCTGGGGGCCACGGCTACCCACCGTGCCCGCTATCCCGGCTGGGACTATGCGCCGGTCTCCCCCGTGCGGGAGGTCTGGATCCGGGAGAGCCAGCGCCTGTTGGGGGTGACGCCCTCTGTGGAGGTCATCCATGCCGGGCTGGAATGCGGCATCCTCTGCGGCAAGCGGCCGGGGCTGGACATGATCTCGGTAGGCCCGGACATGAGGGACATCCATACCCCCCGGGAACAGTTGAGCGTGGCCTCCACCGCCCGCACCTATGCACTGCTGGAGGCTGTGGTCACCGCCCTCTCCTGAGGAAAGTACAGGGGGATGGGGCTATGAGATTGACAATATGCATGGAATGAACCGGATACATCACGATCAAGTACCCGAACTGTCATGTTTTTTTGAATAATATGTAGCAGATTTGTAGTTTCTATATCGTATTCTTGCTTGCATTGTGCTATCAATGTCTTATCTGCAAATCGGGATTTATGGAGGTGTAAAGGTGACGACAGCAACAATTCTTGCTCAGATTACATTGTTTTGCTGGTTTTTCGGGTGTATTTGCACATACAGATTCGGGAAACATATTTTGGTAGATGGCATGGGTATAAAAAGCGCAGAATTTGTTATGTTATGCTTGTTCGGTATGGCAAGTATTTCCTTTTGGGCGGTACCTTTTGTGGGAAGGTGGTTCCTTTTGGGAGTGTTGCTTTTTTGGTTTATCGTTCAGTTTTTTTGCCATTGGTATTATACCATTTTTGGTGCTTCGGAGAAGAAATTAAAAGGATATAACGACTGCTTCAAGAATACCATCCATATTATTCCTGCCAGTGAAACAAAACTCATTCCGGATCTGTATCATATGATCCTGCATTTGCTCATCCTATTGAATATTGGTTTGGTTATAGGCAATATTTCTGTGTAGTCACTCAAACTTCGCTTTATCGGCGGATTTTTCATATATCCAACGGCCAAAGAAGGGCTCGTTCTTCCTTGGTCGTTTTAGGGAACCGCTGATTGATTCGGCGGCACATCTTCGGCTCATTTTTTCGCAATCGCAGACGAAAAAATTTGTATCGAATCTGCCCCACCTCATTCAATCAGCGTTTCCTTAATCCTTACATATCCGGTCTGCTCAATGAGTGTCTGCCCCTCATCAGACAGGAGCCAGTCTATCAGGATCGGAATATTCCCGTTCTCGTTATCCGCCCGGTAAATGGCATAGAACTGTGTGACAATAGGGTAGCTTCTGTTCTGAATATTCTCGGCACTGGGATAAACCCCGTTTACAGAAAGCATTTTGACCGCATGGTTCCCGACAATGCCGTCCATATAGTATCGGAAAGAGAAACCAATGGAGGCACCTGTGATCGCCAGCGGGGATTTTGTGCCGATCTCATAGTCCCCCATAAAGGCCTCAAACATGGTCTGACTTCCGCTGCCCTCCAGCCGTGTGACGGGATTGATCATGCGGTTCGCCCCGCCGACCTGTGACCAGTTGGTGTACTCGCAGGCGTATATTTTTCGTATCTGTTCGGCTGTCAGATCATCCACCGGATTATTCTCATTCACGAAAAAGACGAAAGCCTCCAACCCGATGGGAACATACACCAACTCCACGCCGTTGTCCTCCGCATACTGCTTCTGTTCGGCAGAGGGAGCCGCACAGAACAGAATATCTGTGGTTCCGTCTACGATGGCCTTATACCCACGCACGGTGTTGTTATACTGCATGGCACTGTCGGCGGCAAAGTTTTCCCCGTAGAAATTGTCGTCAGAGAAGACACCGCCTTCATAGGTCACACAGCCTTCCGGATAAACGGAATGTACGACCGTTGCATACACGGGAACCAGTGCGGCCGCACCGTCCAGAACCGGGAGATCTTCCGTGAGCTTCAAGGATGCGTCTATCTGGGGCAGGTCAGACCCCTCGGTATGGGGCAGATAGTTTTTCACATCGATCATTTTTGCCTGTGTAGCCCCGCTGAAATTATTGGACAGCCGGCGGGTAAGCAACTGATACATACTCAGGTTGAAGCCCGCAAACACGGCGATGACCAGTATGATTGCGGCAATTCTCTTTCCTGTTCCTGTTTTCATAAGCCCCACAGTTCCTTTCCTATGAAGTAGATGATGGAGCAATGCTGGTAGGAGTAAATCACATAGATCAGGTGTGCCACGGTCAGCGCAAGGCAAATGCCGATCACGGTAAACAGGACAATGGAAAATGTACGATCCTTCATTGTATCACCTCACATGTAAGCGATGGCCATGGAGAGCAGGATCACGAAAGCGATCACAACGGCCAGCAGGATGCCTGCCATCACGGACGACAGAATCAGAGCCGTCCGGCGGTACTTGATCTCCTCCGGAGAAAAGGTGCCGGGTAGGCGTTTGTTTTTGCTTTTGGCGGACAGATACCGATACAGGCTGATGCCGAAGAATACAAGCAGTGCGGTGGGTATCGCAAAGAACAGAAAATCAAAGACCAATGATACAAACATGGTGTACCTCCTGACGGATGAAAAGCAATTACTTACAGATCAGGATCATTGTATCATAAACCTGTGAATATGTCAACATGATCCTGCACACTCAGATCCGGGGACGATGCGTGACAGTGACAGTCCAGCCGCCTGAAATACAAAGCGGTAATGATTAAGGAACCGCTGATTGATTCGACGGCACATCTTCGGCTCATTTTTTCGCAATCGCAGACGAAAAAAGCTGTATCGAATCTGCCCCGCCTCATTCAATCAGCGTTTCCTTAAACCCATATGAAGCATGGGATGATGCGATCTTCTCAAAGCCATCTGGCTGAGTTGTAAGGACTGTTCACATAATTTCCCGGAAAAAAACATGAAATCCCTCTTGACAAGAGGGGAATATTCGTGTATAATAAAAACACACCAAAAGGGTGAACATTAAAGGGGGATCGGCACGCATGCGAATCACACAGGAAGCCGATTATGCCCTGCGGATGGTCTGCCAGCTGGCAGAGCAGGAGGGGGTGGTTGGCGCCACGGCGCTGACAGCAGCCGCCTCGGTACCCACCCGGTTTGGCGTGAAGATCCTGCACAAGCTGTCCCGTGCCGGTCTGGTTCAGGCTGTCCGGGGTGCCACAGGAGGATATATGCTGTCGGTGGACGCTGGGCACCTGACACTGCGCCAGGTCATTGAGGCCATCGACGGGCCGATCACCCTGCGCCACTGCCTGGAGAAGGACAAGCCCTTTCCCAGCCCTTGCTGTAGCGACAGCTGTCGGTTGCACTGCCTGTTCGGCACCCTCAATGAGATGCTGACCCAGCGGTTGGATCGTGTGACGGTGGCCATGGTGGCGGACAGATCCTGCACGCTGGAACAGCTTTTGCGTGCGGTGGAGTGACACCGGGCTTGTCCCGGGGCAAAGATCCGCTGAATCGCTGAACAGCCGGACGATCCGGCGGTTAATGGTTATCTGAGCGTATACCCAAAAATTATTCATACATTCAGGAGGAAGAAACAATGAAAAAGTGGAGATGTAAGGTTTGCGGAGAGATCATCGAGTCTGAGACCTGCCCGGAGCAGTGCCCCCGTTGCAAGGTGAAGGGCGAGGACAAGTTTGAGGAAGTGGTCGAGGATAAGGTGACTTGGGCCGCTGAGCATGTGGTCGGCATTGCCAAGGATGTGCCGGAGGAGATCAAGGAGGGTCTGCGTGCCAACTTCGAGGGCGAGTGCTCTGAGGTCGGTATGTACCTGGCTATGGCTCGTGTAGCCGCCAGAGAGGGCTATCCCGAGATCGCTCTGTACTGGGAGAAGGCCGCCTATGAGGAGGCTGAGCACGCCGCCAAGTTTGCCGAGCTGCTGGGCGAGGTGCTGACGGATTCCACCAAGAAGAACCTGGAGATGCGGGTCGCTGCCGAGAACGGTGCTACCGCCGGAAAGACCGAGCTGGCCAAGGCTGCCAAGGCACTCAACCTGGATGCCATTCACGACACTGTCCACGAAATGGCTCGTGATGAGGCAAGACACGGGAAGGCATTTGCCGGCCTGCTGAAGAGATACTTCGGCGAGTGATTGCCTGCGCTGGGAAAGGAACTGCCATGGAAAAGTATGTGTGCCCCTGTGGCTATGAGTATGACCCGGCGAAGGGCGACCCTGACAACGGCATCGCACCCGGTACTGCCTGGGAGGATCTTCCCGAGGACTGGACTTGCCCCGTCTGCGGACTGGGTAAGGATGCCTTTGAGAAGGAAGCGTAAGGAAAAATCCGGAATAACAGTGGGCGGGAGAGCTTTCAGAGGAAAGTTCTCCCGCTTTACTATCTTTCAGGGGGCTGAACCGTTGCTCAGCCTCTCTGTTTCATCTGTTAGCTGTTAGCTGTCCAGGGAAAGCAGTTCCCGGAACGCCTGGATATACCCCTTGGCCACGGTGCTGTCTTCGCCCTCGGCAAAGATACGGAGCAGGGGCTCGGTGCCGGAGAAGCGGCAGATGACGAAGCTGTGGTCGGCAAAGTAGACCTTGCAGCCGTCCTCGTAGCTGACCTTCTCCACCGGCTTCCCGAAGTCGGGCAGTTGCCTTTCCTCAAAGATGATGCGGTTGACCGTGGCCTTCTGGTCGGGGGTGAAGGTGATGTTGTCCTCCACCATTTCATAGTGCCCGTACCGAACGGTCAGGTCATCGATGATCTGGGAGGGGGATTTCTCCACCACGGACAGCATCTCCACGAACAGGGAGGCGGCATAGATGGAGTCCTTGCCATGGATGTGGCCCCGGACAGTCAGACCTCCGGAGGATTCGCCGCCCAGCACGGCATCCACCTCATCGATCTTGGAAGAGATGTACTTGAAGCCCACCGGCACCTCATAGCAAACCTCGCCGAAATCGGCGGCCATGGCGTCCAGCATGTGGGTGGTAGCCAGGTTGCGAACCACCGGGCCACGCCAGCCCTTGATCTCATGGAGGTACCAGTAGAGCATGACCAGGATCTCGTTGGCGTTGAGGTAGCGGCCATTGCTGTCGATGATACCCAGCCGGTCGCCGTCGCCGTCAAAGGCGATGCCCAGCTCGTAGTGCCCGGACAGCACCCGGTTGCGTAGCTCGCCCAGTCCCTGCACCGTCGGCGCAGGCAGACTGCCGCCGAAGTGGGCATCCCGGGTGTTGTGGATCATGTCCACGGTACACCGGGCGGTACACAGGATGACCAGCAAGGGGTAGGTGCCGGAGCCGTACATGGGGTCAAACAGCACCCGGGCCCCGTGTTCCCGGATGGCTTCCACATTCAGCACGGACAGGATGTCGTCGATGAAGCCGTTGAAGGGGTTCTTCCGGTAGACCACCAGACCCTGCCGGACGGCATCGTCAAAGGGGAGGGAGTGCACGCTGGCCGGGGAAAGGGCGGCGATCAGCTCCTCCAGGCGGCGGGTGGTCTCCACCGGGGCATCCCGGCCTTCCTCCACGATCAGCTTGACCCCGTTGTAGCTGGAGGGGTTGTGGCTGGCGGTGATCTCTATGCCGTAGTGCAGGCTCTGTCGCAGGACGGTATGCATGATGAGCGGGGTGGGGGCGGAACGGTTGAGAAACCAGACTGTGACGCCGTGCCCCGCCAGCACCTCGGCCATCCAGCGGGCTGCTGTGTCCGAGAGGAACCGGTGGTCGTAGCCCACAATGACCGGCTTATCTGTCTTGCCCTCCTCTGCCATGAGGGTGCAGATGCCCTCCGCCACCAGGCGGATGTTCTGCTCAATGAAGTCTGAACCGATGACGGCACGCCAGCCGCCGGTACCGAAACGAATCATGGGTTTTACTCCTTTTTTCATCTGATTGTTTATACATTCATGCCTTCCCGCCGCATTCCTGTGTCGGCAGACAGCTGACAGCCGTCAGCCGTCAGCGGTCAGCGGTCACTGCTCCCGCAGGGTTACAGTTCACCTACCCCCCGCCGTGCGCTCTCTTTTTTACCGTGGAGCGGGGAAAGGGGCCCCGCGAAGGCGTTTCTGCTGTTTTGGGCGACAGTTACGCTGGATTTCCTGGAAAATCGATAACAAAAATACCATAAATCAGCGTACCGAATTTGAATATAAACCTGTTTGAAAGTTCTTGGGGGTCTGGGGGCTTCTTACAAGAAGCCCCCAGGCGTTCTTACGCACCCACCTGAACTCTAACCCCGCAGGATCTGCTGTATGCAGGCGTTCATGTCGTCCATGTGCCGCTCCACCTCGGTGAGCAGCTTCATCTGTGCCCGGGTGCGCACCAGGTTGTGCTCGGGGTAGTGGATCTTGAAATACTTGTCCCCGTCTATGTAGTCGGTGAGGAAGCGCACCACCAGCTCGCAGGTCAGGACGGACACCCCCAGCGGGAGCAGGGAAAGCTCTGCCTCGGTCAGGCTTCCGGCTGTCATGCTGACGAACCCTCTGGCGAAGGCACGGAACAGCTCCATGTCGAAGCCGATCCTGTCCGTGGCCGGCTCGTCCTCGGCGGCGGTGCAGGCTCCGAACCGGACAGCGTCGCCAAAGTCATACAGGGAGGAACCGGGCATGACCGTGTCCAGGTCGATGACGCACAGAGCCTTGCGAGTGGTGTTGTCGATCAGCACATTGTTCACCTTGGTGTCATTGTGTGTCACCCGCAGGGGCAACTCGCCGGTGGCCAGTCTGTCCACGATGCTGTGCATCATGTCCTCCCGTCGGCTCAAAAATTCCAGCTCCCGCTCCAGTCCCTTCACCCGACCTACAGGGTCGGCCTTTACCGAGGCCAGCAGGGTCTTGTAGCGGAGGGGCGTGTCGTGGAAGTGGGGAATGGTTTCCGCCAGCTCCCCGGCGGGGAAGTCGGAAAGCCGCCGCTGGAACTCCCCGAAGCCCCGGCCGATCTCGCAGAACAGCTCCGGGGATTCGATCCGATTGTATGCGGTACAGTCGTCTACATAGTGGTAGGAGCGCCAGACACCGCCCAGGGCATCCCGATACAGGAGGGTGCCGTCCTCTGCCTCTACGAAGCAGAGCACCCGCCGCTCCGGGTCAAGGCCCCCGGCCACAAGGGCAGACCGGATATGTCCGGTCACCAGGCGGATATTCCGCATCAGGGCATCCGGGTCACGGAAGGCGGTGGTGTTGATCCGCTGGAGAATGCAAGAGCCAACCCCGCTCCCTGCCGGAAAATCCAGCCGGAAGGTGGCGTTGATGTTGCCGGAGGTCAGCTCCTGAAAGTTCTCCGGAGCGGTGCCGTACCGGAAATGGGATGCGACATCCATGATTTGCTGATTGGTATACATAGCAGTTAGCGGTCTCCTTTCACGCTGTGCTGACAGTTTTCTGCCCTATATTGTACCCGAAACCGCCCCGTTTGTCAAGAGGCTTCGCTGGAAATACGAGAGAACGGGGAGGACGAGGAGGACGCTGGGGGAACTTTCTTCAGTAAGTTCCCCCGGGCCCCTTCAAAGACCTTCAAAACAGGTATTGTGTATGATTCGGAAGATGTTTTACTGGAATATTTCAGACATAAATTGAAATTCCATCCAAACCTATTGACACACTCTGTCAGAAGTGGTACAATGGTATCTAGGGAAAACGGGATGCTTGTTGTGTCCCGTGAAATCAAAGGAGACAAAGAGATTATGGTGAGGAAGCACATTTTCATGCTGATGATCTGCGCAGTATTGCTGACCCTGATGCTCTCACTGGCTTCGTGTGACAAGGACTCCAGTACACCGGCCGACACGAATCCGGACACGCCAACGGCAACAGTACCAATTGAAGACACATCGGATGCTGAACCGGACTCACAAAAAGAACCGGGCGAAGAAACAACCGATGTCGAATTGGAAACCGTGCATGAGCACACCTACAAAGATGCCGTCACCGCCCCAACCTGTACCGAACAGGGCTACACTACTCACACCTGTACGGTATGTGGCGACAGTTACACGGACAACTACACAGAGGCCACAGGCCACACACCTGGGGCAGAAGCAGACTGTACCCATGACCAGACTTGTACCGTGTGTGGAGCAGTGCTGAATGAGAGGTTAGGGCATGACTATGTGGCGGAAGTGACCGAACCTACCTGCACGGAGAAGGGGTATACAACACATACCTGTACCCGATGCGGTGACAGCTACACGGACAACTACACAGAGGCCACAGGCCACACACCTGGGGCAGAAGCAGACTGTACCCATGACCAGACTTGTACCGTGTGTGGAGCAGTGCTGAATGAGAAGTTAGGGCATGACTATGTGGCGGAAGTGACCGAACCTACCTGCACGGAGAAGGGGTATACAACACATACCTGTACCCGATGCGGTGACAGCTACACGGACAACTACACAGAGGCCACAGGCCACACACCTGGGGCAGAAGCAGACTGTACCCATGACCAGACTTGTACCGTGTGTGGAGCAGTGCTGAATGAGAAGTTAGGGCATGACTATGTGGCGGAAGTGACCGAACCTACCTGCACGGAGAAGGGGTATACAACACATACCTGTACCCGATGCGGTGACAGCTACACGGACAACTACACAGAGGCCACAGGCCACACACCTGGGGCAGAAGCAGACTGTACCCATGACCAGACTTGTACCGTGTGTGGAGCAGTGCTGAATGAGAAGTTAGGGCATGACTATGTGGCGGAAGTGACCGAACC
>CAMEON010000066.1 GCA_945929845.1 uncultured Clostridia bacterium | reverse complement strand
AAGCAGGCGGGAAAAGATGTG
The DNA here is from genome assembly GCA_945929845.1 of uncultured Clostridia bacterium. Classification (GTDB taxonomy): domain Bacteria; phylum Bacillota; class Clostridia; order Oscillospirales; family CAG-272; genus CAMEON01. The sequence continues at coordinate 10,249 of CAMEON010000066.1, read as the reverse complement.
CCGAAGATGTGCCGCCGAATCAATCAGCGGTTCCCTAAGGGGACGGGCTGGCACAGAACTTCCTGCGCCAGCCCGTAAATTTTTTATTTAGGGGTTGCCTTCCCCCTCCATGACCGCTTCGCTGGCCGGGACTACCTCTACCCGATGACCTGCACGCCGTTGATCTGTGCGATCACGCAGACCTGGGCGGGATCCATCTGAGGCACGGCTCCGAACAGGACAGTGACCGTCTGCCCCACATAGGCGGAGAGATCGGCGGCAACGCCTGCGGCGTTCTCACCGTAGCTTTGGGAGTCCGACTTGAGCGGACCCTGATAGACGGCATTCTTGCGGGAGCCCTGGCGGTCGGTAAAGCTGGACACGCCCGCCTTGGAAGCCGCCGTCGAGACGATGGCATCCGAGGGCGTATCATAGCCGTTGCGGCGGTAGAGGCTCATGTCCTCCCAGGTCTTTCCGCCATCCACAGAGAAGACATACTTCTCCACGCCGCCCTCCACCATGCTCCAGCCGGAGATGACCAGGTAGGAGCCGTTTATGGTGGTGTTGTTGAAGTCAAAGACATCTGTGCCCTTGACTGAACCGCCACCCCGGTTGGCATAGGTGGCCTGACCGTTCTCGCCGATGCCGTTGATCATGTCCACGCCGGCACCGAAGACGATGGCCGGTGCCTCCTCCGGAGGGGTGTACGCCTCCCCGGTGGCGGTGTCCAGCAGGGTCTGCGCCTTGCCCTCGCCGACGAGGGTCACATAGTTCAGATCCTTGTTCAGCGAGAGGATCTCCCCGAGGTCAGGGTCAATGCCCACATAGGCAATATCCACATAGCCGTCCGTGCTTACCTTGGCGTTGAAGAAGTCCAGACGGATGTACCTGGCGTAGTAGTTGCCCGCATTGGCTTCAAAGGTGCGTCCGTTGGCAGCGGCATCTATGATCACGACCTGCCATTCGCCGTCCTGCACAGAAGTGAAACCGATGGTGTCTTCTGCGTCGGCACCTCCATGGATCGTGCTGGTGAAGATTTCAAAGTTATGCAGCTTATCCGGAATGTCCGTCGGGATGCGGTAGCGGATGACGACATACTGACCGGTCATGGAGTTATCCCAGTTTGTGTATACCGTCAGATAAGCCTCGGGACTCTCGCCGTTTCCGTAGAGGCGGGTAAACGTGATGCCGTCCTCGGTCAATGTCTCGTAGCGGCTGATCCGAGGGTCGCCCTCAGCCACGGAGGCGATTGTGCTGGCATTGGCATAGCCCTTCAGGGGATAGACCTCTTTATCGACGGTTTCGGCCGGCCAGCCTTCAAAGTCGGCTGATGCGTCGATGCGGAAGGTGCGGGGCGTGCCGTTACTTTCGGTGACAAAGGAGTAGGAATAGGTACCGTCACCCTCATAGAAGACGGCGTAACCGTCGTAGTAGTGGTAGTTCCCACGCTTATCCATGTTCTTAGCCGAGCTGACATCGTACTCCACCCACTGGCCGTCGATCTTCTCGTAGATCTTCGGTGCGGTGAGCTTGTCGAAGCCGTAGATGCGGACGGCCACATGGTTGTTGCCGCCGGAAATCGTGAACTCGGCGGTCTTTCCGTTGGTGGACAGCACCTTGGGCAAAAAGACGCTCTCCAGCTTCTCGCCCTCGGACACCTCCACTGTCAGCGGGTTCAGGCAGGAATCCTCCCGGATGGCACGGACATTGGCGTCGTCCTCGGAGAGCTGGTAGCCCCACGGGCCGATCACCATGTTGATGGTCATGGTGTCGCCCTTCTTCAGCGTCACCTCGCCGAGATCCAGCGTCAGCCCGGCCCCGTACTTGGCCAGGACCATGACCAGGTTGCCCTCGTACTTCTCCCCGCCGATGGTAAAGTCATAGCTGTGGATGGAGCAACCGAGGTTGGTGTTGTTGCCGTTGTCAATGAAGCCGGTGTGTGCGTCCTCGCTGAAGTGATACAGGGCAAAGTAGGGGCAGGCATCGCCCAGCGTGACGAAGGTCTTCCTGGCGGACGCCACGGTGTTGGCGGTCACGAACTGGTTGTTCTCGTCCAGGTAGCCGACGGTCCTGTACTTGCCCGCATAGGCGTAGGCGGAGTAGAAGCTGAAATCGCTCTTGAAATCCTTGAAGGAGATGTCTTCCAGAACCTCGTAGGTCATCTCGTAGTAGACACGGTGCTCGTCGGTCTGGGGCATTTCGGTCTGGGTGTAGGTGACTTTGATCTTTCCGTCGTCGGACAGGTAGGTCATGTCCACCGAGGCGTAGGTCGGGCCGGCGGAGGTGATCACATTGCTGATGTTCTCGGAGGCATAGTCATTGCCGTCCGCATCGGTGTACTGGAGGAAGTACTGGTAGCCGCCATGCGTGTGCTGTGGCTGGTAGCTGAGGTATTCACCGGTCATCTCGTACCAGAAGGGCGCCGACATGGGACGGAAGTCCGGCAGAGTCCAGAGGGACTTGCCGTGGACGTACCACGGTGCGATGCAGGAGGTCTCGGTCACACCGGTCGAGAGGTGGTAGTAGGGGGCAATGTACTGGATGGAGGAGAGCTGCTTCAGCGGGTAGTTGCCCCAGTTCTGATACAGGTTGACGACCGTGAAGCGCAGGGTCTGCCCGCCGGACAGCACCAGAGGGAAGACCGTCTCCCCATAGGCGATGTCACCGGGGTTATAGTAGGGCTCCTCCTTCTCGCCGCCGAAGTTCTTGGCGACCTCCATCTGGACGGGAAGCAACAGCTTATCCTGGCTCAGGAGCACTGCGTTCTCCAGACAGCCGGAGGTGGAGGTGGTCAGGATATACAGCGTACGGTCATTCCCGGTAGGGTTGGTCAGCGAAATGTCGGTGGTGTAGTGGTAGTTCCAGGTCGTGAAGAAGGGATCGTTGAAGCCGGTGCTGTCGAGGCGATAGGTATATGCGCCCCGGAGCGCATCGTAGCACACGAAGTTCAGCTCGGTCATACCGGTCAGCGGGTGACGCTCGTACTCCGCCTCGGTGAGGAAGGCGTCAAAGGTGTGGCTCTCATCGGTGTAGATGCGCTGACCCAGGTAGAATGCCTGGTTTACCGAAAGCTTGCCGCCCTCGGGGGTGCGTTGCTGGGAGAGGATGTAGGTGCCGTCTGCCACGGTGATCTCCATGGTGCCGCTGGTCTCGTCCGGCAGGAGGATGTACCCGAACACGCCTGCGCCGATGATGTCAAAGGCGGCGTACTCCGCACTGTCCCAGTCCACGCCATCCAATGTGTCATGGGTGCCGTTGCCGTCCTTGACGATCAGCTTGGCGACGGAATCCACTGGGATGCGGGTCTCCATACCGATGGCTCCGATGCCGACGGTATCCTCCTTGGCCACCACATGGGCGACGGAGTTCAGCTTGTCGGCGTAAAGGTGGAAGGTATGATCCAGTAAGAGGGTGTGGGGGATCGGGGAAGAGGCCTTGGCCGCCTTGATGGCGGAGACCGCCACGGTGTCGTCGACTGCTCCCTCAAAATCAATGCGCAGGCCGGTGATGTCGCCGGTATAGCCGGGGATGCTGTCCAGCGGGATGATGTAGGTGTGATAGGTGCCGTCGCCGGTCATGCGGAATCCGACACTGCGCTCCTGGGTGTAGGTGTTGTGACCGCCAACCTTGAGGAAGATACGGCCACTCATGCTTTCCGTCACACAGACGGTCAGGCTGATCGCATTGTATTCCTCTGCCTTGAAGAGCACATCCGAGGTGTAGATGCAGGAGAGGCCTCCCTTGAGGCTGAAGGTCAGCGCCCCGTCGGAAAGCTCCGGTTGGGTGACGCCCTTGTACTGGAAGGTCATATCCTCCATGTGGAGATCCATCTCCTCGGAGGCCTGATAAGCCGATCCGAAGTCCTGATCCAGGATCCGGAGGTCATAGTAGTAGTAGCCATACCGGAAGATATTGGGGCGGGCGTCGGCGGTGGAGGCCGAAGCGTAGTAGCGTTCGCCGTCCGAGCCGACCAGGTAGACATCCAGTGCGCTCTTCAGGTATTCAGCACCGGAGGCACTCTTGAGGGAGGTGAGCCGTTTGGCACCGTCGGCGGTGAAGGGATACTCGGCGGACAGACGCATGTTCTCAAAGTGATACCCGGTGCGGTCTGCGTCGGTGTAGTAGGCGGTGACCCCGTTGGCGATGTCTGCCGCATGGGCGATGGTCTTTCCCCATTCGCCCTCCGGAACCACGATAGGCTGGGGGGTAGGTTCTGTTTCCATTCCTGTTTCCGGCTCCTTTCCCGGATCTGCTCCGGTTGCTTCCTCCGGCTCTGTGACATGGCCGGGCTCGGTGGTCTTTTCGGTGTCGGTGCTGTTGTCGGTGCCGGGGACGGTTTCCCCGGTGCTTTCGGATGTGGTTTCTGTGCCGTTCCCCTGATTCTGCTTACAGGCGGCCAGCGGAGTGACCAGGAGCAGGGAGGCGAGAAGGGCGGAGAGCAAGCGGGCGGATTTCCTGCTGCATGTTTTCATGGCATTCGCTCCTTTCATTTCGAGGCGGACGGTTTTACGGGTTTTAGGTCATGGCCGGGCGTTCCCAGTCTTCATCGGATGGTTCTATCATATCATATCCGGCAGGGTGTGTCAAGGGGGTGCATGAAATTTCACGCCCGTTACAGTTCACCTGTTACAGTTCAGGTAGGGTACGGGAGAACGCCTGGGGACCCCTTTCCCCGCTCTACGGTAAAAAAGAGAGCGCACGGCGGGGGGGTAGGTGAACTGTAACCCCGCCGATGATTAAATTTTTTCTGATCCTCCTGTGGCTCTTGCAAAATAAAGGGCGATGTGGTATACTATACATGTTCGATGGATGGTTGATGGATATATATACAGACGGCGCTGTGCGCCGAGGGGTGGCTATGGTTTTTTCAAGTCTGTTCTTTCTTTTTTTCTTCCTGGTTCTCTGTTACGGGGTATACCCGCTTTTGCCCAGCCTGCGGGCAAGGAACATATGGCTCCTGGTTTTTTCCCTGATCTTCTATGCCTGGGGCGGCCCGGCCTATGTGGGGCTGCTTTGCCTGATGACCCTGGTCTGCTACATGGGTGCTCTGCTGATGCCGGGGCAGGCACCGGGGAGCCAGGGCCGGAAGGTCTGCCTGTGGGTCAGCGTGGGTGCCTGCCTGTTGCTCCTTGGGGTGTTCAAGTACACCGACTTCCTGGTCGGCTCCTTCCAGGGTCTGTTCGGCCTGGACGGGGAGCTGCCGGGGGTTTTGCTTCCCATTGGCATCTCCTTCTACACCTTCCAGCTGATCTCCTATGTGGTGGATGTCTACCGGGGGGAGACACCGCCCCAGCGCAGTTACTGGAAGCTGCTCCTGTACGCCGCCCTGTTCCACCAGTGCATCGCCGGGCCTATCGTCCGGTATCAGGATGTCCGTGACAGGATCGACCACCGCACCGTCACGCCGGACAACCTGTTCCGGGGGCTTGTGCGCTTCACGGTGGGACTGGCCAAGAAGGCTGTGCTGGCCAACGCCTGCGCCGCCGTGGCGGACAGCCTGCTCCCGGCATCGGGGGCGGGGTGGGGGCCGCTGTCCTCGGTGACGGTGCTGGTTGCCATGGTGGCCTACGCCATGCAGATCTACCTGGACTTCTCCGCCTACTCGGATATGGCCATCGGCCTGGGGCTGGCGGTGGGCTTTTTCTACCGGGAAAATTTCAATTACCCCTATGTGGCGACCTCCGTTACCGACTTCTGGCGGCGGTGGCATATCTCCCTGTCCTCCTTCTTCCGGGACTATGTGTACATACCCTTAGGCGGCAACCGGTGCGCCACCTGGCGGCGCATCCTCAACCTTGTGGCGGTCTGGGGGCTGACCGGGCTGTGGCATGGGGCCTCCTGGAATTTCGTGCTGTGGGGGCTGTACTTCGCCCTGTTCCTGATCCTTGAGAAGTTCCTGTTCCGCTGGGAGCCGGAGGCTCGGGGTTGGCAGAGACCCCTGCGGCGGCTGTACACCCTGGCGGTGGTGTTCTTCGGTTGGTTCCTGTTCCGCTTTGAGGATCTGTCCCTGACCGGGAAGGCACTGGCCGCCCTCTTCGGGTTCGGCAACGGCTTTGTAGACCTGACCGCCCGCACCACCCTGTCCGGCAACCTGTTCCTTCTGCTGGCCTGCGCTCTGGCCTGCACGCCGGTGGTGCCCTTCCTGTCCGGCAAACTGAGGGAACTGCGTAGCCGGGGACAGAGCACGGCGACCCGGGTGGCCGGCCTTGTGACAGACTGTGTATGCGCCCTGTCCCCGGCCCTGCTCCTGCTCCTGTCCACGCTGGCTCTGGTGGGGAACACATACAATCCCTTCCTGTACTTCCGCTTCTGATGAAATGAATGTTGGGTGATACCTATGCGCATGAAGAAAAACAATGAGTCTGACAGATCCTCCCGCCGGGAGGCACCGTTGTGCTCCCGCCGGGCAAGGAATGTGGGCATTCTGGCGGCGGTGGCGGTATTCCTTGTCATGGCCGTCTGGGGGCTGTGCTTTTTCCTGCGTCCCACTGTGTCCGAAAGCGAGAAGCGGGAGCTGACCCCCTTCCCGGCCTTCACCTGGGACAGCTTTATCTCCGGGGCGTGGAGCGAGCAGGTCAGCCTGTGGTACTCCGACACCTTCCCCGGCCGGGACGGCCTGGTGTCTGCCTGGCACCGGGTGGAATCCCTGTACGGCTTTTCGGGGGAGAAGGCTCAGCTGGGAACTGGCGATGAGGTGCCGGACGAGACCATGGGCGACCCCTCCGGGATAGAGACCGGGGACAGCCGCCCGGTGGACGGTGTGACCACCGGGGAGCAGGTGAACGGCTATTACCTGTCCGGCGACACCGCCTATGAGCTGTACTACTTCAACAAGTCTGCCGCCCCCCGGTACGCCGCCCTGATCAACCGGGCCGCCCAAGCCCTGGAGGGCAAGGCTCAGGTGTACGACATGGTGATCCCCCTGTCCTATACCTTTGCGCTGGACGGTTCGCTCCAGGACAGCCTGGGGGTGGCTGACGGTGCCAAGGCCGCCGCCTACCTGTACTCCGGCATGGATCCGGCGGTGGTCAAGGTGGATGTGGCCTCTGCCCTGATGGCTCACCGGGAGGAGTACATCTTCTTCCGCACCGACCACCACTGGACGGCTACCGGTGCCTACTATGCCTATACCGCCTTCTGTCAGTCGGCTGGCCTGACCCCCACGCCGCTGTCCGCCTACGAGAAGCTGTCCTTTGGCGGCTTCCTGGGCACGCTGTACGCCAAGACCAACCAGCCCGCCGCCCTGCGGGATCATCCTGATACCGTGGAGGCCTATGTGCCTATGGGCACCAATGCCATGACCGTGCTCATGAGCGATGGGGTGGAACACACCGAGTACCCCATCGTCCAGCGGCGGACGGATGCCTTCTATGCGGCGGCGGCCTCCAAGTACAACTGCTTCATCGCCGGGGACAATCCCCTGACCACCATCCATAACAGCAACATTGCCGCCGACCGGCGGGGCACCGCAGTGGTGCTGGTCAAGGAGTCCTTCGGCAACGCCTTCGCCCCCTTCCTGGTGGACAGCTTCGAGTATGTGTACATCATGGACTACAGGTACTACGACGGCGACCTGACCCAGTTCGTCACGACCCACGGGGTGCAGACGGTGATCTTCCTCAACAACCTGGTGGCCACCACCTCCGATGCCCGCCTCTCGGAACTGGAGGCTCTGGTGGATTGATATGCCTGCATGACAGCGTCCGTGCGGGTGCACACATTGTATATCATTTTTCAAGTTTCCGTGTGTTCAGGGTCAACGCATGCGCTGACGCTTCAGTACCCGTGCTGTACGCAAAAAGTTTCCCGGCATATTCTCCGTACCCATGCTGCAAAAAAGTTGCAGCATTTTTTATGTCAACCCCTTGACAAGCGGCGACTATTGCGGTAGTATAATAGACATCAACAGTCCGGAGGGAAAAGAAAATGATTCAGAAAATATACGACAGTGAGTTGAAGGTCATGGAGCTGATCTGGGAGCATCAGCCCATCAGTGCCAAGCAGGTGAGCGTGCTGGCCGCAGAGAAGTATGCGTGGAATGTGAACACCACCTATACAGTCATTAAGAAGACGGTGGCCAAGGGGTATGTCCAGCGTTCCGAGCCGGGCTTCATGTGCACGGCGCTGATCACCAGGGAGGAGGCACGACGGGCAGAGACCCAGGGGCTTATCAACAAGCTCTTCGGCGGCTCCAGGAAGGCACTCTTTTCGTCCCTGCTGGAGGATGAGAGCCTGACCCAGGAGGAGCTGGAGGAACTGCGGCAGATGATCGAAAAGAGGTGAGTCTGTGCGGGGTGAGATCTTTTACTGGGTCTTCAACATGAGCATCATGGCGGCCCTGTGCAGTGCGGTGATCCTGCTGATCCGGTGCATCCGGCGGATCCCCCGGTGGGTGATCCTGCTACTCTGGTTGATCCCCCTCATCCGTATGTGCGTCCCTGTGGGTCTTACCGGGAAGTATGGGCTGATGACCCTGCTGTCCCGTTTCGCCACCAGAACCGTGGTCATATTCATGTGGGAGCGCGAGCCTGTCATGACCATGATGAATCTCACCATGTGGGCAGATACCTACTTCCCCATCACCTTCCGCATCAACCTGCTGGAGGATGTGTTTGCCGTGGCATCCCTTGTGTGGCTGGTGGTGGCGGCGGCTCTCCTTCTGGCCATGGGCATCCTGTACTTCACCACCATGGCCGCACTGCGGGACGCTGTCCGTCTGGAGGGGAATGTGTACATCTCCGACAAAATCAGCGCCCCGGCGGTGTATGGCATCCTGCGGCCGAGGATCATCCTGCCGTCAGCGTACCGGGAGCAGGACGACCGGCTGTCCTATGTGCTGATGCACGAGTCTGCGCACATCCGGCGGGGAGACAACCTCCTGCGGGTGATTGCCTGCGTGCTTGTGTGCGTGCACTGGTTCAATCCCATGTGCTGGGTGCTTTTGAAATGCTTCCTGTCGGATATGGAGCTGGCCTGTGACGAGACGGTGCTTTCCCGCTGTGGGGAGGGCCAAAGGAAGGCCTATGCCCTTGCCCTTTTGTCCTCTGTGGAGAAGACCAATGTGTTCGCTTCCCCCTTTGGCGGAGCAAAGGTGCGGTTGAGGGTCAAGAATATCCTGAACTACCGGAAGCTGTCTGCCCTCTCCGTTGTTGGCTTCGCCGCATTGGTGCTGGCCATTGCCTATGTCCTGCTGACCAACGCCATGTGAGGAGAGATACTGTGAAAGAAAAAATGCGATGAGTAATAAACGCTGTACGGTCTACTACTTGTTGGCTTGTGCCGGGGTGCTTGCCCTGTCGGCTTACCCGTTGTACATGGGGATCAGGGTGGTGGCGGACATGGTCCGCTTCGGGACTGTCTATGCCGAGAACTACCCCAAATACATCATTCCCTATACCCCCATCAGCCTGGCTGTGATCCTGGGCGTGGCCCTCATGCCGCTGTTGATGAAAAAGGCCGGGAAGTGGGCTTTGCCTGCGGGGGCTGCCCTGTCCCTGGGGGCCTTCTTTGGGACGGAACTGCTACTGGAGAGTCAGGTGATCGTTACCGAGACCGTGACCACCACCCTGGAGAGCTGGCAGATGTATATGTGCTATGTGCCGCCGGAGGGCTATATCACCAGAACATGGACGGCGGTGGATGTGCTGATCGGCGAGTACAGCCCTGCCTTCAAGATCCACTTTTACCTGATCTCGGCGGTTCTGATCCTGTCTGTGCTGAACTGCCTGTACGGCTTCGCCAGGGTGGTGCGCCAGGGGGACAGGAGCCGGATGGCGGCGCTGGTGACGCAGTCGGTTTGCAGTGGCCTTTTCCTGGTCATGTGCATCTGGGCCTGCTTTACCGCTTTCTACCGCACCGGGGAGTTGCAGGTGTCCGCCCTGTCGGCGGTTCTGATGACGGTCTTCTTTGTCCTGCTGGGCGTCACCGTGGGGGTGTACATCGGCTCCTTCCTGCAAAGGGGGAAGGGACGGCTCCCCATTCTCCTGCCCTCGGCCATAGCCTCCGCTGTCACCCTGCTCATGTACATCGGGGAAATGATCCTGCTGGACGGCCACCTGTACCGCTTCGGGACGGGATTCCTCTTTGACAGCCTGGGGCGGCTGGTGCTGTCCCCGGCGGACATCCTGATCATCTTGCTGGCCGGGGCGGTGACAGGCGGCATCCTGTACGGTATCCGGCATCTACAGAAAAAGTTACAGTTCAGGTGGGGGATGGGGATACGGTGGGAAACTTCTTGAGAAGAACAGCACTGGCTCCACCGGCGATGCCG
>CAMEON010000065.1 GCA_945929845.1 uncultured Clostridia bacterium | reverse complement strand
TAGCTGATAGTTGATAGCTGATAGTTGATAGCTGATAGTTGATAGCTGATAGTTGGTAGTGTAAAAATGTTTGCACAGAAAGGAATGGTATATGTATAACGCAGTGATCTTTGATTTGGACGGTACACTGCTGGACACCCTGGATGACCTGACTGACGGGGTCAACCAGGCTCTCCAGGCGCACGGCTTCCCCAGCAGGACCCGGGAGGAGGTGCAGGCCTTCGTCGGCAACGGCGTGGAGCGGCTGATGGAGCGGGCGGTTCCCGGGGGCCGGGAGAACCCGGACTTTGCCGCCTGCTTTGCTGATTTCAAAACCGCCTATGCGGCGGGCTGTACTCAAAAGACCCGCCCCTACCCCGGTATTCTTCCCCTTTTGGACAGGCTCCGGGAGCGGGGGATCCCGGCGGCCATCGTCTCCAACAAGTTTGACCCCGCCGTAAAGAAGTTGGCCGCCTTCTACTTCGGCGACCGGGTGGCTGTGGCGGTGGGCGAGCGGCCCGGCGTGCGGAAAAAGCCTGCCCCGGACACGGTGTTTGAGGCCCTGCGCCTCCTGGGCCTCCCGCCTGCCGGGGCTGTCTTCGTCGGCGATTCGGATGTGGACATCGCCACCGCCCGGGCCGCCGGACTGCCCTGCATCTCCGTGACCTGGGGCTTCCGTAGCAGGAACTTCCTGGTGGAGAACGGAGGAACCACCTTCGCCGACAACGCCGAAGAGCTGTACGAGAGGATCACGGGGGAGAGATAGTGGCTTCCCCAGCGTATTTTCCGCCGTTACAGTTCAGGTAGGGGACGGAGATACGGTGGGGAACTTCTTGAAAGAAGTTCCCCACACCCTTCAAGAACTTTCAAAACAGGTATTGTGTACTGTTCGGAGCGTTATTCTGTCATATATTTGCTGTCGTTTTTTCCGGGGATCCAGCGTAACTGCCGCCCAAAACAACAGAAACGCCTTCGCGGGGGCCCCTCGCCCCGCTCTTCGGTGAAAAAGGGAGCGCACGGCGGGGGTAAGTGAACTGTAACTTTCCGCCCTCTCCGTTCCCACAAAGTTTGCCAAAATCTCTTGACAATCTGACCGTGCTATGGTATAGTATTCACAGAGACTCACTGTGAGAGAAAGGGAGGATCCTCCATGAAGCACCTGCGTCTGCTGTCCGTGATTCTGGCTATTCTTTTGCTTGTACTTGCCGGCTGTACCGGCCCGGCGGTCTCCCCGGTGGAGACAGGGGGTCTGGCCACAGACCCGGATACGACTGATCCCGGAAAGACCACCGGGGAGGGCGACGATACCTCGCCGGAGGTACCCACCGGAGACACCGGGACGGTCACGACCCCCGGCGACGACACCCAACCGGAGACAGAACCCGAAACGGAACCGGAGACAGAGCCACCCTTTGTCCCCACCACCTATGAGGAGCACCTGGCGGAGATCTACCGCAAGACATACGGCGGGCGAGTGGAATTCGGCGGATTCCTGACCCCTGTGTACCTCGCCAGCACCGAGACCGCCTTTCGCAACGCCCAGGCGGCGGGCATCACCTTCATGGTGACCTGTAATGAGTTTTACGGCACGGTCCTCCTGGCAAACACCCTGCGGGTGGCCGACGAGGTAGGCATGGATCTGGCCATCTGGACTTTTGGCCCCCATGTCATAGACAGTGCCACCACCGTCTCCAAGCTCAAGCAGTGCATGGATCACCCCAGCGTGAAGTACCTGTACCTGCAGGACGAGCCGGTGCTGGAAAGTATGCCCGGGCTGACGGAGATGCGGAACCGGATCGTCAAAACCTACGGGGACAGGGTGAGCTGGAAGATCGGTGCCAATATGTACCCCTACCATGCGCTGACCAACTGGAACTATACCGTGGAGACCTTCCTGAAGGATGTGCAGCCGGACTATGTCTGCTTTGACCTGTACCCCTGGGCCAACAGCGGAGGCAATCTGGCCGCCTACCTGACCAACCTGGCCATGGAGAAGGTGCTGTGCGACCGGTACGGCGCAGAGCTGTGGGCCTTCCTACAGACCGCCGCCTTCGGGGCGTACGACCTGCCCACGGAGGCGCAGCTGCGCTGTCAGGTCAACGCCACCCTGGCCATGGGGGCAGATGCTATGATCTGCTTCACTGCCACCGAGAGCGGCACTGAATACAACAGCAGCATCCTGCACGAGGACGGGACACCCTCTGCCATGTACGAGGCGGTGCAGGCGGTGTTCCCGGACATCCATGCCATGAAGGGCGTCTTCCTGCCCTACGACTGCCAGGGCGTGCTCCTCAAGGGGGAGACTGGCATCGCCAACCTGATCCGTTCGCAGACCCAGGGCGTGGTGCTGGACGGGGAAGCCTGGGGGCCGCTGACCGCCATCCAGGGTCAGCGGGTGATGGTGGGCTGTATGACGGACAAGGAGGGTCATCCCGGCCTGTATGTGGTCAACATGGACTACGAAAGCAGTCAGAATCAGGAAATCACACTGACCCTGGACGGTGCCCACACCTACCAGCTCTGGAACAGCAAGGGGCTGGAGGCTATGGGCGAGGACAGCGCCCTGACCCTGTCTCTTGCCCCCGGCGACGGCTGTTTCCTGGCTCTTGACCTGTCCTGCGATGCCACCACCTACCCGGAGCCTACCCTGCCGCCGGAGTCCCAGCCTGCGCCCCCGGTGCTGGAGGCGGAGGAGGGTGCCCTGCTCTTTGACCTGGGCTTTGACGCTGACGGACAGGCATACAACAAGGCGGAGGACGGCGTGATCCTCCGGAGCATCAGCGGCGGGCAGGCCGGGGAGGAGGACGGCTTACCGGTTCTGTCCAAGTACGACATTTACACCGGCGACATCCAGGGTGCCGCAGAGAACGGCCTGACCGTGGAGCTGTACCTGAAAATGGATTCCCGGGCCAATCGGATAAGGCTGACCCTGTTCTCCGACCTGTGGGGCAACAACAACCTGCACCGCATCTGTGACAGTGCCAGCCAGAAGACCGGCGTGCATTACTATCACGGTTCCTACGACGACAACGATGTGATCCTGACCGATGACATCGAGACGCTGTTGCCCACCGACACCTGGCTGCACATCGTGGCTGTGGCATCGGAGGCCGGACAGTATGTGTATGTCAACGGGATCCTCATCTCCGAGGGGCACTTCGCCTACACCCCGCCGACCTATAGCGGCTTTGTCTTCTCGGATACCCGGGGCGTGGTCTCCCTGCACACCGCCCGCATCTACGCCTGCGCTGTCACGGAGGAGCAGGTCGCCGAAATGTACAGCACCTTCGCAAACGCCCCCGGACAGTGACGGCGGTGACAAACAGTCGTTTTTCTCAAGTCCCGCAAGGACTTTCAACAAATGATACCAATCGGAAAAGGAGATCACCATGACCGAGATGCAACGCCTGACCAACCTGTCCGTGCCGCATGGCCCGGTAGACTGCGTACTTGACACCGACACCTACAACGAGATTGACGACCAGTATGCCCTGGCCCTCATGATGAAGAGCCCCAAGCTGACCGTCAAGGCTCTGTACGCCGCCCCCTTCTTCAACAGCCACTCCACCTCGCCGGAGGACGGCATGGAGCGTAGCTATGACGAGATCCTTCACCTGCTGACGCTGATGGGTCGGGAGGACATGAAGGCGCAGGTATACAAGGGCTCCCGCACCTACCTGCCGGACGAGAAGACCCCGGTGGACAGCCCGGCGGCCCGGCACCTGTGCCAGCTGGCCATGTCCTATACCGTGGAGAAGCCCCTGTATGTGGTGGCCATCGGTGCCATCACCAATGTGGCCTCGGCCCTTCTGATGAAGCCGGAGATCGCCGACCGCATGGTGCTGGTCTGGCTGGGCGGGCACTACACAAGCTGGCCGGACAACCGGGAGTTCAACCTGTTCCAGGATGTGGCCGGGGCACGGGTGGCCTTCGGCTGTGGCTGTCCCCTGGTGCAACTGCCCTGCATGGGCGTTGTCTCCTCCTTCTACACCACCAAGCCGGAGCTGGAGTACTGGCTCTCCGGCAAGAATCCCCTGTGCGACTACCTGGCTCGCCATACCATCGAGGAGGCCGAGTCCTACGCCGCCGGACGGGTCTGGAGCCGGGTGATCTGGGATGTGACCGCCGTGGCCTGGTTGCTCAACGACGGCGACCGCTTCATGATGTCGGAGCTGATCCCCGCCCCGATTCCGGAGTACGACGGCGCCTGGGCCTATGACCCCCGCCGCCCCTTCATCCGCCGCATCACCCATATCCACCGGGACGCCCTCATGGGCGAACTGTTCCGCACCCTGGCGCAGTAACGGGGTACGGAGAGACGCCTGGGGGAACTTTCTGAAGACAGCACTTGCACTGTGCGCAGTGCAAGTGCATGAAGTTTGCCATGCGGCAAACTTCGGTTCCCCCAGACCCCTTCAAAGACTTTCAAAACAATTTATATTCATGCACAGAGCGTTATTCTGTGGTGCTATTGCTTTGCAGGCATCACAGGATAACGCTCTTTTATCAATATTCATGCTTTGAAAGTTCTTGGGGGGTTCGGGGCCTGGAAGTTTGCCGTACGGCAAACTTCTTGAACTGGCAACGCCAGTTCTCTTCTTCTCAAGAAGGGCCCCGACGCGTCCCCCGTCCTTACCTATAAAACTCGGTCTTGATGGAGCGGTCGAACAGGGCGTGGAGTTCGGTGTCCACATCGGCGTGGCGGTACAGGATCCGGTAGACGGCCTGGCAGATAGGCAGGTCAATACTGTACCTGTCCCCGAGGAGCACCAGAGCACGGACGGTATCGTACCCTTCGGCCAGTGCCCCGTAGGGCTGTCCGGTGATGAAGGCCTCGCCGAAGGCCCGGTTGTGGCTGTACTTGGAGAAGACGGTGGCCTCGTAGTCACCCAGGTGGCAGAGTCCGTAGGCGGACAGCTCGTTGCCGCCCATGGCTCGGATCAGCCGGGCGATCTCCCGGGTACCCCGGGACATCAGTGCGCCCTTGAGGGTGGACAGGTGCTTGCCGTCCAGCATACCCGCCGCAATGCCGATGACATTCTTGGCCGCCGCCCCGATCTCACTGCCGATGAGGTCTTCTCCGTAGTAGAAGCGGATCAGGTCGCTGGAGAAGGCATCCACCAGCCACCGTTTGGTGGGCCCGTCTTCACTGTCAATGACCATGCAGTTGGGCACCCCGGCGTAGAATTCCTGCACATGGCCGGGGCCGACCCACACGGCGATCTTCACCGACGGGTCAAGGAACTCGGCGGCCACCTGGCTCAACCGCAGGCCAGTGTCCGCCTCTATCCCCTTCATGCACAGCACCACGGTCACATCATGGAGCCCCAGCGGCCGCAACTCCTGCAAAAGGGCACGCAGACCCTGGGCCCCGACGGAGATCAGGATGACCTGGTTCTCCGGCTCGGCGCACACCCGGATGTCGGTGGACAGCCGCACGCTGTCCGGCAGGGTCAGCAGGTCGTTGTGCCGCTCGGCCAGGAACCGCCTCATATGGGGCGACTCCGGCCGGCCGTACAGCGTGACCCGGTGGCCCTGATGCCCGGCCAGATACCAGGCAATGAGGGAGCCCCACCGGCCGCACCCGATCACCGTCACCGTCAGCTTCCCTGCGGCTCCTGTGGGCTGTTTCTGTTCTGCTTCTGTTTGTTTCATCCTGATGATCCTCTCTCTGTTGGTTACAGTTCAGGCGGGGTACGGAGATACGGGTATATAACGATGGCTTGCTGTTCCGAATGGCTGAACTGTAAAGGAATCAGCCTACTCTTTTGACAACTCCACCGAGACCAGTATGCTGAAGTATTATACGACAACGATCTAAATAGTACATAATACCTGTTTGAAAGTTCTTGGGGGTCTGGGGGCTTCTTTCAAGAAGCCCCCAGCGTACTCTTCGTTCTCTCCGTTCAGACACCGTACTCTTTCCGTAATTGCTTCTCCATGGCTCGCACCTTCAGGGCGGCGGGCAGGTAGCCAAGCTGTTCCGCCTTGCGGTAATACTTGACGGCTTCCCGGCTGTCGGCCACATCCACGCCGTCGCCCTGCTGGTAGCAGTCGGCCAGACAAAAGGCCGCTTCCCCGTGGAATTTGGCCGCCCGGCTCAGCCAGGTCACAGCCTCCCGCTTGTCCTGGGGCGTGCCCACCCCGTGGAGCAGACACCAGCCCAGGCTGTACTGCGCCCAGACAATGCCGCCGCAGACCGGCTCGCCCCGGCCCTGCCTGACGGACGCCGCCTCCCGGTAGCAACGCACCGCCTCCGCCCGGTTCTGGGGCAGCTCCTGCCCGTAGAACAGGCAGTCGCCCAGAAAGTTCATGGCCGCCGCCGTCATGGCCGGTGTCACCGGGCAGGAAAGTGCCTCCGGCACCGCTTCTTCCCCGCCCCGGGGGGTCAGATCCCAGACAAAGGGCTGTGGCTCCGGGGACAGGGCGGTGTAGTAATCCTGCATCCACTGCACCGGGGTGCGGAGGTTCCGGTACCACCGACTCTCACGGTTCTTCCTGCCCAGGGGAAGCTCCTGCCCGCCGGGCACAGGAGGGATGACAGTCGTAGGGGCGGGGGCGGCGGAGTCGGCCGCTCTTTCCTGCATTTCCGCCCGGTACATACGGGCCAGATCCTCCTTCGCCATGCGGTGACCGGACAGGATGGCCCGGCACAGCCAAACCAAGGGGGACTCGGCAGACACCTCCGCCGATGCCTGGGGGAAGGCAGGATGGGCGGGCTTTTCCTCCCCGGCAAGCCCGGGATGCAGGGCGGACAGGACAGCCAGCCGGTACATGGCCTGACTCTGCGCCCTGACCCGGAGCGTCTGCGCCTCCTCCCAGCGTGCCCGGATCACATATGCTCCGTCATACGCTTCGGTATAGGCAGACCCCTCCGGGCGGCTGTTGGCCTCCGACGGCTCCGCCAGGGCCTGCCGGTACAGCCTGGCCGCCTGGGACGGGCGGTCGGAGGGCTGTCCTTCTGCCCCCGGCTCCCCTGCCCACCCGCACAGGGCAAAGTCCCCCAGCCACAGGCAGGCGGCGGGACTGCCTCCTTCGGCCTGGGCGGCCCGCAGGAGCATACGCCGGGACAGTGCCCTGTCCGTCACCCGGCTGTCCCCCTCGCCGGAGAAAATGCGGGCGGCAATGGCGATCAGAGCCTGATCCCGGCCTGCCCGAGCCGCCTCGGTCAGGTAGACCCAGGCCGCCTGCCTGTCCGCCTCGCTGTCCCCGGTGGCCGCCTGAGCGTACAGGCTCATGAAAGCGTCTGCCTGACTGCGGCGGGCAAAGGGACAGGGGGCCTGTCCGGCGGTGGCGGTTCCCACCCCGGCTTCGGGGACAGTGGTACTCTCTGTAACCGATGCTTCCAAAGAGGCTTCTGTCGGAGCGGTCTGCGCTGTGGCGGCCTCCGCTACCGGGGTCTCCGGTGTGGTGGCCTCCGCTGTGGCGGCCTGTGCGACGGCATGCGCTACATCAACGCCGGTGTCAGCCACCGCCGCCCGGTACCAGGCCAGTGCCGCCTCCCGGGCCGCCGGTGTCGCATCCTCCGCCCCTACGCCGTCCGGGGTGAGCAGACGGTAGGCATACATATCACCCAGGGCGGTGGCCGCCGCCGCATGACCCATCCCAGCCGCTTCCTCAAACAGTTTCCGGGCGGCCTCTGCCGGCGTTTCCCCTGCCTCCGGGGCAGAAAGACCGTACAGGGTACAGTACCCCCACAGGAACAGGGCACTTCCGGCGGCATCTTTGGCGGTCAGCCCGTCCACCGGGAGGGTGTCCTCCCATTCGGTCGCCACTTCGTCCCGGCGGCGCAACCGCCACAGCTCCGCCGCCTGTCGGAAGCAGGCCACGGCTTGCCTGGCGTTCCGCACGGTGTTCCGTCCCTCCAAGAGACAACGACCCGCTTCAAAGGCCCCCTGCACACTGCCGCCACGGCCGGCCCGGCGGAACCAGGCAAAGGCACCCGGGCCGTCCCGGCGCATGCCCCGCCCGGTGCGGGCACAAAGACCCATGGCGTAGGCCGCCGCCGCCACCCCGCCCTCGGCGGCCCGCTGGTACAGGTGGGCGGCGTAGGCAAACTGGGTGGGGACGCAGATCCCCCGGTCATAACACAGACCCAGACGGTACAGGGCATAGGGGTGCCCCACCCGGGCGGCCTGCTCATACAGCCCGAAGGCACGGGTCACATCCTTCCCAACGCCCTCTCCCCGCTCATAGCAGATGCCCAGCCGACAGGCCGCATCCGGCTGTCCTTTGGCGGCGGCCTTCATGAACCACTCTGCCGCCGTAGCGATGTCCCGGGGCACACCGAACCCCCGGGCGTAACAGCCCCCCAGGTTGTTCTGCGCCGGGGCATAGCCGCTCCGGGCCGCCTCCTCATACCAATGGACGGCGGCGGTAGCATCCTGCCGGATGCCCTCCCCCTGCTCGTAGCACACGGCCAGGGCAAACTGACCCCGCTGGTTGTGCAGGGTGGCGGCCTGACGGTACAGCCGCACGGCCTCTGCCGGATCCCGGGGCACACCCAGCCCCCGGCGGTAGCAGTCTCCCAGGCGGAACATGGCCCCGCTGTGCCCCCGGGCCATGGCCCGCCGATACCAACGCAGAGCCTGGAGCGGGGCGGGTCGGATACCGTCCGCCGGACTGCCCAGCTCCAGGAGCCGACCCAGTGCCCCGGCGGCCAGGGACACATCCCACACCTGCCCGCTGTAGGAGCGGGAGCGGTTCAAAAGGCTGACATCCCGGGAGGGATCCGGGGTCATGGCCAGCCACTGCTCCTCCCGGTAGGCCACCCGCCGGTAGTGACAGCGGCTCATGCACCGCCGGATCGATTCCGCTTTCCCCGGATCTGCGGCCTCCGCACCGAACAGCAGCCGTCCCAGCTTTACCTCCCGCATCCGGCGCATGGAGATGTGGCGCAGGATCAGCGGTCTGCCCCGCAGGGCGACCGGCCGTCGGTCCAGGAGGGGAATGACATCCTCCGGCCGGGGCGGTGCCTCTGCCCCGATTCTATTGTCCGGTGCCCGGTATCCGGTCAGGGAGGCACAGGCAATGTACAGGTGGCGCACCGCCGCCCGCCAGTCCGCCGCCGTCCCCACGCCGTCCCGGTACAGCAGAGCCAGCCGGTAGCGAGCCGGGGTGTATCCGGCTTCGGCGGCCTGCTTCATCAGCCTCACCGCCAGCTCCGGATCCCGCATCATGCCGTGCCCCTCCAGACTGCAAAGCCCCCAGTGGTACAGACCCCGGGGATCCCCGGCCTCGGCGGCCTGCCGGAACAGAGTGAGTGCCCCGGCGGGATCCCGGGGGGTGCCGGTGCCGTCCATCTTATACTCTCCCATGCGGATCATGGCATCCACCGCTCCCCCGGCGGCGGCTCTGGCGAACCAGTAGGCGGCCTGATCCTCCATCCGGGGCGCACCCTCGCCCCGCTCGTAGGCCTGTCCCAGGATCAGTTGAGCCTGGGTCTGCCCGGCATGGGCGGCGGCGGCCTGCTTGACCGTGCGGCCGAAGGTGTCGTCCACACAGCGTACCGCCGAGTGACAGGCCGTCAGACGGCAGAGACGGCAGAAGTACAGACGGTGCATATAGTAAGCCACCGTCTGCGGGTCGGGGGCCTCCCCCGCCGGGTAGACGATCCTCTCCATGGGCACGACCCCGGCCATGGCTTCACTGGGATTGGCGCAGAAGCGGGCATCCAGCCGGTTCTCCTGTAGCGTGACGCAGATCACCGGGCGACCCGCCCCCAGGGCGTACCGGATGTCCGAGGCGCAGACCCCGCAGGCCTCTGCCGCCGGGGAGGTCAGCACCACCAACAGGGAGGCATCCGAAAGCAGACCCGGGCGGTCGCCCCGGGGCGTGTCCTCATCCATGGGGCTGTACCGGAACCCGTACCGGGTCAGCTCCTGAAAGAAGCGGCCTGCGGCATCCCGGTCGGCGGCGGCGTGGCTCACGCATATGTACGGTCTCATGTTGTCGTCTCCCTCCTTTTTGGCTGTGGCTCTCCATAGTGTAGAATATAGTCAGCGGACGCTCCGAACAGTATATACTATTTGTTTTGAAAGTTCTTGGGGGTCTGTCCCTTTCCTGAAAAATTTTTCCGGAAATGCAGGAAAATTTACGAAAAGGCTCTTTTCAAAGTCGGACAAATGTATTATAATAGATTGGTACCATTATACTCTCTTTTTCTGATAAATGCAAGTACATTTTGTATATTCTGCTCCGGCTTTACGCAGGATCCTGCGCATGGCGGGGGCGGAAGGAAGGACGGATACATCATGAAGCAAAAGTACACCCTGAACATTGCGGACATTCAGTTGAATGTGGTGGCCGACATGGCACCGGAGCAGGTGGACAAGATCGCCGGGATCCTGGACCGCAAGATGCGGGAATTCTACCTCAACAGCCGCTTCTGCACCAAGAACGAGGCGGCCCTGCTCTGCGCCCTGGAATTCTGCTCCGAGCGGCTGGAGCTACAGTCCCGCACCTCGGAGCTCCAGGCCCTCAACGCCAAGTACGAGACGGTGCTGAAGGCCCTGCAGGAGCGCAACGGCGAGCTGAATCAGGAGCTGGACAAGCTGAAGAGCGAGAACACCCTGCTCCGCTCCCTGATCACCACCAAAGCCCCTGCCGAGATTCCGACAGAGACTCCCGCCACGGAGCCAACTCCCTCCCCGGTCAGCGCCGCCGACTTCCTCCATGAGGTAGCCACGGCCACCGAGAGCGCCCCCAG
>CAMEON010000064.1 GCA_945929845.1 uncultured Clostridia bacterium | reverse complement strand
GAAAAGCATATAAAATGGGGATTTTTCGAGATAGCTATTTGGTCAATCATACACAATAAAAGACCACGCCGGATGGCGTGGTCTTTTATTGGCTTATCTTTCTGCACCTGCACCAGCGAAACTCTCGCTTCACAGTCAGTAGCCCGCAGGGCTGCTGACGGCAATGTTTGCCGGTTCCGCTTGCGGAATGCGGTCACTCTGACCGCAAGGCAAACTTGCCCATCTGACCGAAGCGAAGCGTAGGGCAGATGTGTTATTCAGGGTGTCACTGGTTCAAGTCCAGTAGGGGGAGCCATCCCCATAGGTCAAAAATGCAACCTATGCCAAAAAGCCTTGTTTTACAAGGCTTTTTCGGTTTTTTAGGGCTGTTTTTTGACCTTTTGTTTTTTACAACTTTTCCCGAACCTTTGGGACTTGAACTTGCGACATTTTCGAACATTAGAGCAATATCGCTTTTCATAATATAGACAGAAAGAATCGAATAGAGACGCCTTTACAACTTAAAGTTGTGAATATAACAATTCTAAACCTCTTTACAGATTTGATTAAAAGATGTAAAATATAAATACCATATATTTGATCGTATTTGGAGGGCAACATGGAAATAGGACAATCTATTTATAAGATACGCAATAATGCTAAGCTGACACAGGAGCAATTTGCGGAAATGTTTGGGGTTTCACAGCAAGCCGTTCAAAAATGGGAGAGCGGCGGTGCTGTACCTGATATCGAAAAGATTGTAAAAATCGCAAAATACTTTGATATTTCTCTTGATTCCTTGGTAATGGGAAATGACAACCGACTGGTGGAAGATATGAACAAGTCGGAGATATTAAAACCACAGTACAAGAATATTCATGATTGGGAATTTTACTCATCCAATTTACAGACAGAGTATCAGCAGTCGGTAGAGGAAGGGCTTGATATTGAAGCGTACAAGGAGGTTTTCTATTCGGTATCAATGCTTCCAAAGGGGGAGATCAAGAAGAGACTTGGAGATGTTTTGTTTGATGTGGTTGTATCAGCTAAAACGAAGGATGGGTATCCCTACGTAGAGCCATCAGATCTGGAACAAATTCAAATGATACGCAGAGGTGCTGACGAGAAGTATCCTTACGATAAAAATAAGTTAGATGACAAGATATATGGTGCTTGGCTTGGTCGTATCTGCGGTTGTATGCTTGGAAAGAGCGTTGAGGGCATTCGAACAAATGATCTTATTCCTTTTTTAAAGGAAATAAAGAACTATCCAATGTACCGGTATATTCATCGTAGCGATTTTCAAAATATGGATCTGGCAAAATATAAATTTAATTTTGCGGGCAGAGTTTATGCAGACGAGATAGATGGAATGCCCGTCGATGACGACACGAATTATGTTGTTCTTGCGCAAAAAATAATTGAAAAATACGGAAGAGATTTTACACCGTACGACGTATCGAGAGCTTGGATTGCTTATCAAGGGAAAGATGCATACTGTACTGCAGAGAGAGTTGCATTTTGTAATTTTGTAAAAGGATACGCTCCCCCTCAGTCTGCGATCTACAAAAATCCATACCGCGAGTGGATAGGCGCACAGATCAGAGGAGATTACTTTGGATATATAAATCCGGGAGATCCCAAGCTTGCTGCAGAAATGGCTTGGAGAGACGCATCGATATCACACGTGAAAAACGGAATATACGGCGAAATGTTTGTGGCAGCTATGCTTGCGATTGCGGCAACTACGAACAGTATTGAAGAGATAATAAGTGGAGGTCTTGCCGAAATACCGCAGACGTCAAGACTTTATGAAAGTGTTATGTCAATATTGGATTCGTATAAGAGCGGAGTATCTGAGCAAAATTGCTTTAAGATGATTCATGAAAAATATGACGAGCATAGCGGTCACGATTGGTGTCATACGATCTCGAATGCTATGATCGTGGTAGCGGCACTTTTGTACGGTGAAGGAGACTTCTCGAAGTCTATATGTATGGCAGTTGAAACGGGATTTGATACCGACTGCAACGGTGCAACCGTTGGATCGATATTGGGAATGGCAAACGGGAAGGAAACGATTTCTGAAGCTTGGAGCGCCCCAATCAACAACAAGCTGCACACATCGATCTTTGGTGTTGGAACCGTTAATATATCCGACTGCGTTGAAAAAACACTGTCGCATATTGAAAATTCTTGAGTTGCAATTTTATCCTACGAGCACATTTCGGTGCAACAATTTTGCTCCCACCATAAAAGCCCTTGTAAATCAAGGGCTTTTCGCATTTTGGAGTCAAAAATATGGTTTCTTGACCATCGCACCTTTTCGAGAACTTTTTTGTTTTTAACCTGAGACATTTGTGATACAGTACTACGGTCTGTGTTTTGTCACCGGTGATTTGTGTGAAGTTACAGTTCAGCCGGAAAGCGTAAAAAGCCGTTGCTTTGAAAAGGTTGGATTGTGTCAGGGGGCAACATACATGAAGCAGTGAAAAAGGAACCTGCCAAAGCCTTGGACAAGGTTCCTTTTCGTATCAAAGGCAACAGTTGCTCAGTTACAGTTACAGTTGAAGTCCAAAGTCAAAACTTTGCATCAGACCGTCAGTGCGGCGCCCTGGGTGCCCTGGCACCGAGCCAGAATGGGATCCACCTCCTGGGTGATGAAGCGCTCCACCTGCTCCGGACAGCGGCCGATGTAGGCGGCGGGATCCAGATGGGCAGTGATCTCCTCCCGGGTCATGCCAAAGCGGGGGTCGGCGCAGATGCGGTCAATGAGGTCGTTGGACAGGCCCTCCTCCTTGACCCGCTTCCCGGCGGCCATGGCGTGCTCCCGGATGATCTCGTGCAGCTCCTGGCGGTCGCCGCCCCGCTTGACGGCTTCCATCATGATGTTCTCGCTGGCCATGAAGGGCAGCTCCGCCATGACCCGGGAGGCAATGACCCGGGGGTAGACCACCAGGCCACTGGTCACATTGATATAGATGTTCAGGATGGCATCCACTGCCAGGAAAGCCTCGGCCACGGAGATGCGCTTGTTGGCCGAATCGTCCAGGGTGCGCTCAAACCACTGGGTGGAGGCGGTGACGGCGGTGTTGGTGGCATCGCTGATGACATAGCGAGCCAGGGCGCAGATGCGCTCACTGCGCATGGGGTTGCGCTTGTAGGGCATGGCCGAGGAGCCGACCTGATTCTTTTCAAAGGGCTCCTCCATCTCCTTGAAGGACTGGAGCAGGCGCAGGTCGTTGGCAAACTTGTAGGCACTCTGGGCAATGCCGCACAGTACATTCATCACCCGGCTGTCGAACTTCCGGCTGTAGGTCTGGCCGGACACCGGCACCACCCGGTCAAAGCCAAACTGCCCGGCAATGTAGGCCTCGATGGCATCGATCTTCTCTCCGTCGCCGCCCAGCAGTTCCATGAAGCTGGCCTGGGTGCCGGTGGTACCCTTGGAGCCAAGGAGGGCCAGGGAGGAGGCCACATACTCCAGGTCATGGAGATCCAGCAAAAGCTCATACAGCCAGAGGGAAGCCCGCTTGCCAACCGTCACAAGCTGAGCGGGCTGGCAGTGGGTGTACCCCAGGCAGGGCATGGAACGGTACTCCATGGCGAAGTCCCGCAGGTTCTTCATCACTGTCACCAGCTTCCCCTTGACCAGCGCCAGCGCATCCCGCATGATGATCATGTCCGTGTTGTCACCCACATAGCAGGAGGTGGCTCCCAGGTGGATGATGGGCCGGGCGGTGGGGCAGGCGTCGCCCCAGGCGTGGATGTGGGCCATGACATCGTGGCGCAGGCGGGATTCATAGGCGGCGGCGGACGCATAGTCCACCTCCTCACAGTGGGCCTTCATTTCATCGATCTGGGCATCGGTGATGTCCAGCCCGGCGGCCTTTTCGGCTTCGGCCAGGGCGATCCACAGCTTGTGCCAGGTGATGAACTTGTTGTCTGCGGAGAAGAGGTACTGCATCTCCGGGGAGGCGTACCGGGTGGACAGGGGGGACACATAGGATGAGGTTGGTTCCATGGGAAAGCTCCTTTTATCTGAATCTGTTTTTTGCTTACCTGTATCTGTTTTTCACATCAGGTGCAGTCTGCGCCCGCCGAACATCAGGAACGGTCTACGGTCACGACGGCAAAGCACTGGGGTTCGGCGGCCTGGATCTTCTCGGAGAGGGCACGGCGCAGCTCCTCATCGGACATGGACAGCTCGAAGGGGGCCTGCACATCAAAGATCAGGTTGGTATGGGTGTGACCGGGCACGATGCGGAAGTCGTGTATCTTCAACCGCTGGTCGATCTGATGGACGGATTCCAGCGCAAGGGCGTGAAGATGATCCACCAGGGGGTCGTCGGTGACGATGGGGTCCATATGGATGGTAGCCTCGATGCCGCACTGGGTGCGCAGTCTGCGCTCGATCTGGTCGATCATGTCGTGAGACTTGAATATGTCCACCTTGCCGTCCACCTCCGCATGGAGGGAGGCCATGATGCGGCCGGGGCCGTAGTTGTGTACCACCAGGTCGTGGACACCCAGCACGCCTTCGTACTGATTAACCACCGACTGGATCTCGGCCACCGTCTCCTGGGAGGGACCTTCGCCCAGGATGGAGTTCTTTGTCTCGTTGAGGATCTTCACCCCGCCCCACAGGATCAGCAGAGCCACCAGGATGCCCATGTAGGCATCAATATCCAGCCCCGTGAATTTGTAGATCAGGGTGGCGATCAGCACCGCCAGGGTAGCCCCGGCATCGGACAGGCTGTCGGTGGCGGTGGCCCGCATGACGGAGGAGTCAATCTTTTTGCCCACCTTCCGGTTGAACAGGAACAGCCACAGCTTGGCCAGCACGGACACCGCCAGGACGGCCACCGAGACCCAACTGAACTTGGTTGTCACCGGGTGTAGCACCTTGGAGAAGGACTCCGACAACAGCTCCCATCCCACGATCAGGATGATGAAGGAGACGATCATGGAGGCCACATACTCAATGCGGGCGTGGCCGAAGGGGTGTGCCCGGTCGGCGGGGCGGGCGGCGATGCGGAAGCTGACCAGGGAGATGATCTGGGAGCCGGCATCCGACAGGTTGTTGACGGCATCCGCCTGGATGGAGATGGCACCGAACAGAAGGCCGGCGGTGAACTTTCCGGCGGCCAGCAGAAGGTTGAGGACAATGCCCACGATGCTGACCATGGTGCCGTACCGTTGGCGCACCCGGGGGTCGGAGGTATTCTGATGATCGGTCACGAACAGTTTACACAGCAGGTCTGTCAAATAGGATCACTCTTTTCTGTAAGGAATCGCCCCGTCAAGGGGGCAGTGCAGTGTATGATATGTAGGATATGCGGGGATCATGCGCCCCAGTACTTTCTGTCCAGACTGCGCAGTTGGATAGCCTCGGCGATGTGCTGAGCCTGGATCTCTGCGCTGGCATCCAGGTCGGCGATGGTACGGGCCACCCGCATCACCCGATCGTACCCCCGGGCGGACAGGCCCAGGGCGTTGTACGCTGTGCGGAGCAGGTCGGTGGCCTCATCGGTAGCCACACAGTACCGGCGGATGGCGGCGGCATCCAGCTGGGCGTTGCAGAAGAAGCGGCGGCTGTCCTCCTCTCCCATGCGCCGGGCGGCAAAATCCCGGGCGGCGCACACCCGCTCCCGGACGGTGGCGGAGCTTTCCCGGACGGTACTCTTGTCCGTGTCCGACAGCTCGTCATAGGACAGGGAGGGCAGTTCGATCTGGATGTCGATCCTGTCCAGCATAGGGCCGCTGATCCGGGAGATATACCGGGCTACATCCCCCGCCTTGCAGGTGCACTTGTGCCGGGGATCGCCGAAGTACCCGCACCGGCAGGGGTTCATGGCCGCCACCAGCATGAAGGCGCAGGGGAAAGTGACCCGCCCGTTGGCCCGGGTGATGGTGACTTTGCGATCCTCCAGGGGCTGGCGGAGGGCATCTGTCACCTGCTTGGGGAACTCCGGCAGTTCATCCAGGAACAGCACCCCGTGGTGCGCCAGGGATACCTCCCCGGGGGTGGGATTGATACCGCCGCCGATCAGGCTGACGGCGGACATGGTATGGTGAGGGGAGCGGAAGGGACGCCGTCGCAGGAGGGACACGCCCTCCGGCAGGACGCCGGCCACGGAGTGTATTTTGGTGGTTTCGATGGCCTCGGCAAAGGTCAGCGGCGGCAGGATGGTGGGCAGTCGCTTGGCCAGCATGGACTTGCCGGTGCCGGGCGGGCCGATGAGCAGGATGTTATGTCCTCCGGCGGCGGCGATCTCCATGGCTCGCTTGGCCATGGCCTGCCCCCGGACATCCGAGAAATCCAGGTCGTACACATCGTCGCCGGTCATGGACAGCTGGGAGGGGGCCATGGGAGCCAGCAGACGCTGGCCGTTAAGGTGCTCCACCAGTTGGTGCATGGTCTGCACGCCGAAGACTGTGATCCCCTCCACGGCGGCGGCCTCCGCCGCATTCTCGGCCGGGGCGTAAAACTCCCGCATGCCCGCATCCCGGGCGGCCACGCACATGGACAGCACGCCCCGGACGCTCCGGATATCCCCGGAGAGGGACAACTCGCCCACGAAGCATTTGTCCGAGAAGTCGGTGCCGGGCCGCAGGGTGCCGGACACCGCCAGGATGCCGGCCAGGATGGCCATGTCAAACCCGGAGCCTTCCTTCCGCCTGTCGGCGGGAGCCAGGTTGACCAGCAGTGCCGCCTCCGGGAAGCGGAAGCCGCTGTTGACACAGGCGGTGCGCACCCGCTCCTTGGCCTCCTTGACGGCGGCATCCGGCAGACCCACCAACTCAAATTCCGGAAGCCGGGGCTGGCCGTCCACCTCTACGCTGACCATGAAGCCGTCAATTCCGTACAGCCCCGCGCTGAATACCCTGGATAGCATACCCCGCCCTCCGTTTCTGCCTTTCTTCCCTCTATTCTACCATATTTCCGCCGCAATTGCAAGTACCGGACAGAAAAAAGTAGAAAGGCGAGAACGATGGGGGGACGCCGGGGAACGCCGGGGAACGCCGGGGAACGCCGGGGAACGCCTGGGGGCTTCTTGAAAGAAGCCCCCAGACCCCCAAGAACTTTCAAAACAGGTATTGTGTATGATTCGGAGCGTTATTCTGTCATATATTTGCTGTCATTTTCACAGAGGAGCCAGCGTTACTGTCGCCCAGAACAGCAGAAACGCCATCGCCGAGCTTTGCTCTGGCCCCTTGCCCCGCTCTACGGCGGAAAAGGGAGCGTGCTACGGGGGCAGGCGAGTGAAAACAGAAAAACAGCCGGGAAACTTTTCGCTTCCCGGCGTTCATTCTTTCGTGGGAGTTGTTCAGCCTCCGCTGTTTATATGCGATTTACTTTTTCCTCCGCCGCCGGTGCAGGGTGGTTGCCCCCAGTGCGGCCGCCGCCGCAACTGTGGACAGAGCCACGCTCGCCGGAGCGGAAAGCGCGGATTTACAGCCGCCGGAAACCGACTCTGTTTCGCTTTCCAAAACGGTTTCCGGGTTCTCTGTTTCTTCTTTGGGATCGGTTTCTGTCTCCGGTTCGCTTCCGGTCACAGGATCCGTCTCGGTTTCGGTTTCCTGCTCCGTGCCGGCGTTTTCATTGGTGCTGACATAGCTGAACTTGAACCGTCCACCGGGAGCCACATCGCCGGAGACATAGAAGTTCATCAGGTCGCCGGAGAAGGTGGTGTAGACATAGTCAGCCTGACCGTCCGGTGCCTTGTCCTCGATATCGTGCACATTATCCGTCCAGCTGAAGTTGATCGTGAAGTCATAGCCGGAGAGATGCAGAGCGGACTTGGGAACGACGACGGTCATGGTCTTGCCGTCAACCTTGTACTTCACATCTGCGACCTTCTCGGAGGCGTAGCCATCTCCGGTGAATCGCTCCAGCACGGCGGTGTCAGCAGAGGCGGCAGACTTGTTCAGCACATAGTCGAAGGTTTCCCAACCCTGATTCTGCTGGTCACAGTCGATGTACAGCACCATCCACAGCGGATCGGTGTAGGGGGTGATGTTGTCGTTGCACTCCACATAGAAGTAGATGTTCTCATCGTCACGGGCGACACGGGCACCGATGATGTCATTGCGTCCGGAGTACTCGGTATAGTGCAGGTCGCCGTACCCGTCGGCATCACGGTCACCGGTGTTGCCGATGTAGGCGGCGTAGTAGGGGCCGACATTCTCCCATGCGGCGGCACCGGCGTTCAGGTCCATGGTGGCGGCGGCGGTAGGCGTGGGGATGGGACGGGCACCCTTGAACTGACGGACGAAATTGACCAGCTCGTAGTAGTAGTTGTCCTTCAGATCGCCCCATGTCGGCTCGATGTCACGGGAGTACTCATCGTTGCACTGATCGGGGAAGGCATTCTCCACGGCGGAAGGGAGTCCTTCAGGCCAGACCTCATAACGACCTGCCTTCCACTCGTTCCAGCCGGTGACGAAAATGATGGACGGATCGATCTGTAGCGCATTGTTGAACTGCTCGGCTAAGTTGTAGCCGTACAGCTTGGCATTCTCCTCGGTGTGGTAGCCCTCGGAGGTATAGGAGCGGCCGGCGATGTTCTCCCCGTTCATGGCGGCGAGCATATGCAGGACATAGTTGTGGTTCATGGCAACACCGACGGTGATCTGCTCCACCTTCCCGGCACGCCTGTCGGCGATGTTCTTGTAGTAGTACGCCTGCGGGTACATGGACAGCCAGCCCCAATGCTCGTACGAAGTCCTCTCACCCATCATGTAACCGGCATCGTTGGCACGGAAGGTGAAGAAATTGAGGATCTCCTTCTGCGTGTTGGAGGCACTGGCGGAAACAGCTTCCTTGTGCGCCATCAGCATGGGCTTTCCGTCCAGGTAGTACCACAGGTTCTGCCACTTGTTGCGGCGGAAGATGTCCAGATACAGATCCTGCAGCTGTATCCGCGCATCCTCGCTGGGCGAGAAGGGAAGCATGAAGGACACCTTCGGGGTCTTCACACCGTCCTCCATGGCTTGCGTCCAGGTTTCAAAGACCTTGAGGTAGGAATCACGCCATGTCCAGGTACCATTGGTGTTGTCGGTAAAGACGACATCGACCCCGGCACTTGCCAGCATTTCCGCCTGACGGCGCAGGACCCATGTGTCATCGGTCCTATAGTAGCCGTAGATCGGCTGGTTCCAGAAGTGAACGACATTGGTCGGCCACAGTGGGTTGTCGTAGTCGTTGATCGCCTCGGGATGCTGCTCCATGAACTCCTGGTTATTGAAGGGATTCGGTGTGGTACCGCCGCTGACATGCCATGTCCAGTAGAACATAGCCAGCGTCTTGTCCTCGCGGGGATCACCGACCTCGGCGTTGGTCAGGGAGGTGCGTCCGAGTGCATCGGTAAAGACCCATGTATCGGGCATGACCTCGTGGGTGTAGATCTTGCTGTCCGAGGGGATCACATATTCTTCAGGCGGGGTGTGATTGCCGTCAATGGTGTTGGTTGCCTCCGTCGGCTTGGCAAAGTACGCATCCGCTTCTTTTGTAAAGACCACCTGCATTTCCGGTGTGTCTTTACTCATTTCCTGCTCATAACCATGATGGTAGACGATACCGGGATAGTCCTGCTGGTTTGACAGCATGTACAAGGCAGGCTGACCGTTCTTTGCATCGTGAATCATGAACAGATACTCTCCGGCAGGGAGAGCCTCAAAGCGGATGCCCTGCATGGCATTGTCTTTCAGCGTCAGACTGGCGGTACGGGCGGGATCCTCGGCGACGGTAGAGTCATAGTCGCCCTTCCACGCATAGACAGAGAAGGTGACTTCCATATCATCGGCATAATACGTTCCCATTTTGAAGTTAAAGCCGATGAAATCACAGAGAAGGTTGAGGCGGACAGCCATGGAATCGCTGAAGCTCATGGGGAATTCCACGATAGGCATGGAGAAAACATTGACCGCGGTGGGAATGATGCCGGTCGCGGAGGACTTGCAGGTGCCGAAGGGCTGGTCGGGCTTTCCGGTGAAACGGATCTGCAATTCAGGCTCGCCTCTTTGCTCCACGCCGCCAACATAAAGAAAGCCCTTGGAACCGGTCGGAGAGGCATTGTACCAAACACCCGCCTTGCCCTTGACCTCGGAGATCAGGAACAGGTATTCGCCGGCGGGCTGTTCATCAAAGGTGACCCAGTTGGTGTGATTGTCCGTCATCGGAGCGAAGCGCACCGAGGCGATCGGCTCGGCGCTGACGGTCTGATCATAGGTGCCTGCCCATGCAAAGACGGACAGGGTGCATTCTGCATCTTTGGTTTCCCATGTCGGCATGGCGA
Source organism: uncultured Clostridia bacterium (assembly GCA_945929845.1). GTDB lineage: Bacteria > Bacillota > Clostridia > Oscillospirales > CAG-272 > CAMEON01. The sequence goes on along the minus strand of CAMEON010000064.1, from coordinate 689 downwards.
AGCCGAAGCCGGTGAAGGGTCCGTTGACGATGGCCCGATAACCGACATCGGGGGCACATTCCAGCGGCCCGCGACTGCCGGTGCCGTTCTGAATGGAGACATCCTCTGCGCCGGACAGGACAGCGGGGAACATCATGGCGACGGTCGAGGCGACCATCAGTACGGACAGGAGGATGGACAGTAGTCGTTTGGCTCGTGTTTTCATGATACTTTCCTTTCGTTTCGTATGATGAATGGGAGCTTGGAAATGCGGAAGTGCCCCCAGACTCTATCATATATCATTTTATAGAAAATTGCACAAAAAAGGTGAACTGTCTGTAAACTATTTCGGAATTTTTCTGCAAGGGAGCACTCCACATACTCCCCCATGTGACCCTCGTCCCGTTCTACAGTGGACAAGGGAGCGTACAAAGGGGATCAAACCGGAACTACAGTTCTTCTGCCATTTTGACCGCCTCTGCCTGGACAGCCGTATGTCCGCCGTTTTCCACGCAGTAGGTACAATGCGCCTTGGCCTCCTCAAGGCGTCCGGTCTGACTGCATATCTTTGCCAGAGCGAAGTGGCTATACAGGAGGGACAGCGGTGTGGCTTTGGGGAAGGGTCGAGAAAGCGTTACAGTTCAGGTAGGGTGCAGAAGAACGCCTGGGGGCTTCTTGTAAGAAGCCCCCAGACCCCCAAGAACTTTCAA
>CAMEON010000063.1 GCA_945929845.1 uncultured Clostridia bacterium | reverse complement strand
TCGTTGCAGGAAGCGATGTATCCCTTGCCACAGGGTTCTATGTGCGGGAATACACTGCTGCATCTGGCGGCGGAAATATCGGGAACCCCATTGTGAATGGCATGACCGATCTGACGCATCTGTACAAGATCGGGTAACACACCGTGCGTATGAAATCTGCCATTTATGAAAATAGGGGGTAAGTACCGTGACAAATTGGATACCGCTGATCACCCTGCTGTCCGGTGTAGCCGGCGTGCTGATCGCTTGGCTGTCCCTCGCCCATGCCCGCAGGAAGGATTCTGCCGAGGAGGGACACAGCCGTGGCACCATGGCATCGGACATCGGATATATCAAGGCCGGGGTGGACGACCTGAAACGGGAGACCAAGGAGCAACAGGCAACGGTGGGTGCCCTGGCGCAACGAGTGACCCGGTGCGAGGAATCCTGCAAGCAGGCCCACCACCGCATTGATGAATGGAAAAACAACAGGAACAAGGAGGAATGAGTATGACAAAACAGGATATCATTCGCAAGCTGACCAGCCGGAAGCTGTGGCTGGCTCTGGCCGGCATGGTCGCCGGTCTGATCGTCGCACTGAACGGGGATGCAAAGGTGGCGGAGACTGTCTCCGGTTGTATCATGTCGGCGGCTTCCGTCATTGCCTACATTGTGGGTGAGGGGCTGGTGGACAGTGCCCGCCCGGGGACGGATGAGACTACGGGCGATGCTTCAGCAGAGTAAGCGGTAGATGCGCCCCGCTTCCCGTCTGCCGGACGCACCATACATTTCCGTCCAGACACAAAAAATCCCTGAAAGACAACACATCTTTCAGGGATCTCTGCGTCTTCTGCGGTTTGGTGGAGATAAGGGGAGTCGAACCCCTGACCTCTTGAATGCCATTCAAGCGCTCTCCCAACTGAGCTATACCCCCGTCCGAAACAACGGGTTTATTATATCACACCTCCCCGGGTTTGTCAATAGGTTTTGGAAAAATAATTGTCACAGTTTCTGAGCTGTAGTTACAGTTCACCTACCCCCCACCATGCGCTCCCTTTTCCACCGTAGAGCGGGGCGAGGGGTCCCCGCGATGGCGTTTCTACTCTTTTGGGTAACAGCTACGCTGGCTCCTCTGGAAAAACGGTAGCAAATATATGACAGAATAACGCTCCGAACAGTACGCAATACCTGTTTTGAAAGTTCTTGAAGGGTGTGGGACTGTCTCAAGTTTGGAAATTACAGCCAATCGAACAGCAACCTATACAAAAACATTTGCTTACCAATAGCGGTATGCAAGTGTTTTTTGTTGAACTGTTACAAAAGAATTTTCTAAGGAACCGCTGATTTATTCGGCGGCACATCTTCGGCACATCTTTTCCCGCCTGCTTCTTGCCGAAAAACTCGATGTACATCCAGTACATCTTGAGTTTTTCGCAATCGCAGACGAAAAAATCTGTACCGAATCTGTACCACCTCATTCAATCAGCGATTCCCTAAAAATCAATTTGAGACAGCCCCACCGTATCCCCGTCCCCTACCTGAACTGTAACGAGCTGTAACGAACTGTAACCAATGCCCCGGGAAGCCCCTGACCATGCAACAATCTTCTTGACAGAAATTTTCTGATATGCTATAATGACCGGGATCAACACAAAGTGGGGGAAAGCATATGAAACATACCGTACTCTGCGGGGCAGACAGAACAGGTGAAATGGAAGCCTACCTGCACGGGAAGAAAGTGGCTCTGCTGACAGCGGCTTCCGGTGTCAACAAACAGGGGGTTGCTACATATGATACCATTGCACGGTGTGCGGAGCTGAAGCTGCTCTTCTCCCCCGAGCATGGGCTGTACTCCGCCATGCAGGACGGCAAGTTCGGAGAGGAGGACGGAGTGGTGCATCCGGGCACCGGAGCCAGGCTGTACAGCCTGAACGCCAAGGGGCACCCTGCCCTGGCGGAGCTGCTTCGCACGGTGGACATCGCCGTGTATGATATTCAGGATGTGGGTGCCCGGTTCTATACCTACCTCTGCAACCTGACCCAGCTCATGCGGGCATGCCGGGAAGCCGGGATCCCGCTCCTTGTCCTTGACCGACCCAACCCGTTGGGGGGACAGGTCACGGAGGGTCTGATCCTGGACGAGAGCCGCTTTTCCTCCTTTGTCGGTGAGTTTGCCATACCCACCCGGTACGGGCTTACCGTGGGCGAATACGCCCTGTGGGCCAACCGGGAGCGGGGGATCGGGTGTGAGCTGTATGTCCTGCCCTGCCTGGGCTGGTCCCGTTCCATGTACTACGATGAAACGGACCTGCTTTGGGTCAACCCGTCGCCCAACATTCCCTCGGTGAACACCTGCTTCAATTACATCGGAAGCTGTGTCTACGAGGCTACCAACCTGTCCGAGGGAAGGGGCACAACCAGACCCTTTGACTGGCTGGGTGCTCCCTTCGTGGATGAGACAGCCCTCTGCCGGGAGATGAATGCCCTGGGCTTGCCGGGCGTACTTTTCCGCCCTCTGTGCTTCACCCCCATGTTCAACAAATATGCCGGGGAAGTATGCCGGGGGGTTGAGCTCCATGTGACTGACCGGAATGCCTACCGCCCCTTTGCCACCATGCTGTACATGTTCCGCCACTTCAAATCCTACCCGGCGTTCACTGTCCGTCGGGACGGCCTTGCTCTGCGTGTGGGACAGGATCTACTGGCAGATGCGTATGATCCGAAGACGGTGCTGGACAGGAACCATGAGAGGCTGGAGGAATTTTGCCAAAACGCCGAAAAATTCCGACTCTATTCGTGACAAAATTGTAGGAATGGGGAAAATTGTGGAAAAGCAAAAGAAAGGCCTTGACAAGGAAGGGAAGTTGTTATATTATATATCCGGTCGAACGAACAGCGTGTGTTTGAGTCGTACAGTGACTTGAAAGGAGGGATAGGAGTGAGCGTGTATGCGTGTGAGTTGTGCGGTTATGAGTACCGTTCCGAAAACGGTGATCCGGAGCATGGCATCGTAGAGGGAACAGATTTTGAAGACCTTCCCGCTGATTGGGTCTGCCCGCTGTGCGGCGCATCCAAGGATGACTTTGAAAAGGTCATGGGCGACGAGGATGATAGCCAGAGCCAGGACAACGATCTGTGAGTCCGTCACGGACGGAAGACGGGTCGCAGGCAGATAACGAGAAGCACACCAAGAGAAGGGATCGCTGTGGGCGATCCTTTTTGGTTACAGTCCAGCACCCCCGCAGCCCTCTCCCTTTTCCACTGAAGAGCAAGGGAAAGCACGGCGAGGGTGCTTTTTTGTTTTTGGGTAGCCCAAGCCAAAAAAAGCACAGCCCGCAAAGTACGGGCTGTGCGATCTGCTGCTTTGTTTCCGTGCATATGCCCCAAGGATGGCACATATACATGGAACAGCGGGCAGGTGGATCACAGGTTCTTCAGTTCCTTCAGGCAGTCCTGGCATATAAGCTTTTCGTTATATGCGACGACATTCTCTGTGTTTCCACAGAAGACGCAGGAAGCCTGTCTCTTCTTCAGAATGATCTTGTCACCCTCGGTATAGATCTCCATGTTGTCCTTCACATGAATGTCAAGGTTCTTCCGGATAGAAATGGGCAGCACGATCCGTCCCAGTTCATCCACCTGTCTGCATACGCCGGTTGATTTCATTCAACATCTCCCCTTTCCGTTGGCAAGGTCACGCAGGCTTTACCCGCTGAGGAGCCGACCGTCTCATCGGTCGCCCGCTCCACAGCCAAGCCCAGCCGTGCCATGCAACAAATGTAATTGGATACCGGGGACCCCGGTATTAGGTCAGTCATAAGAATCTCCCCACAACTTTGAAGCCCTACGACTGTCTCATATTATACACCAGAATCCGGTATTTGTCAATGGCTTCTTGGGATTTAATGGTGAAAAAATAAAAAATATGTCGTGAAGAATTCGTGAATAAATTTCCATCTTCCCGTCAGCGGTAGGAAAGACGGTCTTTCACCGCCGGCAGGCGCATGGAAATGTGCGCAAGGAGGACACCGTATGCTCGGGAAAATTTTCGGAGTCATGGTTCTGATCGCCCTGATCGTCGGAGCCATCCTGGGTCAGGGAGCGTCACTGGGGCAGGCAGTGCTGGACAGTGTATCCTCCGCAGTGACGCTGACCATATCCCTGGCGGGCATGATGGCCTTCTGGAGCGGGATCCTGGCGGTACTGCGGGAGGCGGGGTGCATCCGGCGGCTGGCCCGGCTCATGGGACCGCTGATCCGTCTTTTCTTCCCGGGGGCGGCCAAGAGCGGCGAGGGGGTGGACGAGATCTGTGCCAACATCAGTGCCAACCTGCTGGGTCTGGGCAATGCGGCGACACCGATGGGTCTTGCCGCCATGAGGAAACTCCAGGCAGCCAACCCCGACCCGGATGCGGCTACCGGGGATATGATCACGCTGGCGGTGCTGAACACGGCATCCGTGTCTTTGGTGCCCGGAACGGTCATCACCCTGCTGTCCGAGGTCGGGGCGGCTGACCCCTTCCGGGTAGTGGGCGGGGTGTGGATCTGCTCCGGTGCGTCGGCGCTGTTGGCGCTGGGTCTGACCCGGCTTTGCCGATGTCTCATCCGGCCCGGAAGAAAGCCGAGGGCTCCTGCGCCGTGAAATTTCTGGACATACTGACCGGCGGGGCGGTGTGGGTCATCCCCTGCGTGACCGGCCTTGCCGCACTGATCCTGCTTATCTCCCGGCGGGACATGTTCTCCGTCTTCGTATCCGGAGCCAAAGAGGGGCTGTCCACCGCCCTGCACCTGCTGCCCTCCCTCTGCGCCATGCTCTGCGGGGTGGGTATGCTCCGGGCATCCGGTGCCCTGGAGCTGGTCAGCCGGTGGCTGGCCCCCCTTTTGGACAAGGTTGGCATCCCGGCGGAGCTGACTCCTCTGCTGGTGATCCGTCCCTTCTCCGGCTCGGCCTCCCTGGCCGTCTTCAGCGACCTGCTGGCCGCCCTGGGACCGGACAGCTTCCCTGCCCTTTGTGCCGCTGTCATCATGGGCAGTTCAGACACGGCTGTCTATGTACTCTCGGTCTACTTTTCCTCCGTCAACATCCGCAAGACCCGCTATGCCCTGCCCTGCGCCCTAACTGTCATGATATTCTGCGCTGTTTTTTCCTGCCTGATCTGCCGTTTCCTGTTTAAGTAGCGCATTGGTGGGTCATACTGGGGACAGAACACCGTCGTATGGGGTTAAGGAACCGCTGATTTATTCGGCGGCACATCTTCGGCACATCTTTTCCCGCCTGCTTCTTGCCGAAAAACTCGATGTACATCCAGTACATCTTGCGTTTTTCGCAATCGCAGACGAAAAAATCTGTACCGAATCTGTACCACCTCATTCAATCAGCGTTTCCTTAAAACCCCGGCGACAGGAAAGGTCAGCGTCTGACCGAAAACCAAGTCCAAGAGCCATGGCGAGGAGGCCGGATATGTTAAGAGGTGCACAAAAACAGATGATCGTGGTACGGACACGGGACAGCCGACTCTTTGAGGAGGCTTACTTTGTGGTGCGCCGCACCTGTCCCGGCAAGCAGACCGGCGCCAGCAAGGACGATATGCTGTGGGAGGCCAACCGCATCATCGAGAAAAGCATGGCCGCCGCCGGCCCCACCATCACCGGTGAGACCCCCACCGGACAGGCCCGGGTGCCTCTCCCCCTGCGCCGGGGGTGGTTCCGGGGGCTGTGGTTTACTCTGGGCACCATCTGCGGTGGCTCCCTCGTGGGTCTTCTGTGGTTTTTCCTGTAAGTTGCGGCGATATCCCGGTGGCGGACGATGTGCAGACAAAGCAGACAAAGCAGGTGTAAAAATTCCCGAAAGATGCCGGGTGATTCCAGGCAGTTTTGCCATATTTCACAAATCGCACGGGAGAAGGCCGGTTTCTGTTGACAGACCGGCGGTTCTGGTGTATAATAAGCGTACTGTTTGTGTTCTGATACAGCGTGCTCCCCCCCATCCGGAGCGGAAGACGCTGTCTGTGCAGTTTCTCCGTCGGACAGCATGATCGGCAACGAATCTTGGCCGTGATAGGATTCGTTTGTGCATCGGCAGGAGACCACTCACCTTGCCCGGTGCCTGTCCTGTGGCGCAACACTGCACGCCGATAACATAACATATCCCGCCGCCCGCCGGGTGCGCCCGCCGTCGGCTGACTCTGCCCCGTGTTTCCTTATCCGGGTGTGGAGTCTTGTTTGCTGTGGCTATCTGTACCGGGTCGGCAAGCCCGGGTCGTAGCCATGCCGGGCAATAGTGGGAAATTTCCGGTAATGACCGGGCAAAAAGTCCTGAAACCGCACCGTGACAAGGCGTGTGCGGTCAACAAAGCCACCGTGCGGCATACGCCGCACATCAGAAAGGAAAAACAAGTATCGTACATGGATAATCAGAATTTTGACGAAAAGAAGCCCCAGGCGGCCGGGGCAAAACAGACCGCCAACCGCCCCCGCCGGGGTCGTCCCCCAAAAAAGGCACCCCAGGCAGAAGGTACTCCTGCGCCCCAGAGCCGGACGCTGACAGGCTCCCACGATATTCTGGGCACGCCGGAGATTTTCCTGTCTGCGGAACCCTCGACGCAACCGCAAGCCGGATCCGGAGAGACGGCAACAGGCAGCAGCAAGCCCCGGCAGGGTCGCCGCCCCGGCCGGAAGCCGCAGACCCGTGCCACAACGGCGCAGTCAGGCAGTCAGAATCCACCTGACACGGCTCCGAAAAGCACAGAGGCACCCGGAGCAGTAGCCCCGACAACCGCAAAGCCAACCAAGGTCAACCGGGGTCGTGGGCGCAAAAAGGCCCAGCCTGCCACAGAGGGACAGGCAACCGTTGTCGCCACGGAGAAAGTCAACGCAAGCACCGCCGCCGGAGAGGGAAACTCCGGGAAGGCTGAACCGTCCGGAAAGCCGCCTGTGGCCAACCGCCAAAGCCGCAGCACCCGCCCCCGGCAGGATAAGGCGGCAAACGCTACCGTCACCTCCGAGGAAAAGAATCCCCAGCCCACGGGAGAGAAGAAAAAGTCAGCCCGTTCCGGCGGACGGCGCAGCGCCGTACCCTCGGTGGTCAGTGCCCGGGACTCCATTGTCAAGGACGCCGAGATCTACCGCCATGAGGGGCACACCCTCCGGGTGCGGAAGATGGGCGGCGATGCCCTGACCTATGTGCCCAAGGCCAAGTTGCGGATCATCCCCCTGGGTGGTCTCAACGAGGTCGGGAAGAATATGACTGTGGTGGAGTACGGCGATGACATCCTGATCATTGACTGCGGCATTGGCTTCCCGGATGAGGACGAGATGCCCGGCATTGACCTGGTTATCCCCGACATCACCTACCTGGAGAACAACCGGGACAAGATCCGGGGCATCGTGCTGACCCACGGACACGAGGATCACATCGGGGCTATCCCCTACATCCTCCAGAAAATCCACCCGCCCATCTACGGCACCCGGCTGACCCTGGGCATCATCGAAAATAAGCTGCAGGAGCACACCCTGCCCTGGAAGGCGGATCTCCGCTGTGTCAAGGCCGGGGATGTGATCCGGCTGGGTGCCTCCTTCACGGTGGAGTTCATTCATGTCAATCACTCCATTGCCGATGCCTGCGCCCTGGCCATCGGGACTCCGCTGGGTACGCTGGTGCACACCGGCGACTTCAAGCTGGATCTGACTCCCATCGAGGGCGAGATGATGGACATCACCCGGCTGGGCGAGCTGGGTCGGGAGGGCGTTCTTCTGCTGATGTGCGAGTCCACCAACGCCGAGCGGGCGGGACACACCCCCTCGGAAAAGAAGGTGGGGCAGTCCCTTGAGATGATCTTCACCATGAACACCGACAAGCGGATCGTCATCGCCACCTTCTCCTCCAATGTGCATCGTGTCCAGCAGATCATTGACATCAGTGCCCGTCATGGACGCAAGGTGGCTGTCACCGGGCGGAGCATGATCAACATTGTCGCCGCCGCTGTGGAGCTGGGCTACATGAAGGTGCCGGACGGGGTGTTGATCGACCTTGCGGACATCCGCAAGTACCGCCCGGATCAGCTGACCCTGATCACCACCGGCAGTCAGGGCGAGCCCATGTCCGCCCTCTACCGCATGGCCTTCGGCGACCACAATCAGGTCACACTCGGCCCCTCCGACCTGGTGGTGCTGTCGGCCAGTGCCATTCCCGGCAACGAGAAGCTGGTGGGGCGCATCATCAACGAGCTGTGCAAGATGGGCGTGAAGGTCATCAATGACTCCTCGGTGGAGGTTCATGTGTCCGGTCACGCCTGCCAGGAGGAGCTGAAGCTGATGCAGGGGCTGACCCACCCCCGCTACCTGATGCCGGTTCACGGCGAGTACAAGCACATGGCCGCCAACCGGGAGCTGGGTCTGTCCATGGGCATCCCGTCCGACCATATCTTTATCTCTGACATCGGAAAGGTGCTGGAGATCGATGAGGCCGGAGCCAAGTGGGGCGGGACCGTACCTGCGGGCGTGGTGCTGGTGGATGGCTACGGCGTGGGCGATGTGGGCAACATTGTCCTGCGGGATCGGAAGCATCTGTCCCAGGACGGCCTCATCGTGGTGGTGGCCACCGTGGACGCCAACGCAGGTCTTCTGGTGTCCGGCCCGGATATTGTCTCCCGTGGCTTCGTGTATGTCCGTGAGTCCGAGGAGCTGATGGAGGAGGTGCGCCGCATTGCCGCCGCCGCCATCAACAACTGTATGGACCGTTCCGGCTGTGACTGGTACGAGATCAAGAATCGCATCAAGGACGACATCACCCGCTTCCTCTACAGCCGCACCAAACGGAAGCCCATGATACTGCCGATCGTCATGGATGTATGAATCGGAAGACCCACCCTCCGGCAGCTGCGGGGAGCAAAGTGGGATAAATTTCTGCGGAATACCGAAAAATTTTATTCCGATTAACGAAACATTCATAAATTCATCATGAAATCAAGGTATAATAGTGCCATTGTATCAAAATGACCGAACCCGACCCCGGCAAGGCCACGGCCGGTTCCGGATAAAAGAAAGGATCACAGACTCATGAATCAGAAAACCCAAGCCAAGCGCAGTTTTCCGTATGTAACGGTTCTGCTCGTCGTCCTCTTGGCCTTAGCGGCCGCTATCCTCCTGTACAGCCTGATCAACTCCACCGGCCTGTTCGGACGCTTGAACACCGCCGCCCGTAGCGACAACTTCAAGGTGAATGAGAATCAGCTCTGTGTGTACAAGTACCATGCCGCTCAAAATCAGCTCTACATGGCATGGCTCTACGATGCCTACGGGCTGACCAAAAACAACCTGGCCGCTACCTACGGCACTGTGGATGTGTACATGAACTACATGATCTACCAGTACAATCTCAGCAATCCTCATGCCTTTGACAAGGAGGCCTACGACTACGCCGAGCAGTATCTGATCTACTGCGAGGGTGCCAAGGCCGCCGGCTTTACCCTGACCGAAGAGGATCGGAAAGAGATCGACCAGTACATGGCTGATCTGAAGACCATGGCCAAGTACAACGGCGTGTCCCTGTCCTCCTACATCCACTCCTGGATCGGCAAGGGCGTGTCTGAGGACGATGTGAAGAAGGCCATGGAGATCTACTACCTGGGCACCAAGTACGCCGAGGTCAAGTCGGACGAGCTGTCCGACGGGGTGACGGACGAGGAGATCAACAAGGAAGTGTCGGACAACAAGTCCGCCTACTACTCCACCAAGTACACCTACTACAACCTGGTCAATGCCGACCTGGCCGACAGAGCCAAAGCGTGCAAGACCGTGGAGGAGCTGAAGGCCCTCATTGTCAACTACTACATGGAGCAGAAGTTCGAGTCCCTCTACAAGGAACTCATCACGGATACCAACATCACCGATGAGGCCGGGAAGGAACAGACCCGGGCCGATGTACTGGCTACCGTGCTGGCCTGGGCAGAGTTGAGCGAAGAGGAGCCTGTCTTCACCGCCAATTCCGATGATACCGGAGACAAGGCTGAAGCCGAGGCTGAAACCAAGGCCGAAACCGGGAATACCGAAAAGGAAGCAGACAAGGATGCTCCTGCCGACTATAATGAGGCCGGCTATCGTATCGCCACCGCCATCTCCGCCAGTGCCACAGGGCAGTTTGACAAGATCTATGATACCGGCTCGGCTTCCTATGCGGATCCTGCCGGTGAATCCGCCACCGATCTTGAGAAGTGGCTGTTCGGCGACGGACGCAGTGTGGGCGATGTGAATGTCATCACCAAGGAGACAACAGACTCCAAAAACAATACCACCACGACTGCTACCTGGTACATGGTCAGCGAGATCATGGTGCGGGACGAGGAAAAGACCAAGAACGCCTACTATGCCGAGCTGACAGATGATGCAAAGGACAAAGAGGGTGGAATGACCGCTAACGAGAAGTACGAAGCCTTCGCCGCCGATCCCACCGGGGCAAAGTTTGAGGAAATATTCAAGTCCACCCTGCGTGAATCCGTGTCCCAGTCCTCCCTGGCTGAGGAGATTGGCGACTGGCTGTTTGACGAGGGGCGCAAGGAGGGCGACTTCACCCGCCTGGTAGCCAAGACCACCACCACCGGCAGTGACGGAAAGACCCAGACCGTGAAGAAGGATTATGTGATCCTCTTTGTCAGCGAGAATGAGGAGACCTGGCGTGTCAATGCCCGCTCCGCCATTGTCGGGGTCAAGCTGTCCGCCTGGGAAGAGGAAATGAAAAAAACCTACCATGTGTCCACAGACTATGTGGCAGAAACGGAAGCAGAGTCCGAAAGTACAACGAGTGCAAGCTGATCAGCACGGATAGCGGATGCTGTCGGGATAGTCGACGGTCGGCGTACCATCGGGCGTTTTGCCGGGCAGTACGCCGGGCGGTACCGCTGTCGCCCATGGCTGAGGGGTGTCACAGAGCCACGGCACATAGCCAGGGTTCTGTGACACTTTGCTGTTTTCGTGCATAGGATGGCAGAGGGGCAGACAGAATAACCCCACCTGCAAAGGAACCGCTGATTGATTCGGCGGCACATCTTCGGCACATCTTTTCCCGCCT
>CAMEON010000062.1 GCA_945929845.1 uncultured Clostridia bacterium | reverse complement strand
ATATTTTTGTTATCGCTGTTCCGGGGATCCAGCGTTGCTGTTTCATAAGATCGTTCAAACGCCATCGCGGGGGCCCCTTTCCCCGCTCTACGGTGGAATAGGGCGCGTACTGCCGGGGGTAAGTGAACTGGAACAAACGGCGACAAAAATATTACAAAATCATGGTCTGACCCCCTTGACAAACGATGAAAAATCTGCTATAATACCCACCGTTGAACTGATGCGGCATCGCCAAGCGGTAAGGCAACGGACTCTGACTCCGTCATTTCCAAGGTTCGAATCCTTGTGCCGCAGCCAAAAAATCCTAAGAACTTTGTTCTTAGGATTTTTTCATTTGTGCCGTAAGGCACAACATCGTTTGCGTGGCACACGCAACATCATTTGACCGTTAGGTCAACATCATTGCCGCTCGCGGCACAAATGAACGAGGTTGCGACAAGTCGCAAATGATGTGGGCTATCGCCCAACGATGTTACGCCTGCGGCGTAAATGATGTTGCGCTTCGCGTAAACGGAATCGTAACCATTTGTTCGGTTCGCTGATTTATAGTTGATTATTAACCGAAAGTATGGTATAATTGGATTTGGAATGTGGTGTGGTTATGAAAGAGGATAAGCTCGGTGATCTATCTATGGAATTATCCGTAGAGGTTTTGAAATTAACAAAAGAGTTACGCACAAAGCACGAAACCGTTATCTCCAATCAAATCGGCAGAAGTGCAACAAGTATTTGCGCCAATATTGCCGAAAGCAAATATGCTCACAGCCGTGCCGATTTTATTGCAAAGCTTGAAATCGCACTCAAAGAAACAAACGAAACGAGCAAATGGCTTGAAATGCTTTGGAGAAGCGAATATATAGATGAAGCAAGACATAAGGCTTTTGAAAAGAATTGCTCGACCATAAGATTCTTGCTTGTTCGGTCTATTCAAACCGCAAAACAAAATGCTAACAAATAATTTTCAAAAACTTTTCTTGCATTCTCACTCTTTTTCGGTACAAATAATTTTCAAAAAGAAGCAGGCGGGAAAAGATGTGCCGAAGATGTGCCGCCGAATAAATCAGCGGTTCCTTAAGAGAACTTCCGGCTATTACGCTTGATGAATTTTTACGATCTCTAGGGGGGTAAAAGAATGAGCGACTCAATATATGTAAGAGTCAAACTTAATAGAAAATTCTATGATGTTGATACATCTGATTTCCTTTTCAGAATCATTAGTGAAGGCTGTAACAGGCACATAGCCATTTCTGTTGTGCCACCTGAGTCAGGGCTGATAGCTTGCAAACCGGATGAAGCAGTCCTGTCTTTGTCAGACAGTTTCAATTTTAGACTGGGTACGCCACTTATTGGGATAGATATTGATAGTGAAGTAGAGGAGTATCGCCCTGAACCATTACATACTCGTCTGCTGAATTTACAGCAACTGTTTCAGTTTATTCTCAAAGAAGATGTTGTAGACGGAATTGAGGTTTATTTTACAACCGACTATGATGTTGAAGGTTTGGAAACTGTTGATGTAATGCTTGATGATTTTGCATCAAAGGTAAAGCAGCTTATCTTTCAGAAAAGGAAATTCTATATCGGTGTGAGTTTCAGATTTGCATTTGGCAAGTTATCCCAATTGAAATGATAATTAAAAAGAGGATGCCGAGTACCTGCGGTATCCTCTAAAGGGCGATTGAGCATATATACTCCGTTCCTTGCATACTTATTATGTCGGTGACGAGCCGGTATTGGTGCATAATCAGTGCGTTGCAAAAGGCGGAGATTTCAAAGCAATTGTAAATGAATTTAATGAAACAGAGGCACCACATGCTCATATTTTGCGTAACGGAAAGAGGGTGGCTAAAGTGGGCATTGATGGAAACATTATCAAAGGGGATAAATCACAGGGAGTAACTAGGTTTGTTTCTAAATATAGAAAGTTGATAATTGATGGCATCAAAAAATATTACCCTGTAAAGGGAGGATAACCATGGAAAACATAAATGCACTTATACTCAGCATAATCGATTTTCCTAATCAGCATCAGATGATTATTGAAAATGCAGAAGATGATATACAGTGTTTTCGTAATACATATGATGGAGTGATTGAGGAAAATGTATTTATGAAGCTTATTTCACAAAGTCAAAATAACTATTGTATAGAACGATTTTTGTCTGCTTTGATAATATCTGTAACGCCGATGGAAATTACGGATACAGTTTTCTCAGCATTGCTTGAGTACAATGGTGAATACAGAATGTCAATTTTAATAGGTCTTGCACACTGTCCGCTGTCGTTTTTTCAATTGGTTAAGCTGAATAAACTGAAGATAGAGGAGGCATTATTTCAACTTATTAAAATATACATGTGCAATGATTGCTTCACAAAATACGATTTGTTGGAAATATTTAAGCCATGGAAAAATATGCTGACTCCATCTCTGTGTTATAATATTTTATACTGCCTTGACAACAGACATACCGAAAAATCCAATTATATAAGAAACTATGTAGAACGCGCGAATTGTAAAAACGGTGAATAAGACGATTTTTTCCATGGAGCAATTTTATACCCACAAAAATTTCGCACTTGTTATAGTGACCGTGTCATAAAACTTTAGCACACTGTTTTTTGATATAAAAGTGGTGTGCTAATTCGATACACACAATAAAAATCCCTGCCAAAACTATATTTATGTGGTTTGGGCAGGGGGTCACTTAAAATCCGGGGGATTGCGTATCCCATAAGTTTGATTCCGTGTAAAGGTAGCCGATGAGGAGATTACCTGTACACCGATGCATCCGTTCTATTCTCCTGTCAAGGGTTGGACAAGCGCAGTTGATCTCCGAGCAGGTGACATCCTCGTCATGCTCAATGGCGAGTATGTTGTTGTCGAACAGGTTCAGCATGAGCTGCTGGAAAGCCCGGAGACAACATATAACTTCGAGGTTGAGGACTTTCATACTTACTATGTCGGTGACATATCTGTTTTAGTACACAATGCTTGCAAAGCCGCCAAAAAAGCAGGATTACCGACAAAAGGAAAAGTTAGGGGACCGCTGATTGATTCGGCGGCACATCTTCGGCACATCTTTTCCCGCCTGCTTCTTGCCGAAAAACTCGATGTACATCCAGTACATCTTGAGTTTTTCGCAATCGCAGACGAAAAAATCTGCACCGAATCTGTACCACCTCATTCAATCAGCGTTTCCTTAACCACAAAAGCATCAAAAACACTGAAATCCCCTATATCATAAGCATTTTCTGGTGATATCTTTTTCGGCGACGCGATACAAAGATCTCCTCGGACGAAGTTCGAGGAGATTTTTACTTATTCACTCTTCACTCAATCCATCCGAGAAAATTTTTGGGAAAGTAATAGTGAATAGTGAATGGTGAATATTGAATATTGAATATTGAAGCAGTTATGAAAGTTCCTGACGGTGTGCTGACCCGGAACCGCACGCCCGAAAAGAACGATTTTTTGTGATAAATTCATAAAAGCCATTGACAACGCCTGCCGCCGTCTGCTATAATGGTCACCATGGTGGGGTAAGCCCGCCATGGAAAGGAAACCGGATCATGAATAAAAGGATGGATAGAAGCAAGCTCAATATCGGCACATACCGCCTGCAGAAGTACGCCCGCACCGAGGCGCACATCAGGGATCTGCGGGAGGGCGGCATTGACTTCGTCATCGGCATGGACTCTACGGACACCGCCACGCTGGATCTGATGGCCAAGTATGGCGTCGGCTGTGTGGTCAACGATGTCCTGCCCGGCTGGTGGGGCGGTAGCGGTGACAAGGCCGGTCAGCTCCACAAGATCAACCCTATGGAAAGTTACGAGGCCGGGGCGGCCGCCTTCCGGGATCACCCTGCCATCTGGGGCGTGGACATCGGCGACGAGCCGTCCGCCCTTGATTTCCCCTACTACGGGCGGGTGTACAGCAGGGTCAACACCCTGTTTCCCAATCAGTTCACCTACCTGAACCTGTACCCCAACTACGCCTCCGTAGCCCAGAACAATGTGACCCAGACCATGAGTCAGTTGGGTACCTCCACCTATGCGGAGCATATCGCCGCATACTGCGAGCAGGTCCCTGCCGACTACCTGTGCTATGATTTCTATGTGTACAACTGTCGGGTGCCCAAGATGTACGAGAACCTGCAGACCGTGGCCGATGCCTGCCGGAACACCGGACGCTCCATGTGGATCGTGCTTCAGGTCAATTCCTACAAGCCGGAGGTATTCGTTTCAGAGAACCAACTGCGCTTCCAGGCGTACACGGCTATGGCGTTCGGTGCGGAGGTCATCACCTGGGCCTGCTGGACGGCGGGCTGGTGGCACAATCAGGTGCTGGACGACAAGGGCGAGCGAACCGAGCAGTATGAGAAGCTCAAGACCGTCAATGCCGAGCTGCATACCCTCAGCGAGATGTACATGAAGTACCGCCGGACACAGACGCACTTCGTAGGCTTTGCAGGGACATCGTGGCTGGAGGATCCGGCGCAGGTCAGCAAGGATCAGGCGGATACCGGCGTGTTCCGTGCCGTCCGTGCCCTTGACGGTGCGCCTGTGGTCGTGGGCGAAATGGTAGGGAGAAAGGATGCGGATCAGAAAGCACTGTTCCTTGCGGCCGCAGACGATCCCTACGATGCGCATCCCCAGGAGCGCACCGTGTCCTTCCGGGTGGATCCGGAACGGGCTGTCTTCGCATACAGCGGACAGGGGCAGGTACCGGTGGCCCGGGATGGGGACGGCATCTGCACCGTGAAGCTGGCCCCCTGTGGCGGCGTGCTGGTCACGGCGAACTGACTTGCCGCATGCCCACAGAGAAGTTTTCGGATTCAGCATTGTCAAGAAAAATCTTGGCTCTCCTCATGCACCATCATCTCATCATACCAGGCTGAAATGGGTATCACAGCTCTCCCCCGGGATCCTACGATTCCGGGGGCTATTGTTACGGTTCAGCCGGATGGCTTGCGAACCATTTTCATACTTATTTTGAAAGTCTGTGAAGGGGATTGTCCTCACAGCAAAAACTGGATCAGACACTGGGTGAGGAGGGCGGCTCCGCAGGCGGACAGAGCCACGGTCAGAAGGGAGCGGCGGAAGAAGGCCAGCACCAGTGCCACCACGGTTCCCGCCAGTGCGGAGGGGAAGGAGGAGGTGGCGTAGAAGATGCCGGGGAAGGTCATGGCTCCCAGCACGGCGTAGGGCATATAGGAAAGGAAGCTACGCAGGAAGCGGGAGCGGATCTGTCGGCGGAACAGGGTGAAAGGGATCATGCGGATGAGGTAGGTCACCACTGCCATGACGGCGATGTACAGGATCAGGCGACCCAGGGATACGGGAAGCTCACTCATGGCGCACCTCCTGACTCGGCTCACAGCCGGTGTCCGAGTCCCCTGTCTCATCGGCAGGAGCGTCCATCGGGCACAGGAGAGCCGCCACGCAGGCTCCCACCACGGCACTGATGATCAGGGCAAAGCCACTGCTGACAAAGGACAAAAAGGGCAGGTAGCGGAACAGGCAGGACAGCGCCACCGCAGAGAGCACCGCCACCAGCACCCCCCGCTCCCGCCGGGCCGGAGGGACAATGATGGCCAGGAACATCCCGTACAGCATGATGCCCAGCGCCCCGCTGATCAGAGTCGGCAGCAACTGCCCGGCCAGAGCGCCCAGCAGCGTCCCGGCGGCCCAGCCCAGGTAGGGCAGGAGGCTGAGGCCGGAGAAGTACCGCACCCCCACCCGCCCCGGCTTGGTGGAGGCCACGGCGAAGATCTCGTCCGTGATGGTAAAGGCCCCGATGGCTCGCCAGGGTCGGGTGAAGCTGTCGTCCACCCGCTGGGTCAGGGAGATGGCCATCAGGGCGTAGCGCACATTGATGACAAGCTGGGTCAGGGCCATCTCGATCATAGGCCCCCCGGCGGCGATGATGGAGAGCCCCGCCGCCTGCCCGGCGGAGGTCACATTGGTCAGGGAGATGAGCAGGGCGAAGAGCGGTGTCAGTCCGGCACTGACCGCCGCAATGCCAAAGCCAAAGGACACGGAAAGGTATCCCAGGGCAATGGGCACGCCGTCCCGCAGACCCTCCCGGTAGCTGTGATTCTGTTGTATTTTCACAAAAAACTCCAAAACGGCGGCAGACATCCACGCCTGCCGGCATTTGTCAGGGACAGCGGTGCATGACTGCCCGCCCCGGGCACAAAATATAATCAAACCGTGAGCGGTCAGCGACCGAACGGGTCGGAAAACCGGGCACAACAGGCATTGTATGTATTATATATGAAATTCCGACAAGTTTCAATATCCCATATATACAAAGTTTCTATTCTGCGGCAGGGAACTTTTAAGAAATTTACAAAGAGGCTCTTTACAAATTGCGGAATTTGGAGTATGATAAGAGCGAAGCGCAGACTGCCGGACTTTTCTACATATATAAAAAGCCCGTTCCGGTACCGGGGCGGGCAACGGAGGCAGGGTATGGCAGAGTGCAGGAAACAGACACACAGGAAAAGGGGCGGCATGGGTCGGTGCGGGGGTATCTTCTGCCTCTGCCTCTTGCTGTTTGCGGCCACAGTCTGGATATGCGCAGACACCCTCTTCGGCGATGCGGTGTACAAGTTGATCACCGGTCGGGACAGATCCGGGGTGAAAACTGTGGAGGTACCGGCACTGGTGGGCACCCTGTTCACCGACGGGCAGTGCGCCGACAGCGACTGCTTTGATGTGTCCGTGACCTATGTGTACGACCCGGCGACACCCCGTCAAATTCTGTCCCAGGAGCCGCCGCCCCACGCCAAGAGGAAGGTCACGCCGGGGGTGCAGAAGTGCGCCCTGCGGCTGACCATCAGCCTGGGTGAGCAGATGCTGAAGGTGCCGGATGTGACGGACATGGATCCCCGGGAGGCGGAGATTGCCTTGCAGAATATGGGCTTTTCTACCTCCCTGATATACGGGAGCCGCCTCCAGGGTGACCGGGTGAGCAGCCGGGCGAGCAGCCGGGCATATAGCCGGGCGAGCAGCCGGGCGTATAGCCATGTGCTCTCCACCGACCCGCCCGCCGGGGCGCAGGTGACGGCTGGGGCAACGGTTCGCATTTATGCGGTGGAGCCTGGGGCGGATGCCTCCGTGCGCTGCCCGGATCTGTCCGACCTGCCCCTGAATGTGGCCATCCAGGAGCTGGAGTCCGCCGGGCTGACGGTGGGCGAGGTGCAGGAGGACGGCACAGCCACGGCCACCACTATGTACACCGCCACCGCAGTGGTGATCGGCCAGGATCGTCTGCCGGACACCTGGGTGCCCCGGGGGAGCGCCGTGAGCCTGACCGTGGCTCACCCACAGCCGGAGGAGACCCAGCCCGCCCCCGATGACCCGC
Source organism: uncultured Clostridia bacterium (assembly GCA_945929845.1). Classification (GTDB taxonomy): domain Bacteria; phylum Bacillota; class Clostridia; order Oscillospirales; family CAG-272; genus CAMEON01. The sequence goes on along the minus strand of CAMEON010000062.1, from coordinate 3,908 downwards.
CCCGCCGCCACTTCCTCTGGCCATGGCTATAGAAGCCCGGCACACCCATGTCATTTTTGAAAGCGATGGGGGGAATGTTCCCCCCGCACGCTCAAGGAAAAGGAACGCCATTCATGGATCAGAATCAAAGCTACAGTGAAAACGGAAGGATCATCAAGATCACCGGCGGTCTGTACACCGTCCGGCTGGATCCCGGAGATCACCCCCTGTCCGGGCAGACCGTGGAGTGCCGGGCCCGGGGCGGCCTGCGCCACCAGCGCACCACCCCGCTGGTGGGGGACATGGCCGCCGTTACATATACCGATGCCTCCTTTCGCCGGGGGGACAGCGGCACAGTCCCCTGTCCGGATCGCACCGGCCTGCTCATCACGGACATCCTGCCCCGGAAGAACAGCCTGATCCGCCCGCCCCTTTCCAACCTGGACAGCATGCTGGTGGTAGCGGCGGCGGCGGCTCCCGACCCGGATCTGTACACCCTGGACAAGCTGTTGGCCATCCTGGAGCACAATCGCATCCAGCCTGTGCTGGTGGTCAGCAAGGCCGACCTGGATCCCGCCCGGGCCGGGGAGCTGGCGGCGCTGTACACCGCCGTGGGGTACCCCTGCTTCGTGCTGAGCTGTCTAGACGGCACCGGGATGGAGGAATTTTCGACCTACGCCCGCCGCACTCTGCCCGGCGGCATCACCGCCGTCGCCGGGGCATCCGGGGCAGGAAAGTCCACCCTGCTCAATACGGTGTTCCCCGGCCTGTCCCTTGTGACCGGGGACATCAGCCGCAGGATCCAGCGGGGAAAGAACACCACCCGCCACACCGAGCTGTTCCCCTTGCCCGACGGGGAGGGCTATATCGCCGACACCGCCGGCTTCTCCCTTCTGGACTTTGAGCACTTCGACTTTTTCGACCTTTGCGACCTGGCCGACACCTTCCGGGAGTTCGCCCCGTACCTGGGGCACTGCCGCTACACCGACTGTACCCACCAGAAGGAGGAGGGCTGTGCCGTGGTGGAGGCCGTCCGGGCAGGGCAGATCGCCCCCTCCCGCCACCGCTCCTACCGGGAGCTGTACGCCATACTGAAAGAAAAGCACAAGTGGGAAAGTAAATAGGAGATTGAAAATGAAACTGATGATTGCATCCGATATCCATGGGGACAGTGCCTGTACAAAAGCCCTGCTGGAGCACTACCGGGCCAGCGGTGCCCGGCGGCTGATCCTTTTGGGGGACATCCTCTACCACGGCCCCCGGAATCCCCTGCCCGCCGGGTATGCCCCGAAGGAGGTCATTGCCCTTTTGTCCCAGCCGGAGGTACGGGACAGTCTCTTCTGCGTCCGAGGCAACTGCGACACCGAGGTGGATCAGATGGTGCTCCCCTTCCCTATCCTGTCCGAGACCGCCCTGCTCTTCGTGGACGGACGGGTGTGGTTCGCCGCCCATGGCCATAGGGCGGGGGCGGATCCCGCCGCCGACGACCTGCCCCCGCTGGAGGAGGGCAGCGTCTTCCTGTCCGGCCACACCCATATCCCGGTGCTGGAGGCGGATGGCAGGGGCATCCTGCGCCTCAATCCCGGCTCCGTCTCCCTCCCCAAGGGCGGCTTCCCCCGCTCCTATGCCCTCTATGAGGACGGCCTTTTCCGCATCCTGAGCCTGGAGGGGGAGGAGATCATACGGGAGATGCAGTGGTCTTGATCAGGTGCCATGGCGCAGGGGAGCGCATGGAATGCCTCCCCAAAGATGGCTGTCTTGCTTTGTCCTTTGCTTTGTCTCTTGTCTCTTTTTCTCTATTTCTCAATTTTTCTATTTGACCGTCATCGTGACTTCCATACTTTTCCCGCACTGTCACAAAACGACAAAAAAACGCCAAAAAACTTGCGCAAACGGGTTGACAAATTCGTTCAGAAATGCTATAATGGGAACACCACGAAGATGTCCGACCTGGTCGGCTTCCAGGAGCTGGGAGACAGGCGGGTAGCTTCAGCTTTTCGGTGACAGATATTGAGGCTTCTTTTGCTGGATTTTTGTTTACATTTTCATTAACGGGAGTTCACAAAAGCGTGCTATGATATAGCCACCGGTGCCGCATCCTGGGGGGGAGCGGCAGTAAACACCATTCATACTTAAATGGAGGAAAGAACATGAAAAAGTTTTTGGCAGTTGCTCTGAGCATCGTTATGATGCTCGCAGTCAGTGCTGTCTCCGTTTCCGCTGCCTTCGTTGAAGGCGTGGATTTCAAGGAGGTCGGTGCTGTTGAGATCACCTGGGATCCCGATATTTCCGATAAGATCACCATGGACGGCAGCCTGGAGGACTGGGGCGAGGCCGGCTACACCTTCTTCACCATCGATAAGACCAACCTGGTTCTGTTCGACAATGTGAACCCCAACGATTTGCCTGACAACTTCTCCATCAATGCCTACTATGTGGCTGATGAAGACTGGCTGTACATCGGCTTCCATATCGCTGACGATGCCTTTGCATACGGCGACAATGCTGCCGGCTACAACGGCGATGCTTTCCAGATCGCTATCGACTTCAACAACGAGTTCAAGACCATCATGGCTGAGGATCCCGATGCCGTTGCGAACCCCCAGAACATCTTCTACTCCTTCTGCTGCGTTACTGACGGCGCACCCCTGGAGATTATGAGACAGAACTCCGATGGCTACGACGCTCTGCTGTCCGAGGCCAACGGTGACGGCGTGAAGGGCGTTGCCAAGGCCACCGAGGGCGGCTGGGACGCTGAGTTCGCTCTGTCCTGGCAGATGCTGTTCGAGGACTTCGCCAACAAGTCCTGGGTGGAGAACTACACCGCTGCCCTGGATGCCAACCATGACCTGACCCTGGGTATCACCCTGTGCTACCTGAACAGAAGCGAGACCAATGGCACTATTGTCGGTGCTTACGGTACCTTCAACAGAGAGAATCCGACATGGACTCCTGCTGAGAATGGCATGTCCCTGGTTCTGAAGTGGAAGGAAGGCATGAAGCTGACCTGCGAGGGTATCATTACCCCTGGCGTGGGTGAGGATACCGTTGATCTGCCTGATACCCAGGCTCCCGAGACCGATCCCGAGACCGATCCCGAGACCAAGGCTCCCGAGACCAAGGCTCCCGAGACCGATCCCGAGACCAAGGCTCCCGAGACCAAGGCTCCCGAGACCAAGGCTCCTGAGACCACCACTGCTGCTGCGGAAGAGAAGGGCGGTTGCTCCTCTGTGATCGGCGGTGCTGTGGCTGTGGTTCTCACCGCTATGGCTGCCGGTGTGGCTCTGAAGAAGAAGCACTGAGTCGCTTGACGGGTCGGGTAGAGGTGCCCGTGCGTCCTGAAACATACTGTAAAAAATGAAATATTTTCTCCCGCCTGTTCCCCCTACAGGCGGGAGTTTTTTGCGCAAAAAGAAGGGAACAGGTACATCCATGGGAGATAAAACAGAAACATAACAGATCAGCCGGAGAGCCTATGAAATAATCGCATAACCTCATGCTTCATATGTGTCATACTTTGCATGTCGGGCGGATATGGAATCTGCCCCTACGGAAAAAGGAATGGCGTATATATAACCCGGAGAAGAAACAGTATTATGCCATTTTGAAAAAGCACCCCCTCAACTTTGTAGGGGCGGATTCCATATCCGCCCGCAGGGTGGGCGACCACATCCGTATATGGCTCCGTATACGGATGTCGCCCCTACTACGGCGTAACAATTTAAACTTCATTTCCTGATAGCCGATATCAGGGTAAGGCAAAATGATCTGGATCTGTCGTCTGTCGTCCGTCGTCTGTCGTCTGTCGTAGGGCGGGGGCTTGCTCCCGCCGAAAGAGCAATCCCTCCGTCACGGTTCGCTGATGTAACGCCCTTTTACACAAGGGAGGTTTTTATCTAGGGAAACGCTGATTGAATGAGGTGGTACAG
>CAMEON010000061.1 GCA_945929845.1 uncultured Clostridia bacterium | reverse complement strand
GCCCCGCTCTACGGCGGAAAAGGGAGCGCACGGCGGGGGTAGGTGAACTGTAACCTGGGGGGTACAGTTCAGGTAAGGTACGGGAGACGCCTGGGGGCTTCTTTGATAAGAACAGCACTGTCTCCACCGGCAATGCCGGATGCCGCCAGTGCATGAAGTTTACCATGTGGCATACTTCACTCAGAAAGTTTCCCCGGCGTATCCTTCGTCCCCCGTCCCTCGTCCCACGCACTCCGTCACTTGCGGGAAGCAGTCCGGGCGACGGTGGCCCACAGCACGCCGGAGGCTCCGGCGGATGTCAGCAGGGCGGAGCAGGCGGAGAGGGTGGCACCGGTGGTACACAGGTCGTCCACCAGCACCACGAAGCGGCCAGACAGGCGGGAGGAAGCATCGTCGGCCAGCACATAGGAGGTCGCCGCATTGGTTTTTCGCTGGTCGGCATTCAGCTTTTTCTGCTCCCGCCCGGCACCGCGCACAGACCCTGCGGGGCGACGGATGAGGGAAAGACACGGCACACCCAGCCGGCGAGACAGGCAGACAGCCAGCCGCCGAGCCTGGTCGAAGCCCTCCCGACGCACCGCCGACCGCCGTCGGGGCGGGTAGGTCAGGATCACCGTGTCCGGCGGGATCCCCTCCGCCTCCAGCTGCCGGGTCACAGCCTCGGCCAGCCGGGCCGCCAGCCAGTCAAAGACCCGGCTGTCATCCCGATGCTTGATGTGGTAGATCACCTGCTGAGGCACGTCGCCGGGATCCTCCGGGCGGTAGGGCACCAGATACACCCCGGCCGCCGGTTCCTCCCAGCCTCCGGACAGACCGGAAGCCCGACCCGCCGCCTCCCAGGCCGTTCGGCACAAGGGGCAGAGAGCCGGGCGAGCCGGGTCAAAGGGAACAAGACGCTCCCCGCACCCGGCACACCGGGGCGGAAAGAGCAGATCCCGCAGGTATAGGGAGAGCACCTCCCTATAGCCCTTCATGACGGATCCTCCTCTTGCCTGGTGGCCTCCGTTCCGCCCGCCGCCAGGGCGGGTGCCGACGGGGCGGTTGCCGCCTGGGCGGATGCGGTCGCAGACCCGTCAGATGCCGGGGCGGTGAGCCGATGGCACAGCCCGGTGTAGCGCAGGGACTGTTGGTTGTTGCCGACCATGGTGCGCACCACATCCTCCCGACCCACCAGTATGACCATCCGGCGGGCCCTTGTGACAGCGGTATACAAAAGATTTCGGGTCAGGAGCAGGGGCGGGGCACTGTACATGGGGATGATGACAAAGGGGTACTCACTGCCCTGGCTCTTGTGTACCGTCACCGCCCAGGCGTGTTCCAGCTCGTCCAGCATTTCGGCGGTGTAGAGTGCCACCCGGTCGTCAAAGCGGATCAGCATCTCCCGCTCCTCCGGGTCGATCTCCTGGATCACGCCAATGTCACCGTTGAACACGCCGCCGCTGTTCTGATCCTCCTCGCAGTCCACCCATTCCACCTCGTAGTTGTTCCGGGTCTGCATGACACGGTCGCCCTCCCGGAACACGGTGTCCCGGTAGGTCAGCTCCGTCTTTCTCCGCTCCGGCGGGTTCAGTGCCGCCTGAAGCAGGCGGTTCAGGTTCTCCGTCCCCGCCTCCCCCTTCCGGGAGGGGGAGATGACCTGGATGCCCCCCTCAGTCTCCTTGCCGTATGTGCGGGGCAGGCGCACCCGGTACAGATCCACGATGGTGGAAGCCACCTCCGCATCGGTGCGGCGGGACAGGAAGAAGAAGTTGTTGTCCTTCACGGTCAGGGTGGGCATGTTGCCCTGGTTGATGGCATGGGCGTTGGTGACGATCAGGGACTCCCGGGCTTGCCGGAAGATCTCCACCAGCCGCACCGTGGCGAACCGCCCGCTGTCGATCAGGTCATTGAGCACCCGCCCGGCACCCACGCTGGGTAGCTGGTCGGCATCGCCGATCAGGATCAACCTGGCTCCCGGCTTGACAGCCTTCAGGAGGGCGCACATCAGCCCGTTGTCCACCATGGAGGCTTCGTCGATGATGACCACATTTTCCTCCAGCAGTTCCTGCTCGTTCCGGCGAAAGCGACCCCAGCCGCCCCCTTCCTCAAAGCTCATTTCCAGCAGGCGGTGGATGGTGCGGGCCTCGCAGGCCGTGGACTCGGACAGCCGCTTGGCCGCCCGGCCAGTGGGGGCCGCCAGGGCGATCTTCATGCCCATGGAGCGGAAGATCTGGATCAGGGCATGAACCACCGTGGTCTTTCCGGTGCCGGGGCCGCCGGTCAGGATCATGACCCCGTGGGACAGAGCCTGGATGATGGCCTTCTTCTGCCCGGTGGCGTAGGCGATGCCGGTCTCCCGCTCCTCCTTGGCGATGAAGGCACTGACATCCCCGCCGTCCACCGCTGGGCACAGGGTGTCCAGAAGCACCAGCTTGTCCGCTATGAACTGTTCCGCCCGATCCTGGGCGGCATCGAACAGGAACTCCTGCCGGCCGTAGCGGCGGGAGACCAACTTCCCGCTCTCCAGCAGGGAGGCCACCGCTGTGTCGATGCGCCCGGCGTCCGTGCGGAGCAGGGCGGCCGCCGCCGGGATCAGCTTCTCCCGGGGCAGGCAGACATGGCCGTTCTGGACGGCGTTGGAGGTCAGGACATACCGCACGCCGCTCATCAGCCGCTCCTCTCCCTCCGGGTCAACACCCAGAGCCATGGCCATCCGGTCAGCCTTCTCAAAGCCGATGCCGTCCACCTCGTCGCACAGGCGGTAGGGGTTCTCCCGGGCCATGTCCACCGCCCCGGAGCCATACTGTTTGTAGATCCGCACGGTCAGTGCCGCACCGAAAAATTCCCGGAAAAACATCATGGCAGACCGGATGCCCGCCTTGGCACGGAAGTCCTCCCCGATCTCGGCGGCCTTCCGTGCGGATACGCCGGACACCTGGGTCAGCCAGTCCGGGTGGTTCTCCATCACATCCAGGGTGCTGTCCCCGAAGGCTTCCACGATCCGCTGGGCCAGCACCGGGCCGACCCCCTTGACGGTGCGGGAGGACAGGTAGCGAAGGATAGCCGCCGCATCCGCCGGCATTTTCCGCTCATACTGCACCACCTTGAACTGGCGGCCATACCTGGGGTTATGCACCCAGTTGCCCCACAGGATCAGGTTGTCCCCACTGCCGGTGTAAGGGAGGGTGCCCAGCACCGTCACCACCTCGTCGCCCTGACCGCCGTCGCCGGAGCTGTCCTCCAGCCCCAGGTCGCACACGGTATACCCGTTCTCCTGGTTGCAGTATATGATGCGCTCCACCGTCCCCCGGAGCTGGACAAGCCCCTCCTCCGGGGGATTCCCCTGCACCGCCCCCGGCGTTTTGCCGGGTGCCTGGTCTTCCGCATGGGACGGAGCCTCCGTCCGGCCTGTGGTTTTCTTCTTCATAAGGTCTTCCCTCCTTTCCGGACATCCGTCTCTGTGGCTGTTGTACACTCCGGCGGCACGGCTTGCTACCGTCCCGGCTCCGTGGGTGTCATGTCCACTGGGTAGCACAGTGCCCGGTACTGCTCTACGGTGGCTCGGACGGATCCCTCCAGCCGGGGCTGTCCGTCCTCTCCGCATGCCAGAAGCCGCCGATCGATCAGCACCACCGGCCTGTGGCGGCCGGTGCGCAGGGAGTGCCGCCGGGCCTCCTCCAGGAGCAGGTCAAGATTGTCCAGCTCCTGTTCGGTGCGGATCAGGAGTGCCGCCGTCAAAGGTGCCGGTGTCAGCAACCATTCCTCAACAAAGCGGATCAGACTGACAAGCCCCCCGGCGACCAGTGCCGCCACCGCCACCTCGGCCAGCACCTGCATGACCTTTGTACTTGTAAACATGGCAATACCTCCCGCATGGCTGTTCTCTTCTTCGACAGCATATGCGGGGGGTGTGTGATGGGTTCGTGCGCCTACAGAAGCTCCGCTTGCAGGACAGGAGCCAGATCCCGGGCCTCCCAGGGGGTATTCAGATCCTCCCGACCCATGTGTCCGTAGGCGGCCACGGGGTAGTAGATGGGGCGGCGGAGGTCAAACCGCTGGATGATGGCGGCGGGACGGAGATCCACATGGGAGAGCACCGCCTTGGCAATGGTTTCCTCCGGCACCCTGGCGGTTCCGGCGGTGTCGATCAGCACGGAAACAGGCTTGGCCACGCCGATGGCATAGGCCACCTGTACCTCACAGCGGGAGGCCAGCCCGGCGGCCACCACATTCTTGGCGATATACCGGGCGGCATAGGAGGCGGAGCGATCCACCTTGGTGGGATCCTTCCCGGAGAAGGCACCGCCGCCGTGGCGGGCATAGCCGCCGTAGGTGTCCACGATGATCTTCCGACCGGTCAGGCCGGTATCCCCGGCAGGCCCGCCGATGACAAAGCGGCCGGTGGGGTTGACATAGATCTTGGTGTCCGCATCCAGCAGGTGAGCCGGGATGATGGGGCGGATCAGCTGTTCGATGATGTCGGTGCGGATGGTGGACAGGCTCACATCCGGACTGTGCTGGGTGGAGACCACCACCGTGTCCACCCGGGCGGGCACACCGTCCCGGTACTCCACCGTCACCTGGGTCTTGCCGTCCGGCCGCAGGTAGCCCACCTGCCCGCTTTTGCGGAGCATGGTCAGCCCCTTGGCCAGCGCATGGGCCAGGGAGATGGGCAGGGGCATCAGCTCCGGGGTCTCGTCGCAGGCATAGCCGAACATCAGACCCTGATCCCCGGCACCGATGTCCAGACCGTCCCCCTGCCCGGCCTTGGCCTCGTAGGACTGATCCACGCCCATGGCGATGTCCGGGGACTGCTCATGGATGGAGGAGATCACGGCGCAACCGTCGCAGTCAAAACCGTACTTGCCCCGGGTGTACCCAATATCCCGCACGGTCTCACGCACCACCTTTTGCAGATCCACAAAGGCGTTGGTGGTCACTTCGCCCATGATGGCTACAAAGCCAGTGGTGCAGAAGGTCTCGCAGGCCACCCGGGACAGGGGATCCTGCCGGAGCATTTCATCCAGGATGGCATCGGATATCTTGTCGCATATCTTATCCGGATGCCCCTCGGTCACAGATTCGCTGGTAAACAGTACTTTTTTCGTGTCTTTCACGGTTATGATCCTTTCTTGTTCTGTATCTTTTCTATGTGCATATCGTCATGACAGGAAAAGCCCCTGCCCCGACGGACGGGACAGAGGCCATAGCCTGACCCGGTACAGCGACCGTACACCGCCCGCAAGGGGAACACGGTATACAGTCCTGCCCGTAGCTCCGGAACACAGGACGCTCCACACTCATCTGTCAGGAATTGGCACCTTACCCGCGGTGGGCAGGTTGTCGTGACATCACAGGGCCAGTCCCTCCGTCACTCTTGATAAGGGAACGGAATGCCGCAAGTCAGCGACGCACCGCTTTGTCAGGGTTACTTGTTGAATGTATTGATTATTTTTTTCAAAGCTGTCGAAGACTGCTTGGTGGCAGAGGTCAGCGTTGAGGAGATATCCGGCTTCTTGCCAGAAAGCTGCTCCTGCACCACATTGGCCACACTCAGATCAAAGAAGTAGGCAAAATCGTACACCCGGCTGCGGAGGATGATGTCCACCATCTCCACGGACTGGGGGTCACGGGAGCCTTTGAGCTTGGTAATGATCTCAAACATGTTGGGCGTTACCTTGTCATAGTTGTATGCGCCCATGGCGTTCATGATGGTAGCCGCAAAATCCACGGACTGCTCACTGCTGACCATGCCCACAAAGCCGGAGGCACCGTTGACGAAGGACAGGTACTCCTGCTGATACTGGTCATACTTTGCCTCAGGCAGGATGCCGTAGTCCTCGGACATGGAGGACAGGAAGCTGGTGATCTTGCTCAGGGTGGTGTCACAGAACAGCGCCCGACCCTCGGCGAAGACATCATAGTTCGTTTCGTAATCACCTACTTCTGTTACCATGTATGCTTCCTGGGAGACCAGGGTGGTATACAGCTTGTCGTAAATATTGATCACCTTTTCGGAATCGAAGTCCAGCACAGGCGTACCGGTTTCATCAATGGAAACGAACATACCGCCGGCACCGTAGAACATGCTGTACGGAGCATCCATCTTCCAGGCGGTCATGCCGAATCTGTCGCTCTTGTAGTTGATCTTGCCGTCGCCGTCCTTGTCCTGGGTGACATCCGCTGTCATGGACAGCAGGGCATCCAGTGTCCAGCCGCCCTCCTTGACCAGATCATAAGGTTCCTCTTTCCCCAGATCCTTCATCATCTTCTTGTTGAAGACCAGGCAGGAGGAGATCTTCATGGAGGAGGGGAGGATGTCGCCGGTCATCAGGAAGGTCTTCTCGTCCACAGTCATGTTTTTCCGGCAACCGGCATCCCACCAAGGATCCGACAGGTTCAGCACATCCACAGAGGCCAGATCCAGCAGGTAGTTGCTCTGGGCGCAACTGGTGAAGGTAAACTTGTGGCCGATGACCATGTCATAGTCGTCCAGACCGTTGGTCGCCTGAGAGCGGATCTTTTCGTTGACCACCATGTAATCGCCCGGGATCTCGCAGACAATGGTGACACCATAGTCCGACTCTATCACCTTATTCCGCTCATAGATCATGTCGTCCAGCAGGTCATTCTCCGAGCCTCCGTAGTTCTGGATATCAAAGTCATCCTTCAACTCCGACCTGCACAGGATGGTGAAGGTCTGGTTGAACTGTTGCTTCTCCAAGGTACTGTAAGCGGACGAGGTGCTTTCCGCTTCTGTGACTGCTCCGCTGGCAGAGGTGTCCTTGGGGGTTTCCTCACCCTTCCCGCAGGATGCCATGGAGGCGACCGCTGACACAGCCAAAACAACAGACAGCAGCCCGGCCAGCCGCTTTTTCATGTTTTTCCCAACCATACGCATATTTCCTTTCCGCTATGTTGTGCGTCCAGCCTCGGCTGGCGATGCACAAGCTATTCATTACTTATTATACAAAAAATCATGGCTCCTGTCAAGGACTTCTGAAGATTTTCTTGAATTTCCGGTGTTGCTTGGTTACAGTTCACCTACCCCCCGCCGTGCGCTCTCTTTTTACTGTAAAGCGGGAACCCCTCGCCCCGCTCTACGGAGGAAAAGAGAGCGTACTGCGGGGGACAGGTGAACTGTAACCAAAAATAGACGATCGGGCACCTCGAAATATCGTAAGGTTCTTGCTTTTTTTATGTCTTTATGGTATAATAGAGAAACTACGGAAGGGAGATGCCAATAGCAAGCTGATTTCGGATTGCGTGGTAATCCCCGCCAAGGTGCACGGCAGAAATGAACAATGGGAGCTACTTTTGAGATTCTCATGTTTCAATCGGCCGGTAGAACGAACGAATAAGGAGAAAATACCGCATGGATGTTCAGAAAAAAAAGGCAATATTCGGACGCCTTCGGGGGAAGGCCTGTGTTGCTCTGGTGGGGCTACTGCTCCTTTCGGGGTGTGGGGGTGGCTCCGGTGGTACCGCTACAGGCACGGAGCCTTCCGGCACGCAGGCTGAAACATTGGCTGTGACGGAGGGCACGGCAGAGTCCGATGCCGAGAGCACTACGAAGCCGGGCTCGGAGGTCGAAACCGAAGCAGAAACCGAAGCAGAAACCGAACCTGCGGTGAAGTCCTCAAAGCTTTTGTCCGCTGTGTCGGATACAGGGCTACAGGTCATGCTGCCGACCGACATGGAGACGGACAAGCAGGTCGGGGTGTTCTACTTCATCTGGCAGGGATGTGGGCCGGAACTGACCCAGATTAACGACAATACCAAGACATTTGCCAATCTGGATCTGATCGGAAAGACGGGCATTACGCTCGATGAGTGGAAAGACGCCGGTGGCGGTGATCAAGGACAAGTACACTGGTGGGGGGAGCCGTTGTTCGGGTATTACGATGCGTTGGACGAGTGGGTCGTGACCCGTCATCTCCAGATGCTGGCCATGGCGGATGTGGACTTTATCGTGATTGATCAGACCAACGGTGTGCAGGGCGGATACATCCAGCGCATCAATCTACTGCTTGAAACAGCTGACGCACTGGTCAAGCAGGGCGTCCGTGTTCCGCAGATCGCCTTCATGGCATATGATGACGGCCCCGATACGGTCAACACATTGTACAAGCGTATATACAGCCGTCATCCGGAGTGGAGTGAGCTGTTCTACCACTGGAACGGACACGACAAGCCCGTCATCTTTGATAATATTACCGGGTACAGCAAGGATGCCAGCTACCAGATCGACCGTATCCAAAAGCTCGCCTCCTACGACGAGGGCGTGGTGGATGCGCTGGATATCCGGGATGTGTCCTTCCCGCATGAAACAGTTGTTCCCGGGTATTCCGGCACGGGCCTTTTGTACTTGGATTTCCGTGCGACCCCGCAGGTCATCCGGGACAAGTCGGATGGCGGATATTCCTTCATGAATGTATCGGTTGCCGAGATCTGCAAGACGGGAAGCTCGAGCTCCAATGTGCTTTCCGAGACCGGCGACCGAAGCCGCAACTGGAATGGAACCTGCAATCTGGAGTGGAACGGCGAGACCGATGCTTGGCGATACGGATACAACTTCGCCCGCCAGTGGCAGGTTGCCTTGGAAAAATCGCCGGACATGGTGTTTGTTACCGGCTGGAATGAGTGGATATCTGGTTTGGGTGTACGAAGCGATGGAACGATTTCCCTGATCGATAATGCAAATATCAACAACAGCCGCGATATCGAGCCGATGAGCGGTGGCTACGGGGACAACTACTACTTGCAGATGTGCTATTACATTGCGCAGTTTAAATACGGTTGTTCGATCGGTGCAGAACACATCGGCAGCACAACGATCAGCGGCGATGCAGACTGGGAGCAGAGTGGCGTTTTGCGATACGATGATCCGATCGGCGAAGCAGGCGCACGCGAGCATCAGGCGGCGAATTATCCCTCCCTGGTATACACGACGAAGGATGCAGACAACGATATCAGCCGCATTTATGTGGCGGCTGACGAGACCGCCACCTACTTCCGGGTGGATACTGCCGAGGCAGTCAAAGATTCAACGAAGGAAGGAAATCTTGTGCTCCTTATTAAGATTGGCGAGAAAACATATGCTGTCAACCGCACGGGTGGTTCCGATACAAGCTGCTCGGTCGAGGAACTGACCGAAGGCGCATGGAAAACAGTTGGTGAGGCGACCTGCCGGGTGGCGGACAAGAGCTTTTACTTGACAATTTCGACTGATCTCATCGCCAATCGAGACACATTGTATATCAAGTGGGTGGATGGCTTGGTTGACCCCGCTGATCGCATGGCGTACTACACCTGCCCGGAGGCGGCTCCCTACGGTGGGCTGTTCCTGGCTTTTCGAAAATAAAACAAACTGAAAGACATGGTATCCAAACTCCCCCGCCTATAAGGTGGCACGCCACCGCTCTCAGCCATGACACTGACTGAAAAGGTTGGTCTGCCTCTGCTGTTTGGTTCATCCATCTACTCGAACGGTGAGCAGACTTACAATGAACAGAACGAAAGAACAAATCTGATGGAACAATTATCTGAAAGGATAGGCAAACATGAAAAAAACTATGATCCTGACTGCTATGGCGGTCGCACTGTGTGCATCTCTTGTTGCTTGCAACAACAATAACAACAGCTCCACGGACACTGAGACGGTCACATCCGCCACCACATCGGTTGTCTCCGACACGGAGAACAGCACAACGGGTTCGGAATCCGAGACAGAGGCAGAGACAGAGACAGAGACAGAGACGGAGGCAAAAACCGAGACGGAGACAAAAACCGAGACGGAGCTTGAAACTGACCCCAAAACTGAAACTGAACCCGAGACCGAGACTTCAAATACCCCGGATTCCGGCGTTACAGACATCAGCAAGACATTTGCATCGGACGCCGCATCACAATATGTGGGTGACTGCATTGAGGATTCCGACTTGTGTGAGTATTTTACATGGCATTTCGGAAATGGGCAGGATGCCATCAAGAGCGATGAAGAGGGTAAGTACTATGATTTAGGTCATGTTAATGCAATCTATGCCGCAGTTAAGGGAAAGTATGCGATCACCGTTGATGCAACAATCCTGGGTGGTTCATATGCAACCTTCGTGCGCGGCGTACATCAGTTGACCAACGCCACTGGCAATAATGTTTGGTATTATGAAGATACCGGCTTGGGTTCTACCGATCTTATGGGTGGTGCCGGCATCAGTGCCTTCATTCGTGATGGCAAGCTCAGCCTGGTCATTAAGACCTACGACGAGACAGCCTCACAACTCATTGGCTACAAGCGTTTGGATTACGATATGCCGAACTGCACCGAGTGGACGATTGCTGACGATGGCTTGAACACAATATATATATTGGCTGGAGATGAGCTTATCTACACCATCACACTATCCGGCTCCCAGACCTACGGAGATGCTTTCTCCATCGTTTCTCCCAACACGGAATTTGCAGTTTCGGCTGTGATCACCGATAAGGATGGTCATTCGACCACTGTAGAGAACACACTGGTTGCCGTGGCTCCTACTGAAGTCGCTGTGGCAGATCGCGGTGCTGTCGGCTGTGCGTTCCGGCGTATCGAGGTCAAAAAATTCTCGGATGTGACCATTCCGAATAGTTGATAGCCTGGCGGTCCGTAAATTTGGTTCTTCATAATACTTGGTGTGTAGCCCTACTAAGAGGGATCGAAATAAATCGAATATATCTGCTGTATTGAGCCTGCATGTGGTAACGGTCGTAGACAATCTCGGCCTCCGGCAGGTACCGACATACCAGGGTGTTATCCTTCGACAACTACCCGACCGTGATGTGACCGCCCGCTATGTGCGTGTCAGTGCTATAAAGCTGCGGAGCAGCTACGAGGCGAACCTGGGCGGCTACCTCATGCAGCTTGCCGAGATCCAGGTGTACTGGAACTGACAGGCCCCGCACGCCCGGCCGACAAGTGGCCGGTAACCAGTTGTCCACTCCCTGCTTTCGTCATATTGCACGAAAGCGGGGGGAGGCCGGTTTTTGCCGGGTGCAAAGTGATGATTTTCGGAAAATTCATAAAAAACGCTTGTATAATTTCGGGAAATGCGGTAAAATATAGGGGTGGTATGTGGCTTTTGTTGCCGCAAAGCCGAGAATCAGGGTTCAAAAACAAGAACACATAAAAATGGAGGTATTCTATCATGTCCGTAAGAGTTGCTATCAACGGCTTCGGCCGTATCGGCAGACTGGCCTTCCGTCAGATGTTTGGCGCAGAGGGCTACGAGGTCGTCGCCATCAACGACCTGACCAGCCCCAAGATGCTGGCTAACCTGCTCAAGTATGACACCGCCCAGGGCGGGTACTGCGGCAGAATCGGCGAGGGTCTGCACACCGTGTCTTCCAAGGAGCCTGAGCTGGCTGAGGACGGCAAGACTGTCCTGACCCCCGGTTCCATCACCGTGGACGGCAAGGAGATCACCATTTACGCTATGCCCAAGGCACAGGATCTGCCCTGGGGTGAGCTGAATGTGGATGTGGTGCTGGAGTGCACCGGCTTCTACTGCTCCAAGGCAAAGTCCCAGGCACACATCGACGCCGGTGCCAAGAAGGTGGTCATTTCCGCTCCCGCCGGCAACGACCTGAAGACCATCGTTTACTCCGTCAATGAGAACACCCTGACCGCTGAGGACACCATCATCTCCGCCGCTTCCTGCACCACCAACTG